>NZ_FMTK01000023.1:0-114069 GCF_900100025.1 Pseudomonas sp. NFACC56-3 | reverse complement strand
GAGCTTGCTCGCGATAGCGGTGTACCAGTCAAAAACGCTATGACTGACCGGGTGCCATCGCGAGCAGGCTCGCTCCCACAGGGAATCGCGTTGGGGCTGTTCTAGGCGGTCGCCTGGCGCACCTGTTTTTCCAGTTCCACCTTCAACCCCGGCTCCAGCTTGAGTTGACGCGCCAGTTCGTCGAGGTAGGACTTCTCCATGAAGTTTTCCTCGTCCACCAGCATCACACTGGCGATGTACATTTCCGCGGCTATTTCCGGGGTGCTGGCGGCGCGGGCGACGTCGGTGGGGTCCAGGGGTTTGTTGAGTTCGGCGTGCAGCCAGTGTTGCAACTCCTGGTCGTTGTCGAGCTTGGTGAATTCACCTTCGATCAACTGCCGCTCCCGCTCGTCCACATGACCGTCGGCCTTGGCCGCCGCCACCAGGGCCTTGAGGATCGCCTGGCTATGCTGTTCAACCTGCGCCGGGGGCACGCGGTCGAGGGTCTGCGGTTCGGTTTTCGGCGCGGTGCCCTGTTGGGCCTGCCAGTTGCCATAGGCTTTGTAGGCGATCACGCCCAGGGCAGCCAGGCCACCGTAGGCCAGGGCCTTGCCGCCGAAGCTGCGAGCTTTCTTGTTGCCCAGCAACAGGCCCATGGCCCCGGCCGCCAGGGCCCCGCCGCCCGCGCCGGAAAGCATCCCGCCCAGGTTGCCGGAGCCGCCGAGCAACCCGCCCAGGCCGCCGGACGACTTGCCCTGTGAGCCGCCAGCCTTGTTTTGCAACATTTCCTGGCCGGACTTGAGAAGCTGATCGAGCAATCCACGGGTGTTCATTTGTTGCCTCCACATTGTCGGGTCAACGTAAGGCCCCCAGCCTAGATCGAAAGTGCCCTGACGCCGCGGGCGAGATTGCTTCCAGATGTTGCCTGGCTCATTCGAAGACACACTCCCCTACCCTTCTGAAAAAACGATATACACTTCAGTACATCGATAAAAATCACCCACCGGGTACACGCCCATGATGACCCTGCGCCAGATCCGCCACTTCATCGCCGTGGCCGAGACCGGCTCTATCTCCGCCGCTGCGCAAACCGCCTTCATTTCCCAGTCCACCCTGACCTTGGCGATCCAGCAACTGGAGCAGGACATCGGCGTCAGCCTGTTCAGCCGCCACGCCAAGGGCATGACCCTGACCCACCAGGGCCATCAATTCCTGCGCCAGGCCCATTTGATCCTGGCCACTGTCGACAACGCCAAGCGCAGCCTGCAACAAAGCACCGATCAGGTGGCCGGCCAGGTCACCATTGGCGTCACCAGCCTGGTCGCCGGCTATTACCTGGCGGACCTGCTGACCCGTTTCCAGCGTGCCTACCCCAACGTGGAGATCCGCGTGATGGAGGACGAACGGCCGTACATCGAGCATTTGCTGGTCAGCGGCGAAATCGACGTTGGGGTACTGATCCTGTCCAACCTGGAAGACCGTCATGCCTTGCAGACCGAAGTCCTGACCCATTCGCCACACCGCTTGTGGTTGCCGGCGCAGCACCCGCTGCTGGAACACGACAGCATCAACCTGGCCGACGTGGCCCGCGAACCGCTGATCCAGCTGAATGTCGATGAAATGGACCGCAACGCCCAACGCCTGTGGCGCGGCGCCAGCCTGCAACCGAGGGTCACCCTGCGCACCGCTTCGACCGAAGCGGTGCGCAGCCTGGTGGCGGCGGGATTGGGCGTGTCGATCCAGCCGGACATGACTTACCGGCCCTGGTCGCTGGAAGGCGACATCATCGAAGCCCGGCCGATCGCCGACCTCAACCAGACCCTCGACGTAGGCCTGGCCTGGCGCCGGGGCACAGCGCGACCGGCATCGGTCGACCCGTTCCTGGCCGTCGCCCGGGAACAACCTCATGGCGGGCGCAAGCCATCTATTTAATCGAATGCAGCCTTGAGTATTTCGAATTTGTCGGCCTAGAGGCTGAGCACTAGTCTTGCTGCATCACCACGATCCCTTGTGGGAGCGAGCTTGCTCGCGATAGCGGAGTGTCATTAAAGCAATTGTCGACGGATAGACCGCCATCGCGAGCAAGCTCGCTCCCACAGGTTCTGTGTTTCAACCGATAAAAAGAGAAACCGGACATGGCTGGCACGCAAACCCCGTTGTGCACCGCGTTGCTGATCGACGGAGAGTTCGTTGCCGGTGAAGGCCTTGTCGAGCCGATCCTCAACCCGGCCACCGGTGAGGTGATGGCCCACATCGCCGAGGCCAGCACCGAACAGGTGGAAGCCGCGATCCTCGCCGCCCATCGCGCCTTCGACGGCTGGTCGCGCACCACGCCGCAACAACGCTCGAACCTGTTGCTGGACATCGCCAGCGCCATCGAAAAGAACGCCGATGAGCTGGCCCGCCTCGAATCCCTGAACTGCGGCAAGCCGCTGCACCTGGCGCGCCAGGATGACCTGAGCGCCACAGTGGATGTCTTTCGTTTCTTCGCCGGTGCCGTGCGCTGCCAGACCGGCCAGCTCAGTGGCGAATACCTGCCCGGCTACACCAGCATGGTGCGCCGCGACCCGATCGGCGTGGTGGCGTCCATTGCGCCGTGGAATTACCCGATCATGATGGCCGCCTGGAAAATCGCCCCGGCACTGGCCGCCGGCAATACGCTGGTGTTCAAGCCCTCGGAGCACACGCCGCTGTCGATCCTGGCCCTGGCCCCGGCACTGGCCAGGATCCTGCCGCGAGGCGTCATCAATATCATTTGCGGAGGCGGCGAAGGTGTGGGCAGCCATCTGGTCAGCCATCCGAAAGTGCGCATGGTCTCGCTGACCGGCGATATCGTCACCGGGCAGAAGATCCTCCAGGCGGCGGCGAAAACCCTCAAGCGCACGCACCTGGAACTGGGCGGCAAGGCGCCGGTGATCGTGTGCGACGACGCCGACATCCAGGCCGTGGTCGAAGGCGTGCGCACCTACGGCTATTACAACGCCGGGCAGGATTGCACCGCAGCCTGCCGGATCTACGCCCAGGACGGGATTCACGACCGCCTGGTGGCCGAGCTCGGCGCGGCGGTCAGCAGCCTGCGCTTTGCCGGCAAGCGCGACGCCGACAATGAGATCGGCCCGCTGATCAGCACCCGCCAGCGCGACCGCGTGGCCAGTTTTGTCGAGCGCGCCCTCGGCCAGCCGCACATCGAACGCATCACTGGCGCGGCGGTGCATTCCGGCGCCGGTTTCTATTACCAACCCACGCTGCTGGCCGGCTGCAAGCAAAGCGATGAAATCGTCCAGCGCGAGGTGTTCGGCCCGGTCGTCACCGTGACCCGTTTCGACGAACTCAGCCAGGCGGTGGACTGGGCCAACGACTCCGAATACGGCCTGGCCTCCTCGGTGTGGACGCAGAACCTGGACAAGGCCATGCAGGTGGCGGCGCGGCTTCAATACGGCTGCACCTGGATCAACAGCCATTTCATGCTGGTCAGCGAAATGCCCCACGGCGGCCTGAAACGTTCGGGTTACGGGAAGGACCTGTCCAGCGATTCGCTCCAGGACTACAGCGTGGTGCGCCACATCATGGCCCGCCACGGCCAGCATCTGTAGCCAATAGCACTACTCTAATAACAGGCCAGCCATGGCGTTTCACCCGGTTCGAAAACTGCCCCGACCATAATTAAAGCAAGAGGGATTTCCATGTACGCGCACAAGACCGTATTGCTCAGTGCACTCACCACGGCGCTGCTGACCAGCGTCAGCCTCCAGGCCGCCGAACCGCTCAAGGCCGTCGGTGCCGGCGAAGGCCAACTGGATATCGTTGCCTGGCCGGGTTACATCGAACGCGGCGAAAGCGACAAGGCCTACGACTGGGTCAGCGGTTTCGAGAAGGAAACCGGCTGCAAGGTCAATGTGAAAACCGCCGCCACGTCCGACGAAATGGTCAGCCTGATGACCAAGGGCGGCTATGACCTGGTCACCGCCTCCGGCGACGCCTCGTTGCGGTTGATTGCCGGCAAGCGCGTGCAGCCGATCAACACCGCGCTGATCGCCAACTGGAAGAATCTTGACCCGCGCCTGAAGGATGCGCCGTGGTACGTGGTCAACCAGCAGACCTACGGCACCCCGTATCAATGGGGCCCGAATGTGCTGATGTACAACACCGACGTGTTCAAGCAGGCGCCCACCAGTTGGAGCGTGCTGTTCAACGCCCAGGACCTGCCCGACGGCAAGCCGAACAAGGGGCGCGTGCAGGCCTACGATGGCCCGATCTACATCGCCGACGCGGCGCTGTACCTCAAGACCGCCAAGCCTGAGCTGGGCATCAAGGACCCGTACCAACTCGACGAAGCGCAATACAAGGCCGTGCTGGAATTGCTGAGGGCCCAGCAGCCGTTGATCCATCGCTACTGGCACGACACCACCGTGCAGATGAGCGACTTCAAGAACGAAGGCGTGGTGGCGTCCGGTGCCTGGCCGTATCAGGTCAATGGCCTGATGAACGAGAAGCAACCGATCGCCTCGACCATTCCGAAAGAAGGCGCCACCGGCTGGGCCGATACGACGATGCTCCACGCCGAGGCCAAGCATCCCAACTGCGCGTACAAGTGGATGGACTGGTCGCTGCAACCGAAAGTCCAGGGTGACGTGGCCGCTTGGTTCGGCTCCTTGCCTGCGGTGCCGGCAGCGTGCAAGGGCAGCGAACTGCTGGGCGCCGAAGGTTGCAAGACCAACGGCTTCGATCAGTTCGACAAGATCGCCTTCTGGAAAACCCCACAGGCCGAGGGCGGCAAGTTCGTGCCGTACAGCCGCTGGACCCAGGACTACATTGCGATCATGGGTGGGCGCTAAATCGCATTAACCTGTTTGGGGGAACATGGTTAACCCTGTGGCGAGGGAGCTTGCTCCCGCTGGCGTGCGAAGCACGCCCAAACAGATCGACGCGATGTTACCTGACCCACCGCATCGGCTGGTCTTGGGGTGGCTGCGCCACCCAGCGGGAGCAAGCTCCCTCGCCACGGGACCGCGTTCCAAGGTTGATATTTCATACCCGCCCCGCTTTTTGGAGCCCCGCACCATGACGCTTGCAGTCCAGTTCACCCAGGTATCCCGTCAGTTCGGCGATGTGAAAGCCGTTGACCGGGTCTCCATTGATATCCAGGACGGCGAGTTCTTTTCCATGCTGGGCCCGTCCGGCTCAGGCAAGACCACTTGCCTGCGGCTGATCGCCGGGTTCGAGCAACCCAGTGCCGGCTCGATTCGTATCCACGGCGAAGAAGCCACCGGGCTCGCGCCGTACCAGCGGGACGTCAACACCGTTTTCCAGGATTACGCCCTCTTCCCCCACATGAATGTGCGCGACAACGTGGCCTACGGATTGAAAGTCAAAGGCGTCGCCAAGGCCGAGCGCATCCAGCGCGCCAACGAAGCTTTGGAAATGGTCGCCTTGGGTGGCTATGGCGAACGCAAGCCGGTGCAGCTCTCCGGCGGCCAGCGTCAACGCGTGGCCCTGGCCCGGGCGCTGGTCAACCGTCCGCGGGTGTTGTTGCTCGATGAACCCTTGGGCGCCCTGGACCTGAAGCTGCGTGAACAGATGCAGGGCGAATTGAAGAAGCTGCAACGCCAGCTGGGCATCACCTTCATTTTCGTCACCCACGACCAGACCGAAGCGCTGTCGATGTCCGACCGCGTGGCGGTGTTCAACAAGGGGCGCATCGAACAGGTCGATACCCCACGCAACCTGTACATGAAACCGGCGACCACCTTCGTCGCCGAATTCGTCGGCACCTCCAACGTGATTCGTGGCGAGCTGGCCCGGGAACTGAGCGGTTATCCACAGCCATTCTCGATCCGCCCGGAACACGTGCGTTTTGCCGAGGGCCCGTTGGCCAGCGATGAAATCGAGGTCCACGGCCTGCTGCACGACATCCAGTACCAGGGCAGCGCCACACGCTACGAATTGAAACTTGCCAACGGCCAGACCCTGAACCTCAGCCAGGCCAACACCCAGTGGCTCGACAACGCGGCCCAGCACCAGACCGGCCAGCACCTCAGCGTTCGCTGGGCCCGTGAGGCGATGGTGGCGCTGCACGACACCGTCAGTGGCGAGGTGTGAGATGAATACCCTGGCCATCACCCAAGCGCCTGCGCCCGGTTCGCCGCTGCGGCGCTTTGCCAATCTGCTGTACCGACGCCCCAACCTGTACCTGTCGATGTTGCTGGTGCCGCCGCTGCTCTGGTTTGGCGCGATCTACCTCGGCTCGCTGCTGACGTTGCTGTGGCAAGGTTTCTACACCTTCGATGACTTCACCATGGCGGTCACGCCGGACCTGACCCTGGCGAACTTCGCGGCGCTGTTCCAGCCCTCGAACTTCGACATCATTTTGCGCACCCTGAGCATGGCGATTGCCGTGTCCATCGCCAGCGCCATCGTCGCGTTCCCCATCGCCTACTACATGGCGCGCTACACCCGCGGCAAGACCAAGGCGTTTTTCTATATCGCGGTGATGCTGCCAATGTGGGCCAGCTATATCGTCAAGGCCTACGCCTGGACGCTGCTGCTGGCCAAGGGCGGCGTGGCGCAGTGGTTCGTCCAGCACCTGGGCCTGGGGCCGGTGTTGCAATTCGTGCTGGGGATCCCGGGCGTGGGTGGCAGCACCTTGTCCACCTCGCACCTGGGGCGTTTCCTGGTGTTCGTCTACATCTGGCTGCCGTTCATGATCCTGCCGATCCAGGCGTCCCTGGAGCGCCTGCCGCCCTCGCTGCTGCAAGCCTCGGCGGACCTGGGCGCCAGGCCACGCCAGACGTTCACGCAGGTGATCCTGCCGCTGTCGATCCCGGGCATTGCCGCCGGCTCGATCTTCACCTTCTCGCTGACCCTGGGGGATTTCATCGTGCCCCAGTTGGTGGGCCCGCCAGGTTACTTCGTCGGCAGCATGGTCTACGCCCAGCAAGGCGCCATCGGCAACATGCCCATGGCCGCGGCGTTCACGCTGGTGCCTATCGTGCTGATCGCGGTCTATCTATCCATCGTCAAGCGACTGGGAGCTTTCGATGCGCTCTGACTCTCAAGACCGAGCCTCGTGGGGCTTGCGGATCGCGGCGTGGGGCGGGCTGGTGTTCCTGCATTTCCCGATCCTGATCATCTTCCTCTACGCCTTCAACACCGAGGACGCGGCCTTCAGTTTCCCACCCAAGGGCCTGACCCTGAAGTGGTTCAGCGTCGCCTTCTCGCGCCCGGATGTGCTGGAGGCGATCAAGCTGTCGTTGCAGGTCGCGGCCATCGCCACGCTGATCGCCATGGTACTCGGCACCCTGGCTTCGGCGGCGCTGTACCGCCGCGAGTTCTTCGGCAAACAGGGCATTTCGCTGATGCTGATCCTGCCGATTGCCTTGCCGGGGATCATCACCGGCATTGCCTTGCTGGCGACCTTCAAGACCCTGGGCATCGAACCGGGGATGTTCACCATCGTCGTCGGCCACGCCACCTTCTGCGTGGTGATCGTCTACAACAACGTGATCGCCCGCCTGCGCCGCACCTCCCACAGCCTGATCGAGGCCTCGATGGACCTGGGCGCCGACGGCTGGCAGACCTTCCGCTACATCATCCTGCCCAACCTGGGGTCGGCACTGCTGGCCGGTGGGATGCTGGCCTTCGCGCTGTCGTTCGACGAAATCATCGTCACCACCTTCACCGCGGGCCACGAACGCACCCTGCCGCTGTGGCTGCTCAACCAGCTCAGCCGCCCGCGCGACGTGCCGGTGACCAATGTGGTGGCGATGCTGGTGATGATGGTCACGATGTTGCCGATATTGGGCGCGTATTACCTGACCCGTGGAGGTGAGAGCGTGGCCGGTAGCGGCGGGAAATAATCAACAGTGATCGCTCACTGGGGAACCGCAATCCTGTGGGAGCGAGCTTGCTCGCGAAGGCGTCGTGTCAGTCGCTGCAAAGGGTCAATGACCACCGCTATCGCGAGCAAGCTCGCTCCCATAGGGGACTTGGGAAACATTCAAGAAAGGACTTGGACATGCAAACCAAACTGCTGATCAACGGCCATCTGGTAGACGGCGAAGGCCCCGGCCAGGCCGTGTTTAACCCCTCGTTGGGGCGAGTGCTGGTGGAAATCAACGAGGCCAGCGAAGCCCAGGTCGATGCCGCCGTCCGTGCGGCCGACAGCGCCTTCGACAGCTGGTCGCAGGTTGCGCCCAAGGACCGGTCCCTGTTGCTGCTCAAACTGGCCGACGCCATCGAAGCCCACGGCGAAGAACTGGCGAAGCTGGAGTCGGACAACTGCGGCAAACCCTTTGGCGCCGCGCTGAACGACGAGATCCCGGCGATTGCCGACGTGTTCCGCTTCTTTGCCGGTGCCAGCCGCTGCATGAGCGGTTCGGCGGGCGGCGAGTACCTGCCGGGGCACACTTCGATGATCCGTCGCGACCCGGTGGGCGTCATCGCCTCCATCGCGCCGTGGAACTACCCGCTGATGATGGTCGCCTGGAAAATCGCCCCGGCCCTGGCCGCCGGTAATACCGTGGTGCTCAAGCCGTCGGAGCAAACCCCGCTGACGGCGCTGCGCCTGGCGGAACTGGCGTCGGAGATTTTCCCGGCCGGCGTGCTCAACGTGATCTTCGGCCGTGGGCAGACCGTCGGCAACCCGCTGGTCACCCACCCGAAAGTGCGCATGGTGTCGCTGACCGGCTCCATCGCCACCGGTTCGAACATCATTTCCAGCACCTCCGACAGCGTCAAGCGCATGCACATGGAACTGGGCGGCAAAGCCCCGGTGATCATCTTCGACGATGCCGACATCGACGCGGCCGTGGAAGGCATCCGCACCTTCGGTTTCTACAACGCCGGCCAGGACTGCACCGCCGCCTGCCGCATCTATGCCCAGCAAGGCATCTACGAGCAGTTCGTCGAGAAACTCGGCGCCGCGGTGGGCAGCATCAAGTACGGCCTGCAAACCGCATCCGACACCGAGATGGGCCCGTTGATCACCGCCCAGCACCGCGACCGCGTGGCCGCTTTCGTCGAACGGGCCATCGCCCAGCCGCATATCCGCCTGGTCACCGGTGGCAAGGCCGTGGACGGCAACGGGTTCTTCTTCGAACCGACGGTGCTGGCCGACGCCCAGCAGGATGACGAAATTGTCCGCCGGGAAGTCTTCGGGCCGGTGGTGTCCGTCACCCCGTTCGTCGACGAAGCGCAAGTGCTGGCCTGGGCCAACGACTCGGACTACGGCCTGGCTTCATCGGTCTGGACCGCCGACATCGGCCGCGCCCATCGCCTGTCGGCACGCCTGCAATACGGCTGCACCTGGGTCAACACCCACTTCATGCTCGTCAGTGAAATGCCCCATGGCGGTCAGAAACGTTCCGGCTATGGCAAGGACATGTCCATGTATGGGCTGGAGGACTACACGGTGGTGCGGCATGTGATGTTCAAGCATTGACGACAAGACAACGTTGGCAACACATGCTCGCGCCTGCCCGGCGTTCGTCCTGCTAAGGTTTTCGTCGATCGGTGCACGCCCGCCGGTTGACGGAAATCCTGGCAGCACCTAGGGTGTCTACAATGTATACACCTTGGAGATCAGCCATGGCCTCGCCCGTTTTGTCCTTTCGTGTGGAAGAAGGTCTGGCCCAACAGCTGGACTTGCTGGCTGCCGCCACCGACCGCGACCGCCAATATCACCTCAAGCGTGCACTGGTCCGATATGTGGAAGCCGAATCCTGGCATCTGCAAGCCATCAGCGAAGGCATGGCCGATGCCGACGCTGGAAATCTGACCGATCTGGACGCCGTGAAGGCTAAGTGGGCAAAGCGTGCCAAGCATCGTACTGACCGACAAAGCACAGAGTGACCTCGACTCGATCCACGAACATTACCAAAGCGCTATCGGCGCAGAAGGCGCCGATGAGGTCATCCTCGCCATCTTGGAGACACTGCGCCAGCTGCAACGCTTTCCCGGCTCCGGCCGTCCTTCGGTTGTGCCAGATGTTCGAGAGCTGGTGCTGACACGTTACCCGTTCGTTGCCCCCTACCGGCTCCAGCAGGGACAACTGCAAGTCCTGCGGATACTGCACCAGCGCACCGAACGTCCCCAGGGCTGGTCGGTGGAGTGATGTCGGCCGGCGCGCCTGCCCCGACCGCTCACCTGCGCCACGCTTCAAAACCGCGAAACACTCCTCATCGCATCCACCAGGTAACGCATGGCGATACGGTCGTTTTCCGACAACTCCCGATAGCGTTCCACCAGTCTCAATTCTTCAAGGCTGAGCCGGCGTGTCCTGCGCGGGTTGGTCAGGCCTGGAAAGATCCCCAGCATTTCGGTAATGCCCTGTATTTTCGTCATGAGTTGTCCTTCTTTACGTCGAGGTTGACCTGATAGCGCCGTCTGAACCCGGGTTAGATCGTCTATCACGCTAAAGAATAGGGAGGATTCAATGCGTGAGAAGGGAGTTTTAGAGTAATTAGTCAAAAAATGCCGCAATCCTTATAAAAAAAGAAATAACTGTAAGAAAATTTGACCAAGCCACGCTTTCCTTTCTCTCAAAACCCGCATTTCCCCTATGATTTTGCGCCTCGGTGAACCGATCCAGCTCTCAGGCATCTGTTCTAACGTTCGTCGCGTTTGGCCAAAGGCATGTCCGAACTCATTTACCAATCTCTGTCGCCAGGATCGGCGCGGGATTGTTTCGAGAAAGGTTGTATTTATGCACCGCAGGAATCTGCTCAAGGCCTCCATGGCCTTCGCCGCCTACACCGGGCTGTCGGCCTCCGGGCTCATGGCCGCACGCGCCTGGGCCGCGGATCAGACTGCCGACGGCGAAGCCCGTCCCTTCGATTTCAACGGTTTGAAGGATCAGGCCCGGCGGCTGGCCGAGAGCCGCTACGTCGATACCAAGCAAGTCCTGCCACCCACCCTGGCGCAAATGTCGCCGCTGCAGTTCAACGCCATCCAATACGACGTCAATCACTCGTTATGGAATGACCTGGAAGGGCGACAACTGGATGCACAGTTCTTCCATGTCGGCATGGGCTTCAAGCAGCCGGTACGCATGTACAGCGTCGACCCGAAGACGCGTATGGCCCGTGAGGTGCACTTCCGTCCGGAACTGTTCAACTATGAGAAAACCACGGTCAACACCTCGCAACTGACGGGTGACCTGGGCTTCGCCGGCTTTCGTGTCTTCAAGGCGCCGGAGCTGGATCGGCACGACATCGTTTCGTTCCTGGGGGCCAGCTATTTCCGCGCCGTGGATGCCAGCGGCCAGTACGGGCTGTCGGCCCGCGGCCTGGCCATCGACACCTACGCCAAGAAGCGCGAGGAATTCCCGGACTTCACCAAGTTCTGGTTCGAAACCCCGGACAAGAACAGCACCCGTTTCGTGGTCTACGCCCTGCTCGACTCCCCCAGCGCCACCGGTGCCTATCGGTTCGACATCGATTGCCAGCCGACCCGGGTGGTGATGGAAATCGATGCGCACATCAATGCCCGTACCGCCATCGAGCAACTGGGTATCGCCCCCATGACCAGCATGTTCAGCTGCGGCACCGTCGAACGGCGCATGTGCGACACCATTCACCCGCAAATCCACGACTCCGACCGGCTGGCCATGTGGCGCGGCAATGGTGAGTGGGTCTGCCGTCCGTTGAACAACCCCGCCACCCTGCAATTCAATGCCTACGCCGACAAGAATCCGAAAGGTTTCGGCCTGGTGCAGACCGACCACGACTTCGCCAGTTACCAGGACACCGTGGACTGGTACAGCAAGCGCCCAAGCCTGTGGGTCGAACCGACGACAGCGTGGGGCGAAGGCTCGGTGGACCTGCTGGAAATTCCTACCACCGGAGAGACCCTGGACAACATCGTCGCGTTCTGGACGCCGAAAAAACCGGTGGCCGCCGGTGATTCGCTGAACTATGGCTACAAGCTCTACTGGAGCGCGCTGCCGCCGGTCAGCACCGACCTGGCCCACGTCGATGCCACCCGTTCAGGCATGGGCGGTTTCATCGAAGGCTGGGCACCGGGGGAGCATTACCCGACCGTCTGGGCACGTCGTTTCGCCGTGGACTTCAGCGGCGGCGGCCTCGATCAACTGCCGCCGGGCACCGGCATCGAACCGGTGGTGACCTGCTCCCACGGCGAAGTGAAGGACTTCAATGTGTTGGTGCTGGATGCGATCAAGGGCTACCGCATTACCTTCGACTGGTACCCGACCGACGACCGGGTGGACCCGGTGCAGATGCGCCTGTTCATTCGCACCAAGGACCGCACCTTGAGCGAGACCTGGTTGTACCAGTACTTCCCGCCGGCACCGGATAAGCGCAAGTATCCCTGATCGCTATCCAGCGCCTGGGCTGGCCCCATCGCGAGCAAGCTCGCTCCCACACGGGATCTGTGGTTACAGAAATCCCTGTGGGAGTGAGCTTGCTCGCGATGAGGCAAGTACAGGCACCGAACATTTCAGCCAGATAAAAAAACCCCCGGCCAACACGACCGGGGCTTTTTGTTTTACGGGGCACTCAATCGCGCAAATCCGACTCATGAATCGGCTGGTCCCGATGCGTGGCCCGCTGGTACTGCGCCGGCCACGTGGCCTTGCGGCCGCCCAAGTCATCATCGGCATGCAGGGCCCAGTACGGATCGCGCAACAATTCGCGGGCCAGGAAAATGATGTCGGCCTGGCAGGTGCGCAGGATATGTTCGGCCTGGGCCGGCTCGGTAATCATCCCGACGGTGCCGGTGGCGATTTCCGATTCCTTGCGCACCCGTTCGGCGAAGCGTGTCTGGTAACCCGGGCCGGTGGGGATTTCCGCATTGGCGGCCGTGCCGCCCGATGACACATCGATCAGGTCCACTCCCAGCGCCCTGAAGCGCCGCGCCAGCTCCACGGTTTCATCCGGGTTCCAACCGTCCTCGACCCAATCGGTGGCGGAGACGCGAACGAACACCGGCAGCTCTTGCGGCCATACGGCCCGGATCGCTTCGGTGACTTGCAGCGCCAGGCGGATGCGGTTCTCGAACGAGCCGCCGTATTGATCGCGCCGCTGATTGCTCAAGGGCGACAGGAACTGATGCAGCAGATAACCATGGGCCGCGTGGACTTCGACCACCTTGAAGCCGGCCGTGAGGGCGCGCTTGGCCGCATCCACGAAGGCCTGGATCACCCCGGCGATCTGCCCTTCGTCCAACTGCACCGGCGGGGTGTGTTGCGGGTCGAAGGCAATCGGCGACGGACCGACCGGCACCCAACCGCCATCCTCCGGTTTGACGCTGCCATGCTTGCCCAGCCAAGGTCGCCAGGTGCTGGCCTTGCGCCCGGCATGGGCCAGCTGTATGCCCGGCACGGCCCCTTGGGCGGTGATGAACCGGGTGATGCGTTGCAAGGGTTCGATCTGTTCATCGTTCCACAGCCCCAGATCCTGGGCGGTGATACGACCGTCGGCGGTCACGGCGGTGGCTTCGGTGAACACCAGGCCGGCACCGCCCACGGCGCGGCTGCCCAAGTGCACCAGGTGCCAATCGTTGGCCAGGCCATCGGTGCTCGAATACTGGCACATCGGCGATACCGCGATGCGATTGGGCAGGGTCAATTGGCGAAGGGTATAGGGTTCCAGCAGCAGACTCATGGGGCACCTCTCGAATCAGTGGGCAGGCTCCAGGGTTCTGTTTGAAAAGTCGACGAGTGACAAGAAGGTGCAACACCCGCCCCCGCGGGCAAAAAATTCGACAAGACGTCACAAGGGCTATCAAGCAGTGCTTAGAGCCTAGTCGACAACCCGGGAGGCGGGAGGGTTCAGAACTTAAAAACCGACGGTGTGACGCAATGGCGTCCCCCTGTGGCGAGGGAGCTTGCTCCCGCTGGACGCGCCAGCGTCCCCTTGCGATGTGATGGCTGAAATTCAAGGGGCCGCTTCGCAGCCCAGCGGGAGCAAGCTCCCTCGCCACGAAGGCCCATCGGCTAGCGCGGTTCGATATGGGCAATCATCAACTGCACCGTTTCCTGGCCACGGAACTCGTTGAGGTCGAGCTTGTAGGCCAGTTCCACCCAGCGCACGGTAGGGTTTGGCCAGATCTCGCGGTCGATGCCGAAGGCAATGCCGTCGAGCTTCACCGAGCCGCACTCGCTCTTGAGAATGACCTTCAGGTGCCGCTCGCCCACCACGCGTTGTTCGACCAACTGGAATACGCCATGGAACATCGGCTCCGGGAAATGCTGGCCCCAGGGACCGGCATGGCGCAACGCCCGGGCCAGTTCGAGGTGGAACTCCTCCACCGCCAGGGTGCCATCCGACAACAGCCGGCCGGTGAGGTCTTCTTCGCGCAATTGCCGGCGCACTTCCGCGTCGAACGCTTCGGCGAACAACGGAAAATTCGCTTCCGGCAACGTCAACCCCGCCGCCATGGCGTGACCGCCGTACTTACTGATCAGGGTCGGATGCTGCGCCGCCACCACGCTCAGCGCATCGCGAATGTGAAAGCCCGGTACCGAGCGCCCCGAGCCCTTGAGCAAACCGTCCCCGGCATCGGCAAAGGCAATGGTCGGGCGGAAATAGCGCTCTTTCATCCGCGAGGCGAGAATGCCGATGACCCCTTGGTGCCACTGTGGATCGAACAGGCACAAACCGAATGGCATCGACTCCACGGGCAGGTCCTTGAGCTGAGCCAGGGCTTCACGCTGCATGCCTTGCTCGATGGACTTGCGGTCCTGGTTCATGCCGTCCAGTTGCGCCGCCATCTCCCGCGCCAGGGCCGGGTCGTCGGTTAGCAGGCATTCGATGCCCAGGCTCATGTCGTCCAGGCGCCCTGCCGCATTCAGACGCGGCCCGAGGATAAATCCGAGGTCGGTGGAGGTAATCCGTGAAGCGTCGCGCTTGGCCACTTCCAGGATCGCCTTGATGCCGGGCCGGGCGCGTCCGGCGCGAATCCGTTCCAGGCCCTGGTGCACCAGGATCCGGTTATTCGCGTCCAGGGGCACCACGTCGGCCACGCTGCCCAGGGCCACCAGGTCGAGCAATTCGCCGATGTTCGGCTGGGGGGTGCTGGCATACCACCCGAGGCTGCGCAGACGCGCCCGCAGGGCCATCAGCACGTAAAAAATCACCCCGACACCGGCCAGGGCCTTGCTCGGGAATTCGCAGCCCGGCTGGTTCGGATTGACGATGGCATCGGCCGCCGGCAATTCGAGGCCAGGCAAGTGGTGGTCGGTGACCAGCACCTGGAGCCCCGCCGCTTTCGCCGCCGCCACGCCTTCCACGCTGGAGATGCCGTTATCCACGGTGATCAGCAACTGCGGTTCGCGGGCCAGGGCGACTTCGACGATTTCCGGGGTCAACCCGTAGCCATATTCGAAGCGATTGGGCACCAGGTAATCGACATGGGCTGCACCGAGCAGGCGCAACCCCAGCATCCCCACGGTGCTGGCGGTGGCGCCATCGGCATCGAAGTCACCCACGATCAGGATGCGCTGGCGCTGCTCCAACGCCGTCACCAGCAGATCCACCGCGGCGTCGATCCCCTTGAGCTGCTGAAAGGGAATCAGGCACGCCAGGCGCTTGTCCAGTTCAGCCTCGGACTGCACGCCGCGTGCCGCGTACAGGCGCGTCAACAGGGGCGGCAGGTCACCGAGAAATGGCAGGGTGTCGGGCAGTTGGCGGGGTTCTATGCGCATGGGGTGACGACATTTCTCTTTAAAACGGTGGGATTTTGTATTTTTGTGGCGAGGGAGCTTGCTCCCGCTTGGGTGCGAAGCGCCCACCAACAGGGGCCGCTACGCAGCCCAGCGGGAGCAAGCTCCCTCGCCACGGGTCACGCAATACCGGGTCAATGGCTCAACCGCGCTCACCCAGCAACCATTGCAGCTGGACTTCATGCTGGCCACGGTCGTCGGTCACGAAAATCGTGCCCTCGCTGATCATCACATCCCACTTGATCACCCGGGGCATGTCCTGGGCCAGGGTTTCGAGCACTTCCTGGGGCACGGCGGCGATGTTGACGTTCTTCAGGTTCTTGACCGCCGGGATCACCTTGCCTTCCCAGACCCGCAGGCTGCCATAGGCCAGCAGGCTGGTGCGCTCGGTCCGGCGCGAGCACCAGGTCAGGCGATCGGCATCCGGCTGGCCGACTTCGATCCAGTGCAGCACACGGTCATCCAGGCTTTTTTCCCACAGCGCAGGCTCATCGACGTCTGACAGACCACGACCAAACGCCAGCAGCTCGTTGTACCAGAACGCGTAGGCCAGCAGGCGCACGGTCATGCGCTCTTCGGTTTCCGAAGGGTGGCGGGCGATGGTCTGCTTCACATTCTCGTACACATTGCGGTCGAGGTCGGTGAGGTTCAGTTCAAACTTGTAGGTCGTGGACGGCTGGGCCATGAACGGGCTTCTTGATACGAGGAAAGGCGGCAAGTCTAACCGATGACGCAGGCAATCCACGAATTGCCGACCATCGACCTGCGGCGACCGGCCCTGGCCTATGATAAAACGCTCTATTCGTTCTGCCTTTGTCCTACAGGATCCGTTCATGTCGCTTACTGCCAAACCCCTTGCCGGCGTCAAAGTCATCGAACTGGGCACCTTGATCGCCGGGCCCTTCGCCTCGCGCATCTGCGGCGAATTCGGTGCCGAAGTCATCAAGGTCGAATCGCCCGACGGCGGTGATCCGCTGCGCAAGTGGCGCAAGCTGTACGAAGGCACCTCGTTGTGGTGGTTCGTCCAGGCACGCAACAAGCAATCCCTGACCTTGAACCTCAAGCACCCCGAAGGCCTGGCGATCCTGAAAAAACTGCTCGGCGAAGCCGACATCCTGATCGAAAACTTTCGCCCCGGCGTGTTGGAAAAGCTCGGCCTGGGCTGGGATGTGCTGCATGCCCTGAACCCGAAACTGGTGATGGTGCGGCTTTCGGGCTTCGGCCAGACCGGGCCGATGAAAGACCAGCCGGGGTTTGGCGCAGTGGGGGAATCCATGGGCGGCCTGCGCTACATCACCGGGTTCGAAGACCGCCCACCGGTGCGCACCGGGATCTCCATCGGCGACTCCATCGCCGCCCTCTGGGGCGTGATTGGCGCATTGATGGCCCTGCGTCACCGGGAGATCAACGGCGGCACCGGGCAAGTGGTGGACGTGGCCTTGTACGAGGCGATTTTCGCCATGATGGAAAGCATGGTGCCGGAGTTCGACGTGTTCGGCTTCATCCGCGAGCGCACCGGCAACATCATGCCCGGCATCACCCCCTCGTCCATCCACACCAGCGCCGATGGCAAGCACGTGCAAATCGGCGCCAACGGCGATGCGATCTTCAAGCGTTTCATGCAGATCATCGGCCGTGACGACCTGGCCAATGACCCGCAACTGGCCAGCAATGATGGCCGTGACAGCCGGCGTGACGAGCTGTACGGGGTCATCGATCGCTGGGTCAACGCGTTGCCGCTCGATAGCGTTATCGACCAACTGAACCAGGCCGGGGTGCCGGCCAGTCGGATCTTCAGCGCCGAGGATATGTTCAGCGACCCGCAGTTCCTCGCCCGTGAAATGTTCCTGCAGGCCAAGCTGCCGGACGGCAAGGCGTTCAAGATGCCGGGGATCGTACCAAAGCTCTCCGACACCCCGGGCGCCTGCGAATGGGTCGGGCCGGCACTGGGTGAACACAACGCGCAAGTGCTCGGTGAACTGGGCTACGACCCACAGCAGATCGCCAAACTGCGCAGCGACGGCGCCATTTGAGACAAGGCAGGGGCAGCCACTGGAGATCAAACTGTGGGAGCGAGCTTGCTCGCGATGGCGTCAGATCAGCCGCATCGATATCGACTGACACTCCGCTATCGCGAGCAAGCTCGCTCCCACAAAAGCTTCCAGCGCCCGACAGAACACACCAAAAAACATAAACGCCGGGCAAAAAGAAACCCCGAGAAGTGGGGAGACGACTCGGGGTTAAACGTGACCATTCAAGGTCCGTACAACAAGCGACAAGCACCGGAGCACAATGCTCGCTCTTGCTGGTAAAGGGTCTGACTCGTCAAGACGTAGGAAGGTTCCCACAAAAGCCCAGTCAATTCGCCGCGATCATGACCTTGTCGCGCGCCAGATTGCGCAGCGCCGCAATCACACAGGGCTCCAGGCGCCCCTCGGCAATCAGCACATCGCGATGCAGGCCATCGACTACGTCCGTCAACTGACGCTTGTCGGTCAATTGGGCCTGATTGAACACTCGCTCGACCATGATGACCCCGCTGGTATTCTTCAGCGTCACCCGGCATTCGCCCTTGGCGCCGGAGGGAGTCAGCGAGACCTGATACGGGCTCAAGGCTTCATTCAGCAATAGGCTGATACTTTCCATTCGCTCACCCTTCAATAGTCCGAAACAACTGCATGTGCACAGTAAATGACCGTGGGCCGCAGCAGAAAGTTCGTCAGCGCACCGAACCGGCATGCCTTCAACCTGTTCAACCGAGCATGCGCGTCCAATATGACAGGCAAACAACAGCGTTCTCCGACAACCGTTACGGGGTGACGGCCGGCTCAGCCAGGCCCCTGTCGCAACGGCGCCACCGCCGCCCGACATCGGTCCAGCCGCCCAGAATGCCGCGCAGCTGTCCATCAGCCCCATAGAACGGCACCGACCAATGATAGATTTCCCGCAATCCGCCGCTGAACATCAATTGCCGGTCGACGAATCGAGACTGGCCGGTGCGCAATTGCTCCATCACTTCCCCATGCAGCAGCTCGGCGGTGGCCGGCGGGAATGACGCCGAGTCGGTAAGCCGCGTGCCCCGCAGTTTTTCGAAGCGGGTCGCAAACTGGTCTTCATAGCTTTTGTTGCACATGATCAGGCGCCCTTCCAGATCACAGATGAAAATCGGGTCGGGAATGGCATCCATCAAGGCGCGCTGGAGCATCAACTGGTCCTTGAGGACCGCTTCGGCCTTGAGGCGTTGGTCGATCTGTATCTGCAGGCGGCGGTTCCACAGCAGGGACAAGAGGCCAAACACCACGACCACGGTCACACACCAGTAGCCCCAGCGGGAGATCCGCTCCCAGAGCGATGGCGCCTGGACGGGAGTCGCACCGGCCATCCATTTCGAACGCAGTGCACGCATGTCCTCGGCGGGGAAGGCTTCCAGCGCTTTATTCAAGATGCTCAACAGCACGGTCAGGTCCTGGCGCACCGCCAGGTAGTCCGGTTCCCACTTGCCCTCGAGGCCGCTGCCGACCTGCAACTGTCCGGCGGGATAGAGATGCACCCCGGTTTCATTTTCGATGGTGGCATAGGCTTCCCGGCTCTCCACCAGCGCCCGCGCCTCGCCAAAGGTCTTGGTCGTGCGCAATTCGATCGCCGGGTAATCGCGCCTGATTTCCGCTTCCAATGCATGGCGTGCCGGCAGTGCCAGGACCTTCCCTTCGAGCTGCTCGAGCGAATGCAGGGACGACTCCCCGTCACGACCGACGAAGACCCAACCGGAACCACCGAATGCATGGCTGAAACTCAGGAAGTCCCGACGTTCTTCATTCATCGCCAGCAGGGTCGTCATGTCGGCTTCGCCATTTTCCAGCATGGTCAGCAACTCGCCGGGGGAGAACGATTCCCGATGCACGAACTCAAGGCCGGTCATGTGCGCGATGCGCTGGAGAACGTCGTGGTTCAGTCCATTCCACTGCCCCTGTTCATTCTTGAACAGGTACAACGGAAACTGCATCGTGGCCACGATGACCCGGGGGTTCTCCTTGATCCATTTCAACTCCTGCGCGTCCAGCACCAGCCGTTCGACAGGGTTGGGCGGGGGTGTTTCGAAAGCCGCCAACTGCGCCGCGTTGCCTCCCTGCGTCCAGTACATCAGGGCCAGGCCCATTACCCAGCCCAGGGCTGGTTTGCCTTTGATAAAAAACGACATCTGCATTTCCTTCGAGATGACTCGCCCATCCCTCCAAGGGCGAAAACCCGGCCAGTTTGGCATGCAGAAACAAGAAAGCCCGTCAGGAGACGGGCTTCAAAATGTGACAGGTTTACCCGGTCAGAGTGGCTTGCCGCGATTGCCATGCTGGCTGACAAAGGCCTGCACGGCTTTCAAGTCGTTGGGCAACACGGTGCAACGCTCATCTCGCTCAAACAAATCAGAAAGATGCGCAGGCAGTTCGAGCGCTTTTCCTACACCGGCTTTCTCCACCGCTTCCGGGAACTTGACCGGGTGAGCCGTGCCCAGGATCACCATCGGGAGGTCCAGGCTGCGACGGCATTCACGGGCCGCCCTGACGCCGATGGCCGTGTGCGGGTCGAGCAGTTCGCCGCTCTGGGCGAACACCTCGGCGATGGTTTCGCAGGTCTGATCATCGTCCACGGCCAGGGAGTCGAACAACTTGCGGGCTTCGGTCCAGCGCTCAGGCTCCACGCTGAAACCGCCGCCCTGACGGAAGCTGTCCATCAGCCCGGCAATCGCCGCACCGTTGCGACCGTGCAGGTCGAACAGCAAGCGCTCGAAGTTCGACGACACCATGATGTCCATCGAAGGCGACAGCGTGGCGTGCAGGGTTTCCTTGACGTACTGGTTGCCGCTCATGAAGCGATGCAGGATGTCGTTGCGGTTGGTGGCGACGATCAATTGGTTGATCGGCAGCCCCATGTTGCGCGCCAGGTAACCGGCGAAGATATCGCCGAAGTTGCCGGTCGGCACCGAGAACGATACGGAACGGGTCGGACCGCCCAATTGCAGGGCCGCGTGGAAGTAATAGACGATCTGGGCCATGATCCGCGCCCAGTTGATCGAGTTCACCGCCACCAGCCGCGTGCCCTTGAGGAAGCTCTGGTCGGCGAAGCTGGCCTTGACCATTTCCTGGCAGTCATCGAAGTTGCCTTCGATGGCGATGTTGTGGATGTTGTCGCCGAAAATCGTCGTCATCTGGCGACGCTGCACTTCCGAGACCCGGTTGTGCGGGTGCAGGATGAAAATATCGACGTTTTCGCAATGCTTGCAGCCTTCGATGGCCGCCGAACCGGTGTCGCCAGAGGTGGCACCGACGATCACCACGCGCTCGCCACGCTTTTGCAGCACGTAGTCCAGCAGGCGACCGAGCAGTTGCAGAGCGAAGTCCTTGAACGCCAGGGTCGGGCCGTGGAACAGCTCCATGACCCATTCGTTACCGTTGAGCTGGCGCAGCGGTGCGATGGCATTGTGGGAAAAGACCCCATAGGTCTCTTCCAGGATCTTTTTGAAATCGGCGTCCGGAATGCTGCCGGTGACGAACGGGCGCATGACCCGGAACGCCAGCTCGTGGTACGGCAGGCCGGCCCAGGAAGCGATTTCTTCCTGGGTGAAGCGCGGCAGGTTTTCCGGCACGTAGAGACCGCCATCCGTGGCCAGGCCGGCCAGGAGGACATCTTCGAAATTCAGGGCCGGTGCCTGGCCGCGGGTGCTGATATAGCGCATTTTTTGGCAAACCTTCGGTTTGAGCTTCAAGGTCAAGCGGCAAGCGTCAAGTCAAAGCGGCTCGGCTTCTACTTGCGGCTTGCAGCTTATAACTTGCCGCTAAATTAATTCAAATGTTCGACGCGGATACGGACCACCGGCCCAACGACACCCTGGAGCGCTTCCAGCGCGGCAATCGCGTCGTTGATGTTCTGCTCGACCACGCGGTGGGTCAGCAGGATCATTGGCACCAGGCCGTCGTGTTCCTCGACTTCCTTCTGCATGATCGACTCGATGTTGATGCCGCGTTCCGAGAGGATACTCGCCACTTGGGCCAGCACGCCCGGATGATCCTTGGCCTGGATGCGCAGGTAGTAGGAGCTTTCGCACGCCTCGATCGGAAGAATCGGGTGCGCCGACAGCGAATCCGGCTGGAAGGCCAGGTGCGGCACACGGTTTTCCGGGTCCGAGGTCATGGCGCGAACCACGTCCACCAGGTCGGCAATGACCGAAGAGGCCGTCGGTTCCATGCCCGCGCCCGCGCCGTAGAACAACGTCGAGCCAGAGGCATCGCCGTTGACCATCACCGCGTTCATCACGCCGTTGACGTTGGCGATCAGGCGGTCGGCCGGGATCAGGGTCGGGTGCACGCGCAGCTCGATGCCGCTGGCGGTGCTGCGCGCCACGCCCAGGTGCTTGATGCGGTAGCCCAAGGCTTCGGCGTAGTTCACGTCAGCGGTGGTCAGCTGGGTGATGCCTTCGGTGTAGGCCTTGTCGAACTGCAACGGAATGCCGAACGCAATGGACGCCAGGATCGTCAGCTTGTGCGCTGCGTCGATGCCTTCCACGTCGAACGTCGGATCGGCCTCGGCGTAGCCCAGGGCCTGGGCTTCGGCGAGCACGTCTTCGAAGGTGCGACCCTTCTCGCGCATCTCGGTGAGGATGAAGTTACCGGTGCCGTTGATGATCCCCGCCACCCAGTTGATGCGGTTGGCCGACAGGCCTTCGCGGATCGCCTTGATCACCGGGATACCACCGGCCACGGCGGCTTCGAATGCCACGATCACGCCCTTCTCGCGGGCCTTGGCGAAAATCTCATTACCGTGAACGGCGATAAGCGCCTTGTTCGCGGTGACCACATGCTTGCCATTCTCGATGGCCTTGAGTACCAGCTCGCGGGCAACGGTATAGCCACCCAGCAGCTCTATGACGATGTCGATCTCAGGGTTCGTGGCCACTTCGAAGACATCGTTGGTAATCGCAATACCGGTCGTCTGGAACTGAGGCTTTGGCGTGCGCATGGCAATTTGTGCCACTTCGATCCCACGCCCGGCACGACGAGAAATTTCCTCGGCGTTGCGCTGAAGTACGTTGAAGGTGCCGCCACCGACGGTACCTAACCCACAGATGCCTACTTTGACCGGATTCACTCTTGACTCCCCATGAAACGGCCGACGCAAGGTCGGCCGTGAAATACAGCCGCGCAGCAACGCGGCTCTGTGTTTAACGGCCCGACGAATGTGTTCGCCGAGCCGTGATCTTCAAAAGCGGACCGCCCATGTTCATTTCGCGCCCAGGGCCAGTTTGGCCACTTGTGGCGCCGGCTGGTAGCCCGGAATTACCTGACCATCGGCCAAAACAATCGCCGGCGTACCGTTCACGCCTATTGACTGTCCGAGCGCAAACTGCTTGGAAACCGGATTCTCGCACTTGGCGGCCTTGATTTCCTTGCCGTCGACCATCTTGTCCATGGCCGCTTTCTTGTCCTTGGAGCACCAGACCGCCTGCAACTGCTCATCGCCCGGCGAGCCCAGGCCCTGGCGCGGGAACGCCACATAGCGCACTTCGATGCCGCGCTTGTTCAGCTCCGGCACTTCGGCATGCAGCTTGTGGCAATACGGGCAGGTGGTGTCGGTGAACACGGTGATATGGGACTTGGTTTCGCCGATCGCCGGGTAAACCACGGTTTCAGCGACCGGAATGCCGTTGATCAACTTGGAAATGCCCTGGCGCTCGGTCATCTCGGTGAGGTTGACCGGCTTGCCGTCCTTGAGCTCGAACAGGTTGCCCTGGACGATGTACTGACCGTCGGCGCTGGCGTACAGCACGCGGCTGCCCTTGAGCTTGACCTCATACAGGCCGGCCATGGGGCTGGCCGAGATGGCTTCGATCGGCACTTCGAGCTGGAGGTTTTCCAGGCTTTTGCGGATAGCCTTGTCGGCCGCGTCATCGGCGACGGCGAAGGTGCTGGCCAACGCAATGGCGGCGGCGGTGAACATCTGGATCAAACGCATGGGGACTCCTGAGGCGAACAAATGAGACGGGAAACGCCGACCCGCAGATTCGGGTTCCAACCGCCCACTGTGCAAACCGGCAAAGCCTACCACATAAGGCTGGCGTGGCCGAATGCCGCTGACGCACGACGTTTTGTAAGCACACACAGGATTGATGTCGGCTGACACGCCGTCATCGCGAGCGAGCTCGCTCCCACAGGGTTTGTGGTGGACACGCAATTGCGGTCCGACACCGCTCCAAAAATGTGGGAGCGAGCTTGCTCGCGATGGCGTCAGCATTGACAACATCGCGGCAGATGTCAGCCACGAGGGTGGTGTTTGGCATGCAAGTCCTGCAACCGTGCCCGGGCGACGTGGGTATAGATCTGGGTGGTGGACAGGTCGCTATGGCCCAGCAGCATCTGCACCACCCGCAAGTCGGCACCGTGATTGAGCAGGTGTGTGGCGAAGGCATGGCGCAAGGTGTGGGGCGAGAGGGATTTATTGATCCCGGCCACCTTGGCCTGGTGCTTGATGCGGTGCCAGAACGTCTGGCGAGTCATCTGCTCGCCGCGCAAGCTGGGGAACAGCACATCGCTGGGGCGCCCGCCCAGCAATTCATGACGGGCATCGCGCATATAACGCTCGACCCAGACAATCGCTTCCTCGCCCATCGGCACCAGGCGCTCCTTGCTGCCCTTGCCCATCACCCGCAGCACGCCCTGACGCAGGTTGACCTGTTCCAGCGTCAAGCTGATCAACTCGGTAACGCGCAAGCCACAGGCATACAGGACTTCCAGCATGGCCCGGTCGCGCTGACCGATGGCCTCGCTGAGATCAGGTGCCGCCAGCAGCGCTTCCACATCGGCTTCCGACAGGGACTTGGGCAGCGGACGCCCCAGTTGCGGCATTTCCACGCGCAAGGTCGGGTCTACCGCGATCAGCTTTTCCCGCAGCAAATAGCGATAAAACCCACGCAGACCGGAGAGAAACCGCGCGGTCGAGCGGGGTTTGTAGTTCTGCTCCAGGCGCCACGCCAAGTGATCGAGGATCAACTCGCGGCCGGCATTGACCAGTTCCAGGTGATTTTCCTGCAACCAGCCGTTGAACAACGCCAGGTCGCTGCGGTAGGCATCGCGGGTGTTATCGGACAGGCCCTTCTCCAGCCACAGGGCGTCGAGAAACTGGTCTATCAGCGGATGATCGATGGCTGGCATAAGAACTCTTGAAGGATGCGGGCACACACGGCATCGAAATGGAAAATGAAGCCATGCAGGGTGCTCAAAGCGCAAATCGCAGGCAACAAAAAAGCAGCCCGCAGGCTGCTTTTTTTGCATCGGAAGCTGGACTTAAGCCAGTTTTTCCTTGATGCGAGCTGCTTTACCCGACAGGTCACGCAGGTAGTACAGCTTGGCTTTACGTACGTCACCGCGACGCTTGACAGCCATGCTGTCGATTTGCGGGCTGTAGGTCTGGAAAGTACGCTCTACGCCAACACCGTTGGAGATTTTACGAACGGTGAATGCACTGTTCACGCCACGATTACGCTTGGCGATAACGACGCCTTCGAACGCTTGCAGACGGGAACGGTCGCCTTCCTTCACTTTCACCTGAACGACAATGGTGTCGCCTGGGGCAAAGGTAGGGATTTCTTTGGTCATCTGCTCTGCTTCGAGTGCAAGGATGATTTTGTTAGTCATGCTGTGCTCCTAAGGCGAGTCGTCGGACTCACCATCGATACGTTGTTAACTATCGTCCCGCTCGCGGATGTATTCCTCGAGCAGCTTCTTCTCTTCTCCAGAAAGCGAGCGGCTTTCCAGAAGATCGGCGCGTCGTTCGTAGGTCCGACCAAGGGACTGCTGCAAACGCCAACGCCGGATGTGCGCGTGGTTGCCACTTAGCAACACGTCGGGAACACGCTGATCCGCATACACCTCCGGTCGGGTGTAGTGCGGGCAATCCAGCAGACCATCCGTAAAGGAATCTTCCTCAGCGGAATCTGCATGCCCTAAAGCTCCAGGCAGCAGTCGTGTAACCGCATCGATCAGGACCATCGCCGGCAGCTCGCCGCCAGACAGTACATAGTCGCCAATCGACCACTCTTCATCGACATGAGCTTCAATGAAACGCTCGTCAATGCCTTCATAACGGCCGGCAATCAGGATCAATGCATCCGAATTCGCCAGCTCGCGCACCGCCGACTGAGTCAGCTGGCGGCCTTGGGGCGACAGGTAGATCACCTTCGCACCCTCCCCGGCTGCCGTCCTGGCCTGAACCAGCGCATCTTCCAGGGGCTTGATCTTCATCACCATGCCCGGACCACCGCCAAACGGGCGATCGTCCACAGTGTGATGCCGATCCGTGGTGTAGTCTCGCGGATTCCAACAGGTGAGCTGCAACAGCTCCTGTTTCACCGCGCGGCTGGTTATGCCGTACTCGCTGATGGCGGAAAACATCTCGGGAAACAACGTGATGACTTCAACGCGCAAATTAGCCACGTTTAGAAATCCGCATCCCATTCCACCTTCATCTCGCCTGCGGCAAGGTCGACGGCCAACACGCATTGCTCGGTATAGGGCAACAGGCGTTCGCGATCATCCAGGCTGCCGACGCAAGGCTTGACCACCATGACATCGTTCGAACCGGTCTCGAGCAGGTGATCGATTTTCCCGAGCAATTGCCCGAGGTGGTCGATGACCTTCAGACCCACCAGCTGGTACCAGTAGTACTCGCCGTCGGTCAGTTCAGGGAACAGGTTGCGCGGCACGCAGATCTCATAACCGGCCAGAAGACGCGCTTCTTCACGATCATCGAGACCCTTGAGCTTCGCGACCAGGAACTTGTCGTTCCCGCGTCCGCTGACCAGCTCCACCTGTTTCACGCTACCTTCGCGCTTGAGCGTCCAGGTTTTGTAGTCCAACAGGTTCTTGATCGGATCAGTAAAGGAATACACCTTCACTTCGCCGCGAACGCCATGTACAGAATAGATCTTGCCGACAACGATCAAATCATCAGCATCTTTTGGCGTCGCGTTCATATTGCTCAGGCCGCAGCCTTAGCCGATTCCTTCAACAACTGAGCAACGCGCTCAGAAGGTTGTGCACCAACGCTCAGCCAGTAGGCTACGCGCTCTTGGTTCACGGACAGACGAACTTCCTGACCACGGGCAACAGGGTTGAAGAAACCAACCTGCTCCTTGTGGGAACCGTCACGCGGGTTGCGGCTGTCGGTTACGGTCAGGTGGTAAAACGGGCGCTTTTTGGAGCCGCCAAGGGCAAGACGGATTGTTAGCATGTGAACATCGTTCCTGTAGTCGGTGCTGCAAATCTAAATGCACAGCGGGCATAGGTGCCCGAAAGGCCGCATATTCTAAGGAATATCCGGACTTTTGCAAATGTCTTTTTCCGGCGCCATGCGCCATGCGATCAAGATTTGCCATAGAGCCGTCATGAAAAACGGCAGGTCAGCTCCCGCATAGCACGGGTTTGCTGGAGATCCCCGCATCCGTGCGAGGCAACGCCGGCATGACAGCCGGCGCAGATTCTTTACATTTTCGGCATGCCGCCGCCGGGCAACATACCGCCCATGCCGCGCATCATCTTGGCCATCCCGCCCTTGGCGGAGAATTTCTTCATCATCTTCTGCATCTGCTTGTGTTGCTTGATCAAGCGACCGATGTCCTGCACCTGGGTGCCGGAACCCATGGCGATGCGGCGCTTGCGCGAACCGCTGATCAGCTCAGGGTCGCGGCGCTCGGCCGGGGTCATGGAGTTGATGATGGCTTCCATCTGCTTGAACTGCTTTTCAGCCGCGCCCTGGGCATTGCCCATCTGCGCCAGGTTCACGCCACCGATGTTCGGCAGTTTGTCCATGAGGCCGCCAAGGCCGCCCATGTTCTTCATTTGTTGCAGCTGGTCGCGGAAGTCTTCGAGGTCGAAGCCCTTGCCCTTCTTCAGCTTCTTGGCCAGCTTGTCGGCCTTGTCCTTGTCGAGGGTCTGCTCGGCCTGCTCGATCAGGCTGAGCACGTCGCCCATGCCGAGGATGCGCGAGGCGATACGCTCGGGGTGGAACGGCTCGAGCGCTTCGCTCTTCTCGCCCATGCCGATGAACTTGATCGGCTTGCCCGTGATGGCACGTACCGACAGCGCGGCACCGCCACGGGCGTCACCGTCGACCTTGGTCAGGATCACGCCGGTCAGCGGCAGTGCATCACCGAACGCCTTGGCGGTGTTGGCCGCATCCTGGCCGGTCATGGCATCGACCACGAACAGGGTTTCCACCGGATTGATCGCGGCATGCAGCGCCTTGATCTCGCCCATCATCTCTTCATCGATGTGCAGGCGACCGGCGGTATCGACGATGACCACGTCGATGAACTTGAGCTTCGCTTCCTTAATAGCGGCCTGGGCGATGTCCACCGGCTTCTGGCTCAGGTCGGACGGGAAAAACGTTACGCCGATGTCGTTGGCCAGGGTTTCCAGCTGCTTGATCGCCGCCGGACGGTAGATGTCCGCCGACACCACCATCACCGACTTCTTCTTGCGCTCTTTAAGGAAGCGCGCCAGCTTGCCGGCGGTCGTGGTCTTGCCCGCGCCCTGCAGACCGGCCATCAGCACCACCGCTGGCGGTACGGCGGCGAGGTTCAGGTCTTCGTTGGCGACGCCCATCAGGCTTTCGAGCTCGGCCTGGACGATCTTCACGAACGCCTGGCCCGGCGTCAGGCTGCGGGACACTTCGGTGCCGACGGCGCGTTCCTTGACCGAATTGACGAAGTCCTTGACCACCGGCAGGGCGACGTCGGCTTCGAGCAACGCCATGCGCACTTCGCGCAGGGTGTCTTTGATGTTGTCTTCGGTCAGTTTCGCCTTGCCGGTGACATGGCGCAGCGTCTGCGAGAGACGGTCGGTTAGGTTTTCAAACATGCGCGATCCTTTCAGGCCCAGATGAGACCGGGATAATGGCGGCCCAGACCGTGAAAAATGTGCTCGGCGAGCCTGCGGCGTGGGCAGGTCGCGGATTATAGCGAAGAAGCGTGCGGCGTACACCTGCTGTGGTCTTTCGTGTGGAGGGGGTTCTATGCCAAACTCAGCGCCTTTCGGGCTTGCCTAACAGGATTTATGCTCCCCTTGTCACCCAGCTTGCTTGCCACCCTCGCCGCCGCTTGTCTTTATGCCGCTGCGACCTTCTATCAAGGCACCCGCCTGGCCACCGGTGCCAAGGCGAACAAACGCCTGCTGGTCACGCTTGGCGTGCTGGCGGTGCTCGGCCACGCGGCCAGCCTTTATACCCACCTGATGACGCCGATCGGCCTGGGCCTGGATTTCTTCAACGCCGCCAGCCTGATCGCCGTCGCCGTGATCGCCCTGACGTTGCTGGCCTGCTCGCGCATCCCGGTGGAAAACCTGCTGGTGCTGCTGTTCCCACTGGGGCTGGCCACGGTGTTGCTGGCGCAGTTCGCGCCGTCGGGCACCGTGCAGATCATCGACGAAGAGCCGGGCATCCTCGCCCACATCCTGTTGTCGATCCTCGCCTACGGCCTGTTCACCATCGCCGTGTTCCAGGCCCTGTTGCTGCTGGTGCAGGATCACCAGCTCAAGAACAAGCACCCCTCCGGGCTGATCCGCAACTTCCCGCCGCTGCAAACCATGGAAAGCCTGTTGTTCGGTTTCCTCTGGGCCGGCTGGAGTCTGCTGTCGCTGTCATTGATCTCCGGCTGGTTGTTCGTCGAGAACCTGTTCGCCCAGCACCTGGTGCACAAGACCCTGCTGGCCTGCCTGGCGTGGGTGGTCTTCAGCGTGCTGCTGTGGGGCCGCAACCGCCTCGGCTGGCGTGGGCACAAAGCGATTCGCTGGACCCTGGCCGGTTTCTGCCTGCTGATGCTGGCGTACTTCGGCAGCAAGCTGGTCCGTGAATACATCCTGCATATCTGACGGACGGCCCTGATGGATACGTTGCCCGTAGCGCCGTTGTTCGCCGTGCTGGTGGTGCTGATCCTCTGGTCGGCCCTGTTCACGGCTATCGAAGCCGCCCAGCAACACCTGCTGGCCCAACGCACGCCTTCGCGCGCCAGTGACAAACCACTGGCGACACTGGCCTTCCCGCTGCCCAGCCTGATCCTGTGCAATACCCTCTGTCGCGCCCTGGCCGTGGTCATCGGCACCTTGCTGGCGATTTTTACCTGGCTGGAAGACGGTCCCTGGGTCGCCTGGCTCGGCACCAGCGCCGCCCTGCTGGTGTTCGCCGACTACCTGCCGCGTACCCTGGCCAGCCGCCAGCCCGACGCGGTGCTGGCACTGGGTAATACCTTGCTGGGCATACCGTTGAAGATCCTCTATCCCTTTGCCTGGCTGTTGAATGGCACCAGCCAGTTGTTGCTGCGTCCATTTGCCCGCAAGCCCGGCATGGTGCAGCAGAGCGACGACGAAATGCCCGCGCCACCGCGCAGCGAGCAGGAGTCAGAGCAAGGCGGTGGCCGGCTGCATCCGATTTCCGGCATCCACGCCCTGGACAACATCACCGTCAACGATATCCTCGTGCCCCGCAGCGAGGTCGATGGGATCAACCTCGACGACCCCATCGGCGAGATCATCGAACAGTTGCGCCCGAACCGACGGACGCGCCTGCCGGTGTTCCACAGCGATATCAACCAGGTCGAAGCGGTGCTCAACACCCGCCAGATCCGTCACCTGCTGGCGGACGCGAGCCTGACCAAGGAAGCGCTGCTGGCCGCCTCCCATGAACCCTACTTCGTGCCCGAAAGCACACCCTTGCAGCTGCAACTGCTGAATTTCCACAAGCAGCAGCGGCGCCTGGGCATGGTGGTGGACGAATACGGCGAAGTACTGGGCATCGTCACCCTGGAAGACATCCTCGAAGAAATCGTCGGCGAATTCGAGAGCCAGCACAGCCTCGACAACCCCCACGTCCATCCTCAGCCCGATGGCCGCCTGATGATCGATGGCGCGGCGTCGATCCGCGAATTGAACAGGACCCTGGGCTGGCATCTGCCTTGCGACGGTCCCAAGACCCTCAACGGGCTGGTGACCGAAGCCCTGGAAACCATCCCCGAAAGCCCGGTCTGCCTGAAAATCGGGCGTTATCGGCTGGAAATCATCGAGACCGTGGACAACCGCGTCAGCCAGGTGCTGGCGTGGCATAACAGTTCGGTGCCCACGGCACTCTAACCCCCCTCTGTGGCGAGGGAGCTTGCTCCCGCTGGGTTGCGAAGCAAACCCAAAAAAGCAGCGACCCCATCCCGACCAATACATCGCACTGCCTGGTTTGGGGCCGCTTCGCAGCCCAGCGGGAGCAAGCTCCCTCGCCACGGGTTCTGCGCAAGCGCCACTAATGTGTGCGGACTCTCTTGTTGATTCATTAGCCCCCTTCCTATACTCAACCCGCTTACCCAGCTCCGCCCGAACCCCGTGCCTACCCCGCGCCCGGTCGGTTCCGGCCAGACCATCGGCAAAATCCGCATCAACCCTGGGACTGTTCCTACCCGAAACAGCGACAGGATACCCGCCCACATCCCTGGGTGTTCGACCATAATAATTCGCTCCAACGGAGCACATGACTGTCAGGGATAACCGCATGACGACCGCTACCTGCAACGAGGCTGTGCCTGCCCAGCCGACCAACTCGGCCACTCGCGTGGCGACCGCGAGCTTCATCGGCACTGCCATCGAGTTCTACGACTTCTACGTCTATGCCACGGCGGCGGCCCTGGTGATCGGGCCGGTGTTCTTCCCGCAAACCTCAGGCACGGCACAGATGCTGTCGTCCTTCCTGACGTTCGGCATCGCCTTCCTCGCCCGTCCGCTGGGTTCTGCGCTGTTCGGCCATTTCGGCGACCGGATCGGCCGCAAGTCGACGCTGGTGGCCTCCCTGCTGCTGATGGGCGTGTGCACCACACTCATTGGCGTGCTGCCCGGCTATGCCAGCATTGGCGCCTGGGCGCCGATCCTGCTGTGCCTGCTGCGGTTCGGCCAGGGCCTGGGGCTTGGGGGTGAATGGGGCGGAGCGGCGCTGCTGGCCACCGAGAACGCGCCAAAGGGCAAGCGCGCCTGGTTCGGCATGTTCCCCCAACTGGGGCCCTCCATCGGCTTCCTGGCGGCCAACGGCCTGTTCCTGACCCTGGCCATGAGCCTGGATGACGAGCAGTTCCGCGCCTGGGGCTGGCGGATTCCGTTCCTGCTCAGTGCCGTGCTGGTGATCGTCGGCCTCTACGTGCGGCTCAAGCTCCATGAAACCCCGGTGTTCGCCAATGCCATGGCCCGCCAGGAGCGGGTCAAGGTGCCATTGGTCGAACTGTTCAGCCAATACTGGGCGCCGACCTTGCTGGGCGCGGCGGCGATGGTGGTGTGTTACGCGCTGTTCTACATCTCGACGGTATTTTCCCTGAGCTACGGCGTGTCCACCCTCGGCTACAGCCGCGAGACCTTCCTGGGCCTGCTGTGCTTCGCCGTACTGTTCATGGCCGCCGCTACGCCGTTGTCCGCCTGGGCCAGCGACCGCTACGGGCGCAAACCGATCTTGATCATCGGTGGCTTGCTGGCGGTTGCCTCGGGTTTCCTCATGGAACCGTTGCTGACCCACGGCTCGACCGGCGGCGTGGCGCTGTTCCTGTGCATCGAGCTGTTCCTGATGGGGGTGACCTTCGCCCCCATGGGCGCCTTGCTGCCGGAACTGTTTCCGACCCACGTGCGCTATACCGGCGCCTCGGCGGCCTACAACCTCGGCGGTATCGTCGGCGCCTCGGCCGCACCGTTCTTCGCCCAGAAACTGGTGGCGATGGGCGGCTTGAGCTATGTCGGAGGCTATGTTTCAGCGGCCGCGCTGCTCAGCGTCATCGCCGTGCTGTGCCTGAAGGAAACGCGCCACAACGACTTGAACCGGGTCGCCTGACACGCCTCTCGTAGGCGCTGCCGCAGGCTGCGATCTTTTGATCTTTCACTTGAGACTCAAGCGTCAGAGGAAAGATCGCAGCCTCGCTTCGCTCGGCAGCTCCTACGGGGTAAACCGGCCAATGAAATAACCATTAACAATCGCCCACCATTGAAACCACCCCCCACCTGCCCCATCTAAGACCCATACCCCATTGCGCAGGTGCCCCATGAGCGACCAGCACTCTACTGAAGCCACTAACGACTACGCTGATTCCGAACACATCGAACATACGTCCTCCGGCACCGGCCTGGCGCTGCCCGGCCAGAACCTGCCGGACAAGGTCTACATCATCCCCATCCACAATCGCCCCTTCTTCCCGGCCCAGGTGTTGCCGGTCATCGTCAACGAAGAACCGTGGGCCGAGACCCTGGAACTGGTGGCCAAGTCCGATCACCATTCCCTGGCCCTGTTCTTCATGGACACGCCCCAGGAAGACCCGCGCCATTTCGACACCTCGAAACTGCCGCTGTACGGCACCCTGGTGAAGGTCCATCACGCCAGCCGGGAAGGCGGCAAGCTGCAATTCGTCGCCCAGGGCCTGACCCGCGTGCGCATCCGCACCTGGCTCAAGCACCATCGCCCACCGTACCTGGTGGAAGTCGAATACCCGCACCAGCCGAGCGAGCCAACCGACGAGGTCAAGGCCTACGGGATGGCGCTGATCAACGCGATCAAGGAACTGCTGCCGCTCAATCCGCTGTACAGCGAAGAGCTGAAGAACTACCTCAACCGCTTCAGCCCCAACGACCCTTCGCCGCTGACCGACTTCGCCGCCGCGCTCACCTCCGCCACCGGCAATGAGCTGCAGGAAGTGCTCGACTGCGTGCCCATGCTCAAGCGCATGGAAAAAGTGCTGCCGATGCTGCGCAAGGAAGTCGAAGTGGCGCGGCTGCAGAAAGAAATTTCCGCCGAGGTCAACAACAAGATCGGCGAACACCAGCGCCAGTTCTTCCTCAAGGAGCAACTCAAGGTCATCCAGCAGGAACTGGGGCTGACCAAGGACGACCGCAGCGCCGACATCGAACAATTCGAACAGCGACTGGAAGGCAAAGTGCTGTCGGCCCAGGCGCAGAAGCGTATCGAAGAGGAGATGAACAAACTCTCCATCCTGGAAACCGGCTCGCCGGAATACGCCGTCACCCGCAATTACCTGGATTGGGCGACTTCGGTGCCGTGGGGCGTGTATGGCCAGGACAAACTCGACCTCAAGCATGCGCGCAAGGTGCTCGACCAGCACCACGCCGGCCTGGACGACATCAAGGACCGCATCCTCGAATTCCTCGCCGTCGGCGCCTACAAAGGCGAGATCAGCGGTTCCATCGTGCTGCTGGTGGGCCCGCCGGGCGTGGGCAAGACCAGCGTCGGCAAGTCCATCGCCGAATCCCTGGGCCGGCCGTTCTATCGCTTCAGCGTCGGCGGCATGCGTGATGAAGCCGAGATCAAGGGCCATCGACGCACCTACATCGGTGCCCAGCCGGGCAAGCTGGTGCAGGCGCTCAAGGATGTCGAAGTGATGAACCCGGTGATCATGCTCGACGAAATCGACAAGATGGGCCAAAGCTACCAGGGCGACCCGGCCTCGGCCTTGCTGGAGACCCTCGATCCGGAGCAGAACGTCGAGTTTCTCGATCATTACCTGGATTTGCGCATGGACCTGTCCAAGGTGCTCTTCGTGTGCACCGCCAATACCCTGGACTCGATCCCCGGCCCGCTGCTGGACCGCATGGAAGTGATCCGCCTGTCGGGCTACATCACCGAAGAAAAAGTCGCCATCGCCAAGCGCCACCTGTGGCCCAAGCAACTGGCCAAGGCCGGTGTGTCCAAGGGCAGCCTGAGCATCAACGACAGTGCCCTCAAGGCCCTGATCGACGGTTACGCCCGTGAGGCCGGGGTGCGACAGCTGGAGAAACAACTGGGCAAACTGGTGCGCAAGGCGGTGATGAAGCTGATCGACGACCCGAAAGCGGTGATCAAGCTCGGGCCGAAGGACCTCGAGGCCTCCCTGGGCAAACCGGTGTTCCGCAACGAGCAGGTGTTGTCCGGCATCGGCGTGATTACCGGCCTGGCCTGGACCAGCATGGGCGGCGCGACCTTGCCGATCGAAGCGACGCGCATCCACACCCTCAATCGCGGCTTCAAGCTGACCGGGCAACTGGGAGAGGTGATGAAGGAGTCGGCGGAGATCGCCCACAGCTACGTCAGTTCGCACCTGAAGCAATTCGGCGGCGATCCGAAGTTCTTTGACGAGGCCTTCGTCCACCTGCACGTACCGGAAGGCGCCACCCCCAAGGACGGCCCGAGCGCCGGCGTGACCATGGCCAGTGCCCTGCTGTCCCTGGCCCGCAACCAGCCGCCGAAAAAAGGCGTGGCCATGACCGGCGAACTGACCCTCACCGGGCACGTCCTGCCGATTGGCGGCGTACGCGAGAAGGTCATCGCGGCGCGCCGGCAGAAAATCAACGAACTGATCCTGCCGGAAGCCAACCGGGGCAACTTCGAAGAATTGCCGGACTACCTCAAGGAAGGGGTGACGGTGCACTTTGCCAAGCGGTTTGCGGATGTGGCGAAGGTGTTGTTCTGAGGGTTTTGTAGCGGCTGTGCCGGCCTGATCGCGAGCAAGCTCGCTCCCACAGGGTTTGGTGTGGATCACAAATGCTGTGAACACCACAAATCCCCTGTGGGAGCGAGCTTGCTCGCGATGGCGCCATCAGCAACAACACATGCCCACCTGACACACCCAGTAGCATCTTCGGTTATGCTCGCCGTTCGTCGTGAATGCCGGAGCCGTTGCCCTTATGTCCCCCACTCGCCTGCTCGTCCCCCTCAGCCTCGCCCTGCTGAGCGCCTGCGCCACGCAAACCAGCAACAACGTGACCGTGGAAAAACTGAGCCAGTGCCCCGTAAGGCTCAATAACGGACAGAACCTGATCCTGAGCCTGCCCAGCAACCCCAGCACCGGTTATCGCTGGGCGATCCAGGATTCGGCCGGTGGCGTGTTGAAGGGCTTGGGGCCGGAGGTTTATCGCAACCCGGAAGACGCCGGCATCGTTGGCGCCGCGGGTGTCTCGACCTGGCGCTTCCAGGCGTTCAGCGCCGGCACCGGGCGCTTGCGCCTGACTTATCAACAGCCTTGGGCACCGGAAGTACCGCCCGTGGAAACTTTTGACTGCGCTATCGCGGTGAACTGACTGTGGGTTGGCTGATCCTCGCACTGATGGGTGCGGCCACCTACCTGTACGGCCTGGCCATGCATGCCACGCTGCTGTGCCTGCTGGTCAAGCCCATGCCGGTGCTGGCCCTGCTCGGCTGGCTGCACGATGCGCCGCCCAGCGAATATCGGCGCTGGATCAGCCTCGGGCTGATTTTTTCGCTGGCGGGCGATGTGTTGCTGGCCTGGCCGGGGGACCTGTTCGTGTTCGGCCTTGGTGCGTTTCTGCTGGCGCACCTGGCCTACCTGAAAGCCTACCTCAGCGACTGCCGCCGACCGGCGCTGCTGCCCTTGGCCATGGCCTTGGGCATCGGCGCGGTGCTCCTGGCAATCCTGGTGGCGAGCGGTCTCGGGCCGTTGCTGGTGCCGGTGGTGATCTACGGCCTGGTTATCAGCGCCATGCTCTGGCGGGCGTTGGCACGACTGGGCACCGACGTGCCCAAGCGTTCGGCGTGGCTGGCCGCCGCCGGGGCGCTGGCGTTTGTGTTTTCCGACAGCCTCATCGGCATCAACCGGTTCGTGCAACCCTTCCATGCCGCGCCTTACCTGATCATCGTCAGTTATTGGCTGGGCCAATGGGGCATTACCGCGTCGGCGTTCGCCAGAAAGCCCCACTGAGCCAAACAATGTGGGAGCGAGCTTGCTCGCGATAGCGGTCTGTCAGTCAACATTATGACCGGCTGAACCATCGCCATCGCGAGCAAGCTCGCTCCCACTGGTTTTTTGGTTAAAATGCCGGCCTTTTCACCACCCATGCCGCTGGAACCGCCGTGAGCAAAGACCCTGATCGCCTATTCGCCCAACCCCTGGCCCAAGTGCCGGACTTCGCCTTCAACGAGGACGTGGTGCGGGTGTTTCCGGACATGATCAAGCGTTCGGTGCCGGGTTACCCGACCATCGTCGAAAACCTCGGCGTGCTCGCCGCGCAATTCGCCCAGCCGGGCAGCGTGCTCTACGACCTCGGCTCGTCCCTGGGCGCGGTGACCCAGGCCCTGCGCCGCCATGTGCGCACCGACGGTTGCCGGGTGATCGCGGTGGATAACTCGACGGCCATGGTCGAGCGCTGCCGTGAATACCTCAACGGCCAGGACTCGATGTTCCAGGAGCTGCTGCCGGTGGAAGTGATCGAAGGCGATATCCTCGCCCTGACGTTCCAGCCAGCCTCGGTGGTGGCACTGAATTTCACCCTGCAATTCATCGCGCCGGACCAGCGCACCGCACTGTTGAGCCGCATCCGCCAGTCCCTGCTGCCGGGTGGGGCCCTGATCCTGTCGGAAAAATTGCGTTTCAACGATGCAGAGGAACACGCCCTGCTCACCGACCTGCACGTGGCGTTCAAGCGCGCCAACGGCTACAGCGAGCTGGAGATTGCCCAGAAACGCAGCGCCATCGAAAACGTCATGAAGCCCGACAGCCTCGAAGAACACCGCGAGCGCCTCTTGGCGGCCGGGTTCTCGAAAGTCGTGCCGTGGTTCCAGTGTCTTAACTTCGCCTCGTTGATCGCCCTGCCATGATCGATTTGTCCCCCCTCGCCCGCCATCTGGCCGGCACGCCCCTGGCCGATTGGGCCGCAACGCTGCAGGCGCAACTCGACAGCAAAATGGAGAAGGGCCATGGCGATCTGGAACGCTGGCAAAGCGCCCTCGATGCATTGCCGGTTTTGCAACCCACCACCGTCGACCTGCTGAATGGCCTGACGCTCGACACCGATTGTTCCGACGAAACCCGTGGGCAAATGCGTACCGCGTTGATGGGCCTGTCACCCTGGCGCAAAGGGCCTTTCAACCTGTTCGGCGTGCACGTGGACACCGAATGGCGCTCGGACTGGAAGTGGTCGCGGGTGGCTCCGCACCTGGATCTTGCGGGCAAGCGCATCCTCGATGTGGGCTGCGGCAACGGTTACTACATGTGGCGCATGCTCGGTGCCGGGGCGGACACGGTGATCGGCGTCGACCCCAACTGGCTGTTCTTCTGCCAGTTCCAGGCGGTACAGCGCTACCTGTCGCAGCCCAACGCCTGGCATTTACCGTTCCCCTTCGAGGCCCTGCCAGCGGAACTGGAAGGCTTCGACACGGTGTTTTCCATGGGCGTGTTCTACCATCGCCGCTCGCCGATCGAACACTTGCTCGCCCTGAAGGATTGCCTGGTCAAGGGCGGCGAACTGGTGCTGGAAACCCTGGTGATCGAGGGTGATGAGCACCAAGTGCTGGTGCCAGAGGACCGCTACGCGCAGATGCGCAACGTGTGGTTCCTGCCGTCGGTCCCAGCCCTGGAACGCTGGCTGCGCCGCGCGGGGTTCAGGGACGTGCGTTGCGTGGACGTGAGCCTGACAACCGTGGAGGAACAGCGCAGCACCGAGTGGATGAAGTATCAGTCATTGAGTGATTTCCTCGACCCCGCCGACCACAGCAAAACCATCGAAGGGCTGCCGGCGCCGATGCGGGCGGTGATTGTGGCGCGTAAATAATTAGCCCACACACCACAACCCCTGTGGGAGCGAGCTTGCTCGCGATGACGGACGGTCAGTTAAGACAAATGTTGACCGACCCACCGCTATCGCGAGCAAGCTCGCTCCCACAAGGGCTCGATGTTTAGTCCGGGGCTTTGGCTCTTCGGGCCTTGAAGAACTCACTCAGCACCGTGCTGCACTCCTCGGCCAACACCCCGCCCTCGAACAGCACCCGATGGTTCAGGAAGCCCTGGCTGAAAAACTGCCCCTGGCTCTGCACGATGCCAGCCTTGGGCTCCAGGGCGCCGTAGACGACCCGGGCGATGCGCGAGTGGACGATGAGGCCGGCGCACATACTGCACGGCTCCAGCGTCACATACAGGGTGCTGCCGGGCAGGCGATAGTTGTTCACCGCCTGGGCGGCAGCGCGGATGGCGACCATTTCCGCATGGGCGCTGGGATCGTGGCCGCTGATCGGGCAGTTGAAGCCGCGCCCGATGATCTCACCGTCCTGCACCAGCACCGCACCCACCGGCACTTCCCCCAGGGCGGCGCCTTGGGCGGCGAGGGCCAGGGCTTCGCGCATGAAGTCCTGGTCGCGGCTACGGTCGATGATTTTGGCGGGACGAATCTGGCGCATCACGCCACCTCGATGGCGGCCATCAGGCCGGTTTCCATGTGGTCGATCACATGGCAGTGGAACATCCACACCCCTGGATTATCCGCCACCAGCGCCACCTGCGCCCGTTCGTTCTTGCCCAGTAAGTAAGTGTCAGTGAAATACGGCACGACCTTGTGCCGGTTCGACGCGATCACCTTGAAGCTCATGCCATGCAAGTGGATCGGGTGCTGGTACTGAGTCATGTTCTTCAATTCGAAAATGTAGCTCTGGCCTTTCTTCAGCGTGGCGATCGGCCGGTCGGCGCAGGTCTTGTCGGTGATGTCCCAGGCCTTGCCATTGATCTGCCACAGGCTCGGCGGCTTGCCGTTGTCGACGTTGACCGACACCGAGCCGACCCATTCGAAATTGAAGTTGAGTTTCTCGGCATTGGCCAGGTCCGGCTCGGACACCGGGTTGGCTGGCAGCGCCGGTGGCCACTGGGTCGGGGCGTCACTGTTGGGCACCGAACGCAAGGTGCCCAGGCGCACCGGGCCATTGCGCAACGACAGTTCCTCGCCGGCCGGCGGCGCCTTGATCGCCAGGCAAATGCGCATGCCCGGGCCCAGCCAGTATTCCTTGCCCAGCGGGCGCGGTTCGATGGGGTTGCCGTCCAGCGCATAGATCTGCGCTTCAACCCCTGGGATGTTGATACGGTAAGTCAGGGTGTTGTCGAGGTTGAGCAAACGCACCCGGGTGATCTGCCCGGCCGGTAGGTCGATCACCGCCTGCGGCACACCGTTGATGGTCGCCAGCCGCCCGGCCGTGCCGCCACGGGCCGCCTCGCGGGGAATGCTGAACGCGACGAACTCGCCCTGCTCATCCACATGCCAGCTCTTGAGGCTCAGGGTCTGTTCGTACTTGAAGCCGGTCGGCTCACGCTCTTCGATGATCAACGGTCCCACCAGCCCACGCCCGAGCTCTTCGCTGCTGTTGACGTGGGGGTGATACCAATAGCTGCCAGCGTCCGGCACGCGGAATTTGTAATCGAAGTACTCGCCCGGCAGCACCGGCAGCTGCGAGACATACGGCACGCCGTCCATCTCCAGCGGCAAACGGATGCCATGCCAATGAATGGTGGTGGCGACCGGCAGGTGATTGATGAAGCGCACCCGCAACCACTCGCCCTGCCGCACCCGCAGCTCGGTGCCCGGTGCCGAAGGGCCGAACGCCCAGGCCTGGGTCTTGTGCCCGGCCACCAGTTCCACGTCCAGGGGCGCCGCGATCAGTTCATAGTCGTGACCGGCTTCGGCGTCGGCCCGCTTGCCCAGCCAGTACCGCGACGCACCGCCTGCCCCCACACCAACGACAACAAGACCAGCCAGGCCACCGAGTATTTGGCGACGGGTAAAGGACATGAACGCAACCACCTATTGAATCCGCGCGAACCGTTGGGCCCGCAAAAGGCGAATACGATACACCCGCAGATGAGAAACAGTAAGGCCAGCGAAAATGAAAAAAACAAAATGAAAATGCCTTGGGGAAGTTATCCACAGGGCATTATTTCGTGCACATCCAAGCAGGCCTTTTCGGCAGAAGTCAGTCCACTCGCGGGTTACGTATTGCTGCGCCGCGGCGTGAAGAAGGCCAACGCCGCGGCAACGATGAACAACGCGGGCACATCGCCCACCAGATGGCCGACGTGGCTTGTCCCGTCCATCTCGACGCCGAAGGACTGCACGGCCATGATCGCGCCGTGCACGACGCTCGACCACACGGTGAACCAGATCAGGCTCAAATGTTTCATCGGATCGCGCGACGCCATCAGCAGGAACACACCGAGTGTCGCGTAAATGCCGACGATCATCAGCGGATACTGGGAATGGCCGCTGTGCCACGCCCAGCCGGACGGCCACAGGATCATCAGCGGCCAGATCGCGAAAATGGCGATCAGACCGACGACGATCAAAACGATGCGCAAGGCGGCCAGTTTCTGAGTGTCATTCATGGCAGGCTCCTTATTGCGACCTTTCGCCGCAATGGGTGCCAAGAGTATAGAACGCATCTAGCCTCACCGACCCAGTACAGACCGTTCGACGACAACGTATTTGTACATGGTTGGTTTACCGAAAGACCGCTTCCGTAAGCCCTTGCGACTCAATCCACAGCCTCGCAGCAGCACTCGTGTCCAGTGCTTGCGCAGGAACCTTGGCAATGGCCGGATAGCCGCGTGTTTCGCCGAGCCTGTCCGGGCCGTAATAGGCACCGCCTTGTGCCTGCGGTGACGTCGCGGCGAAGAGGGTCGGCAACGCCCCCTGCGCCGCCGGCTGGAACAGGAACCACATGTAACGACGAGCCATGCCCGGAACGCTCCGTGCGCCGGCGCCATTGGGCAACAGATCGGTGCGCGAAATGCCAGGATGGGCAGCGATGCTCTGGATGCCCCAGCCCGCAGCATTGCTGCGGCGTTGCAATTCAAGGGCGAACATCAGGCAAGCGAGTTTCGATTGGCTGTAAACCGGCATCGGCTTGTAGCTGCGCTGAGCTTGCAGATCATCGAAGTCGATCGTGCCGCTTCGGGCGGCGACGCTTGAAAGACTGACCACCCGTGGCTTGTTGCCTTTGCGCAGCAGCGGCAGCAGTTGGGCAGTCAAGGCGAAGTGCCCCAGGTAATTCGTGCCGAACTGCAACTCGAATCCGTCGCAAGTCACCTCACGCTTCGGCGGCGCCATCACTGCCGCGTTGTTGATCAGCAAGTCCAGGCTGTCGCGCGAACTCCGCAGACGCTCGCCGAACGACTCGATGGATTCGAGGCTGGCGAGGTCCAGTGCCCCGAAAGTCACATTCGCGCCGGGAACCCTTTGGCGAATCTGATCGACTGCTGCGGCGCCTTTCGACGGATTTCGACCGGCGATGATGACATTCGCACCGGCACGGGCCAGCGCCAGCGCGTCTTGCAAGCCAAGGCCGCCAGTACCGGTGACGACCGCCGTACGGCCGCGTTGGGAAGGGATGTCGGAAACTGTCCAGTGGGTCATGATCCTTGCCTGCCGAGAAGTTGGAATATACACTAGGTGCACATAAATATGCACTCAGTGCTAACTCTGCTGCACTTAGTGCAGAAATGCAATAGGCCATCGGAATGTCAGAATCCTTCCCTCCCGCAGATGCGGCACCCACAGAAGGCTTGCGGGAAAGCAAGCGCCGCGAAACACGCCAGCGCATCGCCGAGGCCGGCCAGCGCTTGTTCCTCGCCAACGGTTACGAAGGCACAACGCTAGACACCATCGCGGCAGCGGCGGGTATCTCGCGCCGCACGTTTTTCTCGTACTTCAAATCGAAGGACGACATCATCTTGTTCTGGCAGGACGCCGATTCGGCCAGGCTGATTGCCGATCTGCTGAAGACATCGCCCGACGTACCGCCACTCGATGCCGTTCGCGATGTGATGGTCAAGCACATCGCGCGCTACACGACCGAGCAGATGACAGCCGTGGACAATCTCATGCGTTCGAGCGAATCGCTTCTTGCGCGCAAGCAGGCGTACTACGCGCAACAGGAACAAGCGCTGTTCAACACGCTGTGTGAGGTCTGGCGGCAGCCTGAGCGGCGGTTGGCCCTTCGGATGGTGGCTGTGGTGTCCGTCGGTGCGATGAGGCTCGCGCTCCAGGCGTGGCGGGATCAGACCGGCCAGCGAAAGCCGGTGGCCAAATTCCTGCAGGACGCCTTTGACAGTTTGAAAACAGAGCTTTGACTGTAGCGACGGGGCGTTTGCGGGTGGACATTGATACCGGACGCGGCAGAACTGCCGCGTCCGGTTCGGGAGAAGCCTCGGCACGCGCCGAGGCCATGCTGCGAGGTCACGGGGCCCGTGTTCAGCCGATCGCGGCTGTTGGCTAAAGCGTCGGAACAGTGCCGCCGTCGATCCGATACTCGGCCCCTGCGATCGAAGCGGACCGAGGGGACGCCAGGAAAGCGATCAAATCGGCCACCTCTTGTGGTGTGGCCGGTCGGCCCACTGGAATTCCTCCCAGCCAATCCATGATGATTTTCTTGCCGCCCTCGTAATCCGTTCCGGCGTCTGCCGCCATCCGCTGCGCAAACGCTACGGAAGCCTCGGTCTCAATCCAGCCCGGCGCAACGCTCAGCACGCGAACGCCCTTCGGCGTCACCTCTCTCGCCAGAGACTTGCTGTAGGTCGTGAGGGCCCCCTTGGCTGCGGCGTAGGCGGTGGTGGACTCGGGCAAAGGCAGCACACGCTGGATGGAGCTGACGTGGATGATGACGCCGGAGCCCTGAGCCAGCATCGCTGGCAGCAACGCACGATCCAGGCGTACGGCAGGCATCAAGTTCAGGTTCAGCTCGGCGAACCAGTGCTCATCACTGATCGCGGCGAAACCGCCACCGGGAGTCTTCGAACCGCCGAGCACGTTGATCAGGATATCGACGCCGCCCCAGTCCTGCAGGAGGGTCTGAGCAAGGTGATTCGTACCTTGCGCCGTCGACAGATCGGCCGCCACGTAGTTGACGCCCTCCACCGGCTCCGCTGGCAGGGTGCGCGCGGATGTCGCCACCCGAGCGCCGGCCTCCACAAGGGTTTTCACGACGGCAGCGCCAAGGCCCAGCGTGCCGCCGGTGACCAATGTCCGCAGGCCATTCAGATGAAGGTCGAAGCTCATGCCGTGATCTCCAGCGATGCAATCAGGCCGCGTTCAAGGCGAAAGCGGTAGGACATAACGATCGGGCTGCCAGGGAAGTTGCCGGTGACGTTGGCGCGGACAACTTGAAAGCCGTCCTCTTTTTCAATGGCGAACGGCACGCTTATCGCGCTGTACTTGGCCGATGCCTCGGCCATAAAGGCCTTGATGGCGTCGATGCCCGTGTAGGTACGACCGTCGTCCTTCATGACAGCTTGCGCGGTGAAGCAATGCGCCAAGGCGTCGGAGTCGTGTTCGGCCGCGAAGTACGCGGCAATAGGCTCAGGAAGGGTCAAGGTGTTCAAGTTTTGGCTCCATGGGGTCAGCGAAGGCCTCAGGATGCGCGTCAACGTGAATTCAGTGAATATACTAGAATCTTTATAGGCTATTTAGGAAATGATACAGAATGCGCGGATCCGATTTCGCTGAGCTGAAGGCCTTCGTAGCCGTCGTGGAACGCCAGAGCTTTGCCCGAGCTGCCGAGCATTTGGGCCTATCGCCGTCAGCACTCAGCCAGACCATCCGGCAGCTCGAAGGCCGCATCGGCGCTCGCCTTCTGAATCGCACAACTCGAAGCGTCGCGCCATCGGCCAGTGGCGAACGGCTCTACAGGCGCATAGCGCCGTTGTTTCGGGAGATGGCTGCTGCAGTCGCCCAAGCCAGTGAGGCGACAGGACAGATGAGCGGCACGCTTCGCATCAACACGCTGGGGATCGCAGCGCGAACCATCATCGCGCCCCGGCTTTCACGCTTTCATCAAGCACACCCTGACGTGGTTCTCGACATCGTGGTCGACGACGCGCTCGCCGATATTGTCTCTGGCCGCTTTGATGCCGGCATCCGCGTGGGTGGGCAACTCGAGAAAGACATGGTTGCCGTCCGCCTCACGCCGGACCTGGACATGGTGGCCGTGGCCTCCCCGGACTATATCGCGCGTAAAGGAACCCCCAAGTCTCCTGCCGATTTGCATAACCATACATGCATCAACTGGCGGCTCCAGATGGACGGCAGGCACTATCGCTGGGAGTTCAAGAAACGAGGGCAGCGACTCGAAGTGGCGGTGGACGGCCCCGTAGTCACCAATCATGCCGACATCGGCATTGCTGCTGCGCTGAACGGGCTCGGCATTGCCTATCACTTCGAGCGAGATGGCGTGGGCGAGCTCTTGGCCCAGGGACGGCTGGTCCAGGTCCTGCCGGACTGGTCGATTTCACGCCCGGGGCTGTTCCTCTACTATCCGAGCCGCCAGCATCGACCAGCCCTCCTCGGGGCGTTCATCGACTGTCTCCTGGATCGAAAACCGTTCGATCGGCGCTAGGCCTTAGGAAGGGTCGCCATAGCGTCGGCAAACACCATGGAGTGGGCTATGGCTTCCAGCACAAATAGAGATGGCAGCAGCATGCGCATTTCCGCTTTTAAAGGGTAAGTTCCCCGATTTGGCCATAGCACATTTACACTATGGCTTCTATGCGAGGCTTAATTCTAAACTGCTGACAGAATTCTAACTCACCCTAAAAAAATGAGAAAACCATGACAAAATTAAAATTTGTTGCAGCGGTTTCTGTTTTGGTGGCATTAGCTGGATGTAATGTCATTGCTAGCAAAACTAATGTACTCACTGATGACCAAATAAAATCCCAGGCTGGCGGGGCCCTCGGGTATTCTCCTGAAGAGCTGACTCTGGTAAGCCGCCGGACGGAAGGAACCAATACGTTCGCCGCGTTGAAGTCCAAAGATAATCAACAGTTTAATTGCATTATCAACGGCGGGAATCTCTTGACGTTTGGCATGACCAACCCACCATCCTGTTCTAAAAAAGGTCAGTCACCCGTTAGTGCCACCCCATTCGGGGGTTGATGTTTAAAGACACTGTATACCAAGAGCTTCTTGAATATTTAGTTGAGTTCTACTACTTATATAGAGTTGCTCTTGGCTTCCTAGAGAGAAGTGATTTCGAGTTATGAGTTTTCATAACTTGAATTTTTTGATTTTGATTAGACTAGTGTGCTGTTCGCCAGATAGCCTTGGTATCGGTCAGCATGGCAATCAATCGGATTCCATGTAAAAAATACCATGCTTAGAAAAGCACTCGCGCACAATGATAAAACCCAACGAAACCGGGCTTGTCATGAGATTTGATACCACGCCCTAGCCTGCCAAGGCGAAGCCCGGTGCTCCGGCGTCGTTCAGCACGCGATCGATGGCGCGCTGGTCTTGGGGTGTCGAAGCGCCCGCGAACGCGAGCGCGACCGGCCCCAGGTCGAGGTCGAACAGGCGATTGCCTGCGCGGGATTGGTAGTAGTAGTCGCGCTTGGGCTGCGCGGTGGCGACGATCTCGATCTGTCGGCTGGTGAGGCCGAAGCCTTCGTAGATCGTGCGAATCTGCGGCTCGGTGGCCTGCGGGTTCGGGAGGAAGGTGCGGCTGGCGCACGTTGTTCGAATTTGTCTAGTCGGCGGGCGCAAAGAGCCAGATCATGCCCTTTCGCTGCGAACTGACGAGCCATCTCAAAACCGATACCTGAACTTGCGCCGATGATGAGAATTTTTTTCGGGGAGCGCGAGACATGACACAGCTCCTTCTCAACGAGCCACTAGACCGTGAAGTATCAAGCTCTCTGCCGTCGATACGATGACTTCATCATTTGGCCTCGGATTCCATTCAAGTACCCGATGTGCCTTCTCGCTCGTAGAGTCACGCTTCTTGCCCAGGTTAGGAACCATCTGACGAGCGTTGTTACTGAACAGCGCAGCCAAGCGAATTTGCCAACTCGGCAATTTCTTCGTCGGAACTTTCGTCGCAGCTTCGCCCAAGCGGCTCCGCAGGATGGAAGCGATCCCCGCCATAGACATCAAAGGACCTGCGACGGCAACGAAGCGCTCCCCCTTCGCTTCGGGTTTCTCCATCGCCCTCAAGTGCAGATCGGCCACGTCGCGGACATCCACGACGCCGAAATAGACATCTGGTAAGCCGGGCATGGCCCCCTCAAGCATGCCTTTCACGATGGCGATGGACGTAGAGTAGTCCGCACCCAACACTGGCCCGAAGATGCCGACTGGATTAACGACAGCCAATTCCAAACTGCCGCCTTCCGAACTAATAAAGTCCCATGCGGCACGCTCCGCTATAGCCTTGGAACGAATGTAGGGGGGATTGGGAAGCGCTGAATCAGTCCAATCCAATTCGGTGTACGTGCCCCCGGACTTCGGTTTACCGCCATAACCCACGGCGGCAAACGATGAAGTGACGACCACGCGCTTGACTCCCGCGTCTCGCGCAGCACGCAGGACTCGCAGCGTACCGTCTCGGGCGGGATGAATGATCTCGTTTTCGTCTTTCGGAACCGCGGACGGAAACGGCGAAGCGACATGCAATACGTATTCACAGCCCTTCATCGCCGCTTGCCAACCATCGTCGCTCGTCAGGTCGGCCCGAACGAACTCAACGTCGTTCGCCGATATGGCGCCGGCAGACGTAAGCATCTTTTGCGTTTCCTTCACCTTCTCCTGCGAGCGCACGGTCGCCCTGACGCTATGCCCAGCATCCAACAGCTTGAGGATGCAATGGCTGCCGAGGAAGCCGGAGCCCCCTGTCACAAGAATTTTACTCATCATCAAATCTCCGTTACGGCATGATGTTGCGGGCTAACATCCGATTCGACAAGTAGGATGGTTTTTCTTACCTAGTATGAAATTTCAGACCGAGGGGAAAAAAAATGAACATCCAGTCTGTGCTACCGAGAACCTACAAAAGCGAGGACTGTGATGGCTGCGTCGGGCCGAGCGACGTTGACATCCTTCGATTTCAGAGAGCCATCCGTGCAATCACTGGCAAGTGGAAAATCGAAATCGTCTGCATGCTGATCGAGGGGCCAATGAGATTCGGCGTACTGAGGCGATCGCTTCCTGGCGTAACGCAGCACATGCTCACGGAGCAATTGAAGGAGCTTGCCTCCAACGGAATAGTGATACGCCGGGCTTATGCAGAGATTCCCCCGAGAGTCGAGTATGAACTCTCCCAAGCCGGAATCGACTTGGTACCCATATTTCAAAAGATGTTGGAGTGGTCGCTCAAGTACGATTCGCTGTTGAGCGAAGATGTAGAAAGCGAGGGCTAATTGATAACCAGAGGTGCGATCGCATGGCAATCAACAACGTATCCGCGGCCATCTTCCAACAGATCAACTCGGCCTTCATCGCCGACGATTCCTGGCCTTTTCGCTAAGACTCCAGCCTTCAACCTGTCTGAACGCTCTGCTCATTTGTCGCAATAGGATAGCTAACTCGGCAGCATCGCCGTTCCGGCGCACTTCAGAAAGCAACTCGGCAGCGTAGTGCGGATCGGCGTTAATCTGCTCGGCCATGAAATCGTCATGTGTTCGACTTTTCATCTGGTGGCATCCTCTTTGTAGCTAGGCGGTACAGGGCGCGTGATACCCGCTTAGAAGCGCTTGGACTTTGGTGGCCACTACCAATCGGCAGCAGACGATCAACACTGCCTGACGTCACCCAGCCCGCTAGGGTCGTATCCGCGCTTACCCATCACGACGTACCCCCTCTCTCAAGCCAGGTCCTTTCGCCGTTAATCGTCAGAGGGTCAATTCCGCGACACCTGTCCGTTCCCTGCGTATTCGGGGTGCCCAGGCTCTGCTCGCTGTCAGATCTATCCCGCTCTGGTGCCCTCAATCATCCAGTAGTGGCGGCTGCTCTCATGCCGTCAGCAGCCTCGCCGCGGTAGCGACGTGGCGCCAGCTAAAAAAAAGTTCGCTCGAGCACTATCACTTTTTTCTTCTCGCCGCACAGACCCTATAGAGAAGAAAAGATGAGGTGAGCTTGAACACTGCATGCCCACATACCTTGTCCCTGGCCTCTTGTGTCAGATCCCTCTACGGGTCGCTGAATGGCAGTGAGGCCGTGCTGATCGGGATTGACCGGCGTGGCTGCGGCGGTCCGGATCAGGCACCGATAGGACGCTGCTTTCAACCAGCGCGCCGTGACCTCTCTCGCCTGCGGGTAGCTCGCTCGAGTGCAGGCTCTGCCCATGAATGATAGAGCCGGAATGATGACCAGTCTGAACCTGCAACTGAAGAATCGCCCCGAGCACCAGCCTTGGGTAACCACAATCACCGGCGTGATAGTCAATGCCGTCGCCTATTCGATACTGCTCTGGAATATTTCAGGGACCTTGGATTTCAAGATCGATGACACCCAGGTATCGATACCGGGTTATATGGTCTTTGCTGCCTATACCTATTGTGCCCTGCACCTCTGGCTTTCCCATTGGCTAGGGAAGGTGCTGATTGGCTTGAACAACCACAGACAGACGGTCGAGGCGGATTTTCGCTACCAGGGCATGCAAGTCCGGGAATACGCGGAGCAAGTCGCCTTCTACCGCGGCGGCGATATCGAGAACAAGCACCTGACTGACCGCTTCCAACGGGTTCGCGCCAATACCATCAGCATTATCAACCGAACCTTCAAGGTCATGTTCGGCCAGCACATGTTCTCTCACCTGTTCAGCCTGCTGCCCACCTTGTTGGCGCCGCCGTTACTGTTGAATGGCAAAATCACCTATGGCGACACGGTGCGCATCACCGGCGCCTACGCGATGCTCTCCAACACCATCGCCTATTTTCCCCAGGCCTATATATCGTTCACCAATTGGTTGGCGCTGACGAATCGGCTGCGCGATTTCCAGTGGGCCATCAACCAGGCAGAGAACAGGGTCAGTGCCATCGAGTACAGCCACACGGCAGACGAATCGCTGTCTTGCACCCGGTTGCAGCTCCATACCCCTACCGACTGCTACAGCGGCCCAAGTATCTCTTCCTGGATGAAGCAACGAGCGCCCTGGACCGGAGACAGAGCATCGCCTCTATCCGCCCTGGTCGAGGCGCTTCCCGATACCACCCTCATCAGCGTTGCCCATCGCACCTCCCTGGCGCAATACCACAGTCAAACGCTCAATCTCACCCCCAAGACTTAAGGAATTAACATGTCCACAGTAGTTAAGATCACTGGAGAGACGCTCGAACAAGACGTCCTCCATTCAAGCATGCCTGTTCTTCTCGATCTATGGGCACCCTGGTGTGCTCCCTGCCGCTCACTGGCACCGAATCTGGAGAAATTAGCGGTGCTGTCCGTCGGGACCTTGAAAGTTGCCAAGTTGGATGTTGAGCAATATCCAGACGCCATGGCCAATTTCAATGTTCGCGGCATTCCCACCCTCCTGCTGTTCAAGGATGGAAAAGAAGTCAGCCGCGAGGTAGGCGTCAAAACCCTCGACCAGCTGACGAAATGGATGACCGGCAACGGTATCGTGCTCGAGCGTCCGCCCGTGCTTCGTGCAGATACCCCCAAATATCCTGCGTTCTACGGCGATCCTGAACTCAAGAAGTTCTTGTTTTCTCGCTTGGAGCAGCAGGCTCTTGAAGGGCTGGTTCAAGCCAGCCCCCATCCCTTTTGGATAGAAGGGAAAGGCACTCTCGTGGCCGCCATGGTCCATAACGCCGACATCGAGGTATTCGAACGTATCAGTGGTATTCCCGCGGCCGTGGGCCATGCCCTGGACTTTGTCCAGGCAAGCTCCCCGGAAACGATCAGGTCACTCTCGCTGGCGCTGACCGTAGGCACCGATCTTAGCCGGGTACCGGCACTCGTCATCTACGACTACCTCAAAGAGCCTACCTTTGACTGGCCTGGTCTGCTGGCAGTTGCCGCAGATGCGGATGCCTTGCGCTGTGCCTGGTTGAAGGAATGCAAAAAGCATCTGCAGGGCGACCCTGTCGATGAAGCGGCCATGGACGAGATAAAACGCCGGGCGGAAAGCCTGCAACAGCATCCTGACCGGGCAATCCAGCGGTTGGCGAAGGTGCTCCTCGAACTATCCCCGATGCCAGGTTGCAATCAGCATGATGAATGGGCGGCGGTTTTTCGCCTCGCCGGAGACCTTTCATTCAGTGTCGGTCAACATCAGTGTGGCTGGACAGCGGAAGACCGCGACATGGAAAGAAGACGCTTCTACTGGTTCTCGGAGCGCGAAGCTCAGACTGCCACCGGCAAGGCTTCTCCAGAAGAGCTAACCGCCTTGCGTGCCCAGTGGCTTGAGGAGAACGGTGAATACCAGGCCAAAGAAGCAAGATTCATCGAAAACAACCTTCAAGGACTGCATGGGGTGCATTCGGCGACGCGGGCTCATCTGATCGCCGCACTCAAGCAGGCACCGCAGCTCCTGCGTATCTGATATCGAAAGGAATTCGTGATGAGTGTACGGGAGAAGAGCTGGGCGATATCGCGCAAGAGATACTGAGCCTTGCGCGCCAACAGGGTGCAGACAAAGCCCAGGTCAGTCTCTCGCGCAGCCAAGGGCTGGCAGCTCGCACTCAAGCATCCACCGGCGAGATTGAAAGTATGATCGGCGGAGTGCAGCAAACAGCTGATCGAGCAGTTCACGCCATGGATAGTAGCCAGGCGCGCGCCCAAGACACTCAGCACCTGGCCAAGGAGGCCGACCAGGCTTTAGCGCGGATCAATGAAGCCGTCGCTGGCATCAACGAACGCAATCTGGTGATCGCCAGCGCCGCCGAGGAGCAGGCGCAGGTGGCACGTGAGGTGGACCGCAACCTGAGCAATATCCAGGACCTCTCCACCCAAACTGCGGCAGGTGCTAATCAAACGAGCGCATCGAGCCAGGACCTATCGCGCTTGGCAACTTCCTTCAACCAGATGGTTGCCCGTTTCCATCTCTAAAACTGCATTTCAAGCAGCCAGCGGCCTTACGCCGGCGGCCAGCAACACCTTCTGGCTATCGGTGGCCATGGCCATCACCACGATGTCGTTCGCCTGGCTTTCCATCAGCCTCTACAAGGGCTGGGCGAATCAGAACCTCAAAGCCGCCGCCAAAGGCGCCCTCATTCGTGGGCTACTCCTCTACTGCGTGCTGTTCTGGCTCATTTTGCATTAACCCCGCGAGGAGAAATCCATGCTGTCCCTCAAACGACTGTTCACCCTCGGCGTCCGCGCCAAAACTCAGCTTGCCTTGGCCAGCGCTGCGCTAGTGCCAGCAATTAGCCAAGCCGCCCTTCCCCAAGCGCAAGCTCCCTCGCGAGGCGAAGGTTCTACCTGGCTGGAGACACTGAAAAACTACGGATTCGACCTCATCTCGCTGTTTGCCCTGGCCTTGTGCGCCCTCTGCCTGATCGTCGTCAAAGGCGACATGGTATCGAGCACTAAGCATGGCATTTGGCTCAGTCAATGCCCCGTACCATGCCACATAAACACAGTGCTTGGCGATGCACAAAGCTGCCAGAACTTGCCAGACCCAAAAAACCAAAAGCCCGCAATTACGCGGGCTCCAGGGCATTTCTTGCTAGATCGTGCCCGGCAATGCCGGACGTCCAATCATTCCCACTCAATCGTCGCCGGCGGCTTGCTCGACACGTCATACGTGACGCGGGAGATGCCTTCGATTTCGTTGATGATGCGTCCGGAAACGGTTTCCAGCAGCTCGTACGGCAAGTGTGCCCAGCGAGCGGTCATGAAGTCGATGGTTTCCACGGCACGCAGGGCCACGACCCAGGCGTAACGACGGCCATCGCCAACCACGCCCACCGATTTCACCGGTTGGAACACCACGAATGCCTGGCTGACCTTGTGGTACCAATCGGCCTTGCGCAGTTCTTCGATGAAGATGTGGTCGGCGCGACGCAGCAGGTCGGCGTATTCCTTCTTCACTTCACCGAGGATCCGCACGCCCAGGCCCGGGCCTGGGAATGGGTGGCGGTAGACCATGTCGTAGGGCAGGCCCAGTTCCAGGCCGAGGCGACGCACTTCGTCCTTGAACAGTTCGCGCAGCGGTTCGACCAGCTTGAGGTTCATTTCCTCTGGCAGGCCGCCGACGTTGTGGTGGGACTTGATCACGTGGGCCTTGCCGCTCTTGGCACCGGCCGACTCGATCACGTCGGGGTAGATGGTGCCCTGGGCCAGGTACTTGATGTTGTCCAGCTTGCAGGATTCGGCATCGAACACGTCGATGAAGGTGCGGCCGATGATCTTGCGCTTCTTCTCCGGGTCGGACTCGCCGGCCAGGTTGTTCAGGAACTGCTCTTCGGCGTTGGCGCGGATCACCTTGACGCCCATGTTCTCGGCGAACATGGCCATCACTTGCTCGCCTTCGTGCAGGCGCAGCAGACCGTTGTCGACAAAGACGCAGGTCAGTTGGTCGCCGATGGCCTTGTGCAGTAGAGCAGCGACCACCGAGGAGTCGACGCCGCCGGACAGGCCCAGCAGCACGTTGTCGGTGCCGACCTGGGCGCGGACCTGGGCGATGGCGTCTTCAGCGATTTTCGACGGAGTCCACAGGGCTTCGCACCCGCAGATGTCGAGGATGAAGCGCGACAGGATGCGGCCACCCTGCTTGGTGTGGGTCACTTCAGGGTGGAACTGCACGCCGTAGTAACGGCGATCATCGTTGAACATGCCGGCGATCGGGCAGCTCGGGGTACTGGCCAGGATGTGGAAGTCTTCCGGCATCTTGGTGACCTTGTCACCGTGGCTCATCCACACGTCCAGGCCGAACAGGCCGTCGGCGTCGATGTGGTCTTCGATGCCGTCCAGCAGGCGGCTCTTGCCGACCACGTCGACGCGGGCATAACCGAACTCACGCAGGTCCGAACCTTCGACCTTGCCGCCCAGCTGTTCAGCCATGGTCTGCATGCCGTAGCAGATACCGAAGACCGGCACGCCCAGGTCGAACACCGCCTGCGGGCAGCGCGGGCTGTCGGCTTCGTGCACGGACTCGGGGCCGCCGGCGAGGATGACGCCTTTCGGAGCGAATTCGCGAATCGCTTCGTCATCCATGTCGAACGGATGCAGTTCGCAGTACACGCCGATTTCACGCACGCGGCGGGCGATCAGCTGGGTGTACTGGGAACCGAAGTCGAGGATCAGGATGCGGTGAGCGTGAATGTCGAGGGCCATGACTCATTCTCATGTAGTGAATCAGAAACAACTCGGGGCTGAATGAACAGCCCCGGTGATTAACGTTTTGCTGGAAGCCTTAACCTACGCGGTAGTTCGGCGCTTCCTTGGTGATCTGCACGTCGTGGACATGGGACTCGGCCATGCCGGCGCCGGTGATGCGCACGAATTCCGGCTTGGTACGCATCTCTTCGATGTCGGCGCTGCCGGTGTAGCCCATGGAGGAACGCAGGCCGCCCATCAGTTGATGGATGATGGCGCTCAGGGTGCCTTTGTACGGCACGCGACCTTCGATGCCTTCCGGCACCAGCTTCTCGGCACCCGCGGAGGAGTCCTGGAAGTAACGGTCGGAAGAGCCCTGGGCCTGGGACATGGCGCCCAGCGACCCCATGCCGCGATAAGCCTTGTAGCTACGGCCCTGGAACAGCTCGATCTCGCCCGGCGCTTCTTCGGTACCGGCGAACATCGAACCCATCATCACGCAGTAGGCACCGGCGACGATGGCCTTGGACAGGTCACCGGAGAAGCGGATACCGCCGTCGGCGATCAACGGCACGCCCGTGCCTTCAAGGGCGGCGGCGACGTTGGCGATGGCGCTGATCTGCGGCACGCCGACACCGGCGACGATACGGGTGGTGCAGATCGAGCCAGGGCCGATACCGACCTTGACCGCGTCGGCGCCGGCTTCGGCCAGGGCCTTGGCGGCTTCGCCGGTGGCGATGTTGCCGCCGATCACCTGCACGTCAGGGAAGTTCTGCTTGACCCAGCGAACGCGGTCGATCACGCCTTTGGAGTGACCGTGGGCGGTGTCGACCACCACCACGTCGACGCCGGCATTGACCAGGGCGGCGACGCGGTCGCCGGTGTCCTTGCCGGTGCCGACCGCAGCGCCGACGCGCAGACGACCCTGGTCGTCCTTGCTCGCCAGCGGGTAGGCCTTGGCTTTTTCGATGTCGTTGACGGTCATCATGCCCTTGAGGGCGAATTTGTCGTCGACGATCAGCACACGCTCGATACGGTGCTTGTGCAGCAATTCGCGGACTTCGTCCTTGTCGGTGCCTTCCTTGACCGTGACCAGGCGCTCTTTAGGCGTCATCACTTGGCGGACGGAAGCATCGAGACGGTTCTCGAAACGCACGTCGCGGGAGGTGACGATGCCGACCAGGTCGCCATCGTGCAGTACCGGAACGCCGGAGATGTTGTGCATGCGGGTCAGTTCGAACAGATCCCGGACCGTGGCGTCAGCCTCGATGGTGATCGGGTCCTTGACCACGCCAGCCTCGAACCGCTTGACCTTGCGCACTTCGGCGGCCTGCTGTTCGATGGTCATGTTCTTGTGGATGATACCGATACCGCCTTCCTGGGCCATGGCAATGGCCAGACGGGCTTCGGTCACGGTGTCCATGGCGGCGGAAACCAGAGGGATATTCAGTTCGATGCCACGGGTGAGACGGGTTTTGAGACTGACTTCGTTAGGCAGTACTTCGGAATAACCGGGCACTAGGAGAATGTCGTCGAAGGTCAGAGCTTCTTGGCTGATACGCAGCATCGCGGGGGCTCCCGAGCGGGAAAATGGAAGCGCGCCATTATACTCATGGACCCCGCCTGGCTCAATGTAAAACTCTGTCTATTATTGGCGGGCTGATTGACGGGCTAAATCACTGCCTGCTTGCCAACCCATATTCCCTGTGGGAGCGAGCTTGCTCGCGATAGCGGCGTATCAGTCAACACCGTATCAACTGCCCCGACGCCATCGCGAGCAAGCTCGCTCCCACATTGGCTCAACGGCGCCCTTACAACTCCACCCTCACCCAACTCACCGGCTGATCGAGCCAATCGGAGAACTCATCGAGAAAGTCCTGCTTGAACCCCGCCTCCAGCCAGTTGTTGAAAATGAACCCCAGGTTGGAAAAGCCGCACGGCTGCAGGAACAGAAAACCATTGATGTCATCTTCATGTCCACATTCGGGGCAGGTGAAGTTGTCGGTGCGCGCTGGCATCCAGTCTTCCAGGCTTTCGAACAACGCTTCACCGATTTCCCTGCGGCACTCGGCACAGCCGGCTTCTTCGAGAAAGCCCTTGGCCGGTGTATAGATGCAGCGCGTGGTGATGATCTCCAGGCCGTTGACCGACTCGCCGAACGGCAAGGCTTGCGGGTACAAGACCACATCGCGGGCACCGGGGGCGATGGCGTGGGCCATGCGATTGCCGGTGCGCCCGCAGGTGGTCAGTTGTTCTTCGACGATATTTTTGCGCACCAGCCAGCGCACGATCGCCCGGGCCCGGGGCTCGTGGACCGGCAGGGTGGAAATTTTCGGGACGATGATGCTTTGCGAATTCATGACGAGGCCTGGAGGTTCCCATGAGGGCGAATAAAGGCCGGCAGCTTAATCCCTGGCCGAGCCAGGTCAAGCACTCAGGTAACGCCCGATCAAGGCAATGCCGCTGGCGAGCACCAGCCAGGTCACCAAGCGCACGAACGCCTCGCGCGACAACCTCATGGTCAGGCGACGCCCCACCCACAGCCCCAGCGCCATGGCCGGCAACAAACACAGCGCCAGTACCAGCAAGGGTAGCTCGGCATACACGCCGGCGACGATAAACAGGCTCAAGCGCACCACGGTGCTGCAACTGATCAAGGCACTTTGCGTGGCCCGGGCCGGGTCCTTGGGCAGGCGGCTATTCAAGTAGATGGCATATAGAAAGCCGCCACTGCCAAACAACGCCCCGAACATCCCGCCCACCGTGCCCAGCGGAAACGCCCACCGCGATGACAGCTGCGCCGGCCGGGTTTTTATCGACAGGCTATAAATGGCATAGCTGCAGATGAACAACCCCATCAACAGTAACAAAAGGTCGGACTTGAGGTTGAGCAGGAAAATCACCCCCAGGGTGCAGCCCAGTGCCATGCACGGCAGCAACCGCAGCAGCTCCGGCCGGGACACGTCCCGACGCGATGGCAACAGGTTGCCGAAGGCCGCGACAAAATCCAGCAGGACCAGCAGCGGGATGATCTTCGACAAGGGCATGAACAGCAGCAGGATGGGCGCGGCCACCAGCGCCGTGCCGAACCCGGCGATGCCGAACACGATGTAGGCCAGTGCGATGGCCAGGCCGATCACCAGCCATTCCATAGGCGCGAATGCCCACTGGCCCAACCACGACAGAAGATTCATCCGGCACTTCCTTGATGGCGAAGCGGCGACTTTAGCCAGATGTGTCGGAGCATATCCAGCATTTGTGGTGACAGGACCACCGCTATCGCGAGCAAGCTCGCTCCCACAAATGGATCCCTGGTGTTCACAAAGCTTGCGACCACCCAAGATCCCTGTGGGAGCGAGCTTGCTCGCGATGAAGACAACTCGGTCCGATTTGTTTCCATACATGGAGATTCACCAGCGAATGCCCTTATCATGCCGCCCATGATTAAAGATCCCTTTGCCCGACTGGGCCTGGACCGCGAGGTCCTGACTGTCAGCCAGCTCAACGGCCGTGCGCGGGTGTTGCTTGAAGACGTATTCAGCAACATCTGGGTCGAGGGCGAGATTTCCAACCTTGCCCGTCCGGCCTCCGGCCATGTGTACTTCACCCTCAAGGACAGCGGTGCCCAGGTGCGTTGCGCGCTGTTCCGGCAGAATGCCGCGCGGGTGCGCCAGGCCTTGAAGGACGGGCTGGCGGTGAAAGTGCGCGGCAAGGTTTCGCTGTTCGAAGGCCGGGGCGATTATCAGTTGATCCTCGACACCGTGGAGCCGGCCGGCGATGGCGCCCTGCGCCTGGCCTTCGATGCCTTGAAGGAAAAACTCAGCGCCGAGGGCCTGTTCAACGCCGAACGCAAGGTGCCGTTGCCGGCCCATCCGCAACGCATCGGCATCATCAGTTCGCCCACGGGCGCGGTGATCCGCGACATCATCAGCGTGTTCCGCCGCCGGGCGCCGCAGATATCCCTGACCCTGATTCCCACCGCCGTGCAAGGCCGCGAAGCCACCGGGCAAATCGTCCGCGCCCTGAAACTGGCCGATGCCCGTGGCTTCGATGCGCTGATCCTGGCCCGGGGCGGCGGTTCGCTGGAAGACTTATGGTGCTTCAACGAAGAAGCCGTGGCCCGGGCGGTGGATGCCTGCGTCACGCCAATCGTCAGCGCCGTCGGCCATGAAACCGACGTGTCCATCAGCGATTTCGTCGCCGACGTGCGCGCCCCGACCCCGTCCGCCGCCGCTGAACTGCTGGCGCCGGATGCCAGCGACCTGGTGCGCCGGGTCGAAAGCCTGCATCGCCGACTGGTGATGCGCATGCGCGACCGCCTGATGCGCGATCAATTGCGCCTCGAAGGCCTCACCCGGCGCCTGCGTCATCCCGGTGAACGCCTGCGCCAGCAAGCCCAACGCCTCGACGACCTGGACATGCGCATGCGCCGGGCCTTCGAACGCAGCCTCAATACCCGCCGTGAGCGGCTGATCCGCCTGGAAACCCGCCTCGCCGGGCAACACCCGGGCCGGCACCTGGCGTTGCTGCGCCAGCGCCTGGACAGCCTGGCCGAACGCCTGCCCCGGGCCATGCGCGAAGGCCTCAAGGCGCGCCGTGTGCAACTGCACAACCAGATGCAGACGCTGCACATCGTCAGCCCCCTGGCGACCCTTGGCCGCGGCTACAGCATCTTGCTCGACGAACGTGGCCATGCGATCCGCAGCGCCGGGCAAACCCAGACCGGCCAGCGCCTGACCGCCAAACTCGGCGAAGGCGAACTGCTGGTGCGGGTCGAAGACAATCACCTGACGCCAGTCACCCTTTCTTTACTGGACTGATTCATGCCGCGCTATCTCGCCCCACTGCTGTTGCTGTGCCTGACCTTCAACGCCCACGCCGACAGTTACATCACCCGTTTATTGAACAAGCCGGTGCCCGGCGGCGTGGCCGTGGTGGACCTGGGCAGCGCGGCCCAGGCCCCCAAAGCCACTTACCAGGGCAAGCCGGTGCTGGTGGTCAAGGAACAAAACAACTGGCTGGCGATTGTCGGCATCCCGCTGACGGTCCAGCCCGGCACCCAACAGATCAGCAGTGGCGGCGCCACCCAGCCGTTCGTGGTCGGCTATAAAAAGTACCCCGAGCAGCACATCACCCTGAAAAACAAGCGCCAGGTCAACCCGAACCCGGCGGACCTCAAGCGCATCGACGCCGAACTGGCGGTACAACTGAAGGCCTATCGCAGCTTCAGCCCGAACACTCCCAGCAACCTGCTGCTGGACAAACCGGTCAACGGCCCGCTGTCGAGCAAGTTCGGCGTGCGCCGCTTCTTCAACGGCGAAGAGCGCAACCCCCACGCCGGCCTGGACTTCGCCGTGCCCGCTGGGACACCGATCAAGACCCCGGCCGCGGGCAAGGTGATCCTCACCGGCAATTACTTCTTCAATGGCAACACGGTGTTCGTCGACCATGGCCAGGGTTTCATCAGCATGTTCTGCCACATGTCGAAGATCGACGTGAAGGTCGGCCAGCAACTGGCCCGGGGCACCGTGGTGGGCAAGGTCGGCGCCACCGGCCGCGCGACCGGGCCGCATATGCACTGGAATATCAGCCTGAACGATGCGCGGGTGGATCCGGCGATTTTCATCGGGGCGTTCCAGCCCTGAGATGTGTGCCAGGGCTACTGGCCTCATCGCGAGCAAGCTCGGCTCCCACAGGTACGGCGCTGTTCTTAAAAGTACCTACTTCCACAGGTTCAGCACTATTTCAGAAGTACCGAGCTACCCTGTGGGAGCCGAGCTTGCTCGCGATGGGGCCAGCAGTAGCACCGCCTCTCCCTGAATTGCCGAGCCACAAACATCGACGCAATAAAACTACAAATTTCCGAAGAACTCGCGATTAAATCTCGCAAAACCTCCCCAAAGCAAAACTTCTCTCAATTTTTCCCGACTGCTTGCGATCCGTCCCCCACGCGGTTAGGGTTGAGGCATGAAAACCTCTCACACCCTCATCCAGCTTCGCCAGCACCGCAGCCTGTGCCTCGTCAGCGCACGACTGCCGGGCTGAATCGCGGCACCTCGTCCAGGCTTCAAGCCACCCCATTCGAACCACCGGCAGGCCGCCTTTTTCCGGCCACGACAATAAGGATTTCCCCATGAGCATGCTCAAAGACCCGTCTTCCAAATACCGTGCCTTCCCGACCATCAACCTGCCGGATCGCACCTGGCCGTCGAAGACCATCACCGCCGCGCCGATCTGGTGCAGCTCCGACCTGCGCGACGGCAATCAGTCGCTGATCGAGCCGATGGACGCGGTCAAGAAGCTGCGTTTCTGGAAAACCCTGGTCGCGGTAGGCGTGAAGGAAATCGAGGCTTCGTTCCCGGCCGCTTCCCAGACCGACTTCGACTTCGTGCGCACCCTCATCGAAGAAGGCCACATCCCGGACGACACCACCATCCAGGTGCTGACCCAGGCCCGTGAAGACCTGATCGCGCGTACGTTCGAATCCCTGCGTGGTGCGAAAAAAGCCATCGTCCACCTGTACAACGCCACCAGCCCGTCGTTCCGCCGCATCGTGTTCAACCAGGACAAGGAAGGCGTGAAGGAAATCGCGGTGAACGCGGCCAAGCTGTTCGTCAAATACGCCGCCCAGCAGCCGGAAACCCAATGGCAGTTCGAATACTCGCCAGAAACCTTCAGCGCCACTGAGCTGGAGTTCGCCAAGGAAGTCTGCGACGCGGTGATCGAAGTCTGGAACCCGACGCCCGAGCGCAAGGTGATCCTCAACCTGCCCGCTACCGTGGAAGTCGCCACCCCGAACATCTACGCCGACCAGATCGAGTGGTTCCACCGCAACATCAGCCGGCGTGACAGCGTGCTCATCAGCCTGCACACCCACAACGACCGTGGCACCGGCGTGGCCGCCACCGAGCTGGGCCTGATGGCCGGCGCCGACCGTGTCGAAGGCTGCCTGTTCGGCAACGGCGAACGCACCGGTAACGTCGACCTGGTGACCGTGGCGCTGAACCTCTACACCCAGGGCATCGACCCGGAGCTGGACTTCTCCGACATCGACGGCGTGCGCAAAGTGGTCGAGGAATGCAACCAGATCCCGGTGCACCCGCGCCATCCATACGTCGGCGACCTGGTCCACACCGCGTTCTCCGGCTCGCACCAGGATGCCATCCGCAAGGGCTTCGCCCAGCAGAAACCGGACACCCTGTGGGAAGTACCGTACCTGCCGATCGACCCGGCCGACATCGGTCGCAGCTACGAGGCGGTGATTCGCGTCAACAGCCAATCGGGCAAAGGCGGTATCGCTTACCTGCTGGAACAGGAATACGGCATCAGCCTGCCGCGTCGCATGCAGATCGAGTTCAGCCAGGTGGTACAGCGCGAAACCGATCGCCTGGGCCTGGAAATGACCGCCCAGCAGATTCACGGCCTGTTGCAACGTGAATACCTGCAAGCCAACACCCCGTACGCGCTGGTCAGCCATCGCCTGCAGGAAGAGAACGGCAACAGCGCCGTAGAGGTGGAAGTGGCGAGCAAGGGCCAGGGCGAGACCAACCTGCATTGGCGCGGCAAGGGCAACGGCGCCCTGGAAGCGCTGGTGGCCGGCCTGCCGATTCCGGTGGAGATCATGGACTACAACGAACACGCCATCGGCGCCGGCACCCATGCCAAGGCAGCGGCCTACATCGAACTGCGCGTCAACGGCGAGCGTGCGGTGCATGGCGTGGGTATCGATGAGAACATCACCACGGCGAGCTTCAAGGCACTGTTCAGTGCGCTGAACCGCTCGCTGAGCCAGCCGGAAGCCAAGGCAGCCTGATTCCTGGGCTGAAATGCAAAAAGGCCCCGGGGTGTGAACCCTGGGGCCTTTTTGTTTGGCTGATGGTTGGGTGCTGACTGTACTGGCCTCATCGCGAGCAAGCTCGCTCCCACACTGGGTCTTCAGTGGAACCGAAATCCTGTGCCCACCTCAGCCCCCTGTGGGAGCGAGCTGGCTCGCGATGGCGGCCTGTCAGTCAATACAAGTCGCAACACCGTTCTTTAGGGCTGAGTCGTTTCAATTCGTGAATTCGAAGCGATCGGCATCCAGGTTCGCCGGAAACCGCGTGCGATACGCCGCCAGGTCCGCCGCCTGCAAACACACGGTGAACACGCCATCCGCATCACCGGCGCTGAGCAAGGTTTCACCCTGGAAATCCAGCACCTGGCTGTCACCGGTGTAGGCGAAGCCCTTGCCGTCGGTGCCGACACGGTTGACTGCCGCCACGTAGCACAGGTTCTCGATCGCCCGGGCCGGCAGCAGCCGGTTCCAGTGCATACGCCGGGCTCCGGGCCAGTTGGCGGTGTACAGCAACAGGTCGGTGTCCTCGGCGTCGCGGCTCCACACCGGAAAGCGCAGGTCGTAGCAAATCAACGGGCGAATCCGCCAGCCCTTGAGCTCGAACAGCACCTGTCGCTCGCCCGGCGTGTAGTGGTTGTGCTCGCCGGCCATGCGAAACAGATGGCGCTTGTCGTAATGCAGCACTTCACCGTCCGGTCGTGCCCACAGCAAGCGGTTGCGGTGGCTGCCGTCAGCGTCCTGGATGATCACACTGCCAGTGATGACCGCGTCCAACTTCGCAGCCTGGGCCTTGAGCCAGTGGCGCGTCGGGCCGTTCTCCGGCTCCGCCAGGGTCTCGGACTCCATGGAAAAACCCGTGGTGAACATTTCCGGAAGGATGATCAGGTCAGCCCCGCGCGCCTGCTCCAGCAGCGCTTCGAAATGTTCCAGGTTGGCCTCGCGGTCGTGCCAGGCCAGGGTGGTCTGGACCAGGGCAATGTCGAGGTCCGGCAACGCACTCAAATCACGCATAGTTTTTCCGCCGCTTCGCGCAGCGTCTCCTCGCGTTTGGCAAAGCACAGGCGCACCAGGCGCTGGCCTTGGGGTGGGTCCTGGTAGAACACCGAGATCGGAATCGTCGCCACGCCATGCTCGCGGGTCATCCACACCGCCATGTCGACGTCATTGAGGTCCGGGCGAATCCGCGAATAATCCACCAACTGGAAATAAGTGCCGGTCACGCGCTTGAAGCTGAACCGTGATGGGGCCAGCAGATCGCAGAACAGGTCGCGCTTGGCCTGGTAGAAGCCCGGCAGTTCGTCGACGTGTTCCGGACGCTCGGCCATGTAGTCGGCCAGGGCGTACTGCAACGGCGTCACGCCGCAGAAACTCACGTACTGGTGCACCTTGCGCAGCTCTGCCGTCAGGGCCGCTGGCGCCACCACGTAGCCGGTTTTCCAGCCGGTGACGTGGTAGGTCTTGCCGAACGAACTGACCACGAAGGCGCGGCGGTACAGTTCTTCGTGGGCCAGGACACTGGCGTGGGCGACGCCGTCGAACACCAGGTGTTCGTAGACCTCATCACTGACCAGGTAGATGTCACGGTCGCGAATCAGCGTCGCCAATTGATCGAGTTCGGCACGGCTGATCAGGGCGCCGCTGGGGTTGTGCGGCGAGTTGAGGATAATCATGCGCGTGCGCGGGCTCAGGGCTTCGCCGAGCTTCTCGAAGTCGATGGCGAAGTCATCCAGGCCCAATGGCACGTGTATGCAGCGCCCACCGGCCAAGAGAACGGAAGGCTCGTAGCTGTCATAGCTGGGATCGAAAACGATCACTTCGTCACCGCTGTGGACCACCGCCGCGATGGCACAGAAAATCGCCTCGGTCGCGCCAGGGGTCACGGTGACCTCTTGATCGGCATCGACGTTGGCGCCGTAGCTGCGGGCGATCTTCGCCGCGATCTGCTGGCGCAGCGCCGGCAGGCCGGTCATCGGCGAGTACTGGTTATGGCCTTGAGCAATGTGCCGGCCAACCGCATCGCGCAGGGCCTGCGGGCCATCGAAATCGGGAAAGCCCTGGGACAGGTTCAGCGCGCCCGTCTGCGCGGCGAGCTGGGACATCTGGGTGAAAATCGTGATGCCGACGTTCGGCAACTTGCTGGTGATCATGGAGGGTCCCTGCTCTGCACCCGGCTCTGGCGCGGCGCGGGAGAGCTCGAGGATAGCCCAATCGCCGGGCATGAAAAAGGGTGCCACAAAGGGCACCCTTTTCTTGTCACCGAATCGCAGGAAAACTCTGTGGCGAGGGAGCTTGCTCCCGCTGGGCTGCGCAGCAGCCCCTGCGTTCCATCTGCTACAGCGTGGCCGCTGATAGATTTGGGGTTGCTTCGCAACCCAGCGGGAGCAAGCTCCCTCGCCACAAAAGCTCTTCCGGCCAGCAGGTCCGATCAGCGCTTGTCGCGGCGCTTCTTGTCGGCCTTCTTGTGGTGCGACATCAAGCGGCGCTTCTTGTTGACCTGGCGGTCGGTGAGCGTGTTCTTGTTGCCTTCGTACGGGTTCTCGCCGCCCTTGAACTCGATGCGGATCGGCGTGCCGACCAGCTTCAGGACGCGACGGTAGGTGTTTTCCAGGTAACGGACGTACGACTTGGGCACCTTCTCGATCTGGTTACCGTGGATCACGATAATCGGCGGGTTGGCACCGCCCAAGTGGGCGTAGCGCAGTTTGATCCGACGGTTGTTGACCATCGGTGGCGCGTGCTCGCCTACCGCATCTTCGAGGATCTGGGTCAGGCGGTTGGTCGGCCAGCGGGTGACCGCCGACTTGAACGAATTCTGCACCGAAGCGTAGAGGTTGCCCACGCCCGTGCCGTGCAGGGCCGAGATGAAGTGGATGTCGGCGAAGTCGACGAAGAACAGCCGGCGCTGCAGTTCGACCTTGACGAAATCCCGCTCGCTCGGCGTCATGCCGTCCCACTTGTTGATCGCGATGACCAGCGCACGCCCGGCTTCCAGGGCGAAGCCCAGCAGGTTCAGGTCGTGATCGACCACGCCTTCGCGGGCATCCATCACGAAGATCACCACGTTGGCGTCTTTGATCGCCTGCAAGGTCTTGACCACGGAGAACTTTTCAACTTCTTCGTGGATCTTGCCGCGCTTGCGCACACCGGCGGTGTCGATCAGCGTGTACTTCTCTTCGTTACGCTCGAAGGGAATGTAGATGCTGTCACGGGTGGTACCGGGCTGGTCGTAGACGATGACCCGGTCTTCACCGAGCATGCGGTTGACCAGCGTCGACTTGCCCACGTTGGGACGGCCGATGATGGCGATCTTGATCCCGTCTTTTTCGCTCGGGCCCGGAATGCGCTTGGCTTCCTCACCCTCGGCAACGATCTCTTCCTCGCCCTCTTCCGGCTCTTCCGTGTCGTCCTTGGGGAAACTCTCCAGGGCGATTTCCAGCATCTGGGTGATGCCACGACCGTGGGCGCCGGCGATCGGGATCGCCTGGCCCATGCCCAACGGTGCGAACTCGGCGCGGGCCATGTCCGGGTCGATGTTGTCGACCTTGTTGGCGACCACGTAGGAACGCTTGTTACGCTTGCGCAAATGCTCGGCGATCATCTGGTCCGCGGCGGTAAAACCCGCCTTGGCGTCTACCAGGAACAGCACCACATCGGCTTCTTCAATGGCGAGCAGCGACTGCTCGGCCATTTTTTCGTCCATGCCATGTTCATCACCGGAGATGCCGCCGGTGTCGACCAGAATATAGGTACGCCCTTGCCACTTGGCCTCACCGTATTGGCGATCACGGGTCAGACCGGACAAGTCGCCGACAATGGCGTCGCGAGTCCTGGTCAGGCGGTTGAACAAGGTGGACTTGCCGACGTTCGGTCGGCCCACCAGGGCGATTACGGGAACCATGCGGCTCTCCACTTCGTTATTTCAGAAAATACAAAAGCCGCTGCGAGGCAGCGGCTGGTGCTCGGAGGCAGTCCTGTGGGAGCGGGCTTGCTCGCGAAAGCGGTGTGTCAGTTAACAGATTTTCTTCTGGTACACCGTATTCGCGAGCAAGCCCGCTCCCACAAAGGACGGGCCGCTTGAGATCTAGCCCCAAGCATAGTCTTACTTGATGGTCAGGGCTTCCAGTTTGCCGCTGTTGCCATACACATAGATCGTGTTGCCCACCACCAGCGGACGGGCACGCAGGCCGTCGCTGTCGATGCGCTCACGGCCGACGAAACGACCGTCCACCTGGCTGAGCAGGTGCAGGTAACCTTCCAGATCACCCACTGCGACATAGCTGGAGAACACTTCCGGGGCCGACAGTTGACGACGGGCCAGGGAGTCGTTGCTCCACAAGGCGGTGGTGGAACGCTCGTCAACGCCTTCGACCGTGCCCGAGGACAGGCTCACGTAGACGCTGCCAAAGCCTTGGGCGACACCGGCGTAGCTGGACGCATCGCGCTGCCACAACGGACGACCGCTTTCCAGGTCCAGTGCCGCCACGCGGCCCTGGTAGCTGGCGACGTACAACGTACCGCCGGACAGCAGCAAGCCGCCGTCGATGTCGACCACGCGTTCCAGTTCCGACCGACCTTGTGGGATCGCCACGCGCTGTTCCCAGACCGGCACGCCGTTGGAAATATCCAGGGCCACCACTTTACCGGTCGACAAGCCAGCCACCGCGAGGCGGTTGGTGACGACAGGCGCACTGGTGCCACGCAGGGTCAGCACCGCCGGGGTACTGTCGTACACCCAGCGCTGGTTACCGGTGGCGGCATCCAGGCCGATCAGACGGTCATCCTGGGTCTGGACCACCACCACGTCACCGTTGGTGGCCGGCGGTGCGAGCACTTCGCTGGTCACGCGAGCGCGCCATTTCTCTTCACCGCTGCTCGCGTCCAGGGCGACGATCTCGCCCTTGAGCGTGCCGATCATGACCAGGCCGTAACCCACGCCAACGGCGCCGGAAACGGGCAGTTCAAGATCTTTCTTCCATTTGACGTCGCCGTTGCTGCGATCCATCGCCATGACCACGCCCGTGACGTCTCCGGCATAGATGGTGTCGCCATCGATGGCCGGCACCAGCATGTTGTAGGTTTCACCCTGGCCATCGCCGATGGAACGGCTCCACTGCTTCTGCAGCACGACTTCTTCTTTGAAGTCGGTCAGTTCGGCTGGCGGCAGTTCTTTCTTGCTGTTGCTGCTGCAACCCGCGGCCAGAATGGCCAGGGCCAGCAATGCTGCATGTTTCCAACGGATCACGTCACGCATCCCCTTTGGCCAGGTCGTCCAGCTTGATTTGCAGGCCACCGACTGCGGCTTCATCCGACAGCGCAGCCTTGGCTTTTTGGTAGGCCGCATGGGCCTCATCGGCACGACCCAGCTGTACCAGCAGGTCGCCCTTGAGTTCTTCGCGGGTCGCCAGGAACGCCTTGTCGGCATCGCCGTCGAGCAGTTTCAAGGCGTCTTCGGCCTTGTTCTGTGCCGCGAGCACCTGCGCCAGGCGCTGACGCGCCACTTCGCCCAGGGTCGGGTTGGCCGGTTTGTCGACGATACCTTTGAGCTCGGTGGCCGCGTCGTCCAACTTGCCGCTGTCCACCGCCACCTTGGCCACGAACAGGCGACCGTACTGCGCGTAGGCAGTGCCGCCGAATTCCTTGTCCAGCTTGCCGGCCAGGTCCGCCACACGGGCAGGGTCAGGCTTGCCGTCCGGGGTCAGGGTGGTTTCCAGCAATTGCTGGTAGAGCACCGAGGCGCCTTGCGACTGGTTGCTCTGGTATTTCTGGTAGGCCTGCCAGCCGAACACGATGACCAGCGCCAACAGGCCGCCAGTGACCAGCGGCTTGCCGTTGCGCGTCCACCAGTCCTTCAAATCCGCCAGCTGTTCATCTTCGGTACTCGACACCCCAATACTCCTTAATCGCTAAATCGGCTGTTTGACAGCTTCAACCCTGCACGACGCAGGTGGCCAGGTGTGCAGCAAGCGCATCCCAGGCAATGCTTTGTTGTTCGCCCTGGCCACGCAGGGGTTTGAAACCTACCACTTGTTGGGCCAGTTCGTCGTCACCGAGGATCAGTGCGTACAGCGCACCGCTCTTGTCGGCCTTCTTGAATTGGCTCTTGAAACTGCCGGCGCCGGCGTTGATCTGCAAGCGCAGGTTGGGCAACTGGTCGCGGATCCGCTCGCTCAACGACAAAGCGGCCAGTTCGGCGGCCTCGCCAAAGGCGCACAGGTAGACGTCGACCTGACGGGACAGTTCTTCGGGCACCTTGTCCAGGGCTTCCAGCATCAGTACCAGGCGCTCGATGCCCATGGCAAAGCCCACGCCAGGGGTCGGCTTGCCGCCCATCTGCTCCACCAGCCCGTCGTAGCGGCCGCCGGCACAGACGGTGCCCTGGGCGCCGAGTTTGTCGGTGACCCACTCGAAGACCGTCTTGCTGTAGTAATCCAGGCCGCGAACCAGCTTGGGGTTGATCACGTAGGGAATGCCCACGGCGTCCAGGCGCGCCTTCAGCCCTTCGAAGTGCGCACGGGACTCGTCGTCGAGGTAGTCGGCCATTTTCGGCGCGTCGACCAGGACGGCCTGGGTGTCGGCATTCTTGGTGTCGAGCACGCGCAGTGGATTGGTCTTCAGACGGCGCTGGCTGTCTTCGTCGAGCTTGTCCAGGTGCGCGGAAAGAAACGCCACCAACGCTTCACGGTAGCGGCCACGGGACTCACTGGTGCCCAGGCTGTTGAGCTCGAGCTTGACCGCGTCACGCAGCCCCAGCTCGCCCCACAGGCGCCAGGTCATGACGATCAGCTCGGCGTCGATGTCCGGGCCGTCGAGGTTGAACACTTCCAGGCCAATCTGGTGGAACTGGCGATAACGACCCTTCTGAGGGCGCTCGTGACGGAACATCGGGCCGATGTACCAGAGCTTCTGCACCTGGCCGCCGCCGGTGATGCCGTGTTCGAGCACCGCACGCACGCAGGCCGCGGTGCCTTCGGGGCGCAGGGTCAGGGAATCGCCGTTGCGGTCGTCGAAGGTGTACATCTCTTTTTCGACGATGTCGGTCACTTCACCGATGGAACGCTTGAACAGCTCGGTGAACTCGACGATTGGCATGCGGATCTGCCGGTAACCGTAGTTATCCAGCAGGCGCGCCACGGTGCCCTCGAAATAGCGCCACAGGGGCGTCTGCTCGGGCAGGATGTCGTTCATGCCACGAATGGCTTGCAGAGACTTGCTCACGTCTATTCCTTAATCTTTCGACTTAACCGCGCGCGATGACCGCAGCGTCGGCTTCGACCTTTTCGGCCGCTTTCTGGCGAATCAGCCGTTCCAGCTCATCCACCAGATTGTCATTCGTCAGTTTCTGCGACGGCTTGCCGTCGATGTAAATCAGGTTCGGTGTGCCGCCAGTCAGGCCGATATGGGCCTCCTTGGCTTCGCCCGGGCCGTTGACCACGCAACCGATCACCGCGACATCCAGCGGCACCAGCAGGTCTTCGAGGCGCCCTTCCAGTTCGTTCATGGTCTTGACCACATCGAAGTTCTGCCGCGAGCAGCTCGGGCAGGCGATGAAGTTGATGCCACGGGAACGCAGGTGCAGGGACTTGAGAATGTCGTAGCCGACTTTCACTTCCTCGACCGGGTCAGCCGCCAACGAGATGCGGATGGTATCGCCAATCCCTTCGGCGAGCAGCATACCGAGGCCGACGGCGGATTTCACCGTGCCCGAACGCAACCCACCGGCTTCGGTGATGCCCAGGTGCAGCGGCTGGACGATTTCCTTGGCCAGCAGACGATAGGCTTCGACGGCCATGAACACGTCGGACGCCTTCACGCTGACCTTGAAGTCCTGAAAATTCAGGCGCTCCAGGTGCTCGACGTGGCGCAGGGCGGATTCCACCAGCGCCGCCGGGGTCGGTTCGCCGTATTTCTTTTGCAGGTCTTTTTCCAGGGAACCGGCGTTGACGCCGATGCGGATCGGGATGCCGCGGTCGCGAGCGGCATCCACCACGGCGCGGACCCGGTCTTCGCGACCGATGTTGCCCGGGTTGATGCGCAGGCAATCGACGCCCAGTTCGGCCACGCGCAGGGCGATGCGGTAGTCGAAGTGAATGTCGGCGACCAAGGGCACCTTGACCAGTTGCTTGATCTTGCCGAACGCCTCGGCGGCGTCCATGTCCGGCACCGATACCCGCACGATGTCGACACCGGCGGCTTCCAGGCGGTTGATCTGCGCGACCGTGGCGGCCACGTCATTGGTGTCGCTGTTGGTCATGCTCTGCACAGCGATAGGCGCATCGCCGCCCACGGGCACGTTACCGACCCAGATCTTTCGGGATTCGCGACGCTTGATTGGAGATTCGCCGTGCATGACTTATTGACCCAACTTCAGGCGAGCGGTCTCGCCACTGGTGAACGGAGCGATGTCGACCGGCTGGCCGTTGTAGCTGACCTGGGCGCCACGGGCATAACCCAGGCGCACGGCAAACGGCGGCTTGCCGTTGACGGCGGTGCTGTCGCCCTTGCGCTTGAGGCCGCTGAACAGCACCTTGCCGTTGCCGTCGGTGATCTGCGTCCAGCAGTCGGCGACAAACTGGATCTGCACCTGGCCTTCACCCGCGACTGGCGCCGGGGTCGGAGCCGCCGGGGCAACTGGAGCGGTAGGCGCGGCGTGGGTCGCAGGCGCAGCCGCGGTCGGTGCTGGCGTGCCCGGCGCGGCCGGTGCCGTGGCCATCGGTGTGCTGCCAGTGTTCGGGGCAGCCGGCGCCGTCGGTGCCGGAGATGGAACAGCCGGCTCGGCACCGGCCTGGGCATCGGCGTCGTCCTGGCTTTGCGGCAACGCCAGGGCGGTTTCGCCTTCGGCCTGGCCTTCGACGACAGCCTGGTCTTCCGGCTCGTCCAGCGGATGGATCTGGGTGGTCCCGTCAGCGCCCTCGACCTCGACATGCTCGGGGTTCATGGCGACCGACTCCTTGTTGCGCAAGGAAGCCTGGTCCTGCCACCAGACAAAACCGCCACCGATCACCGCGATCAGCAGCAACAGGCTGACGATTCGCAAAATGGTGTGGGAAACACGAACCGGTTCCTCGATGCGCCCCAGGCTGTGCACATTGCTGCCCTGGGCATCGGAACCGGTGTATTGATCGAATTGCTGGACCAGCACGGTCTGGTCCATGCCGAGCAACTTGGCATAGGCGCGGATATAGCCCCGGGCGAAGGTGTGCCCAGGCAGCTTGTCGAACGCGCCCGCTTCCAGATTGCCGAGGGAAGCCACGGTAAGATTGAGCTTGAGGGCCACTTCGGCCAACGACCAACCATTGTTTTCGCGGGCTTGACGCAGGGTCTCACCGGGATTTACGCGAGTCGCTGCTACAACTTCGGGATGCGCCGCTTTCATCATTGCTCCGACAGGTATTGCTGATATTCCGGCGTACCGGGATAGAGTCTTTTGAGTTGCAAGCCGTAACTCGCAGCTTTGTCGCGATCTTCAAACACATGTGCCAGCCGAACGCCGAGCAATAGACTACGTGCATTTTGCTCGCTCAGCAGGCTAAAACGCTCGTAGTAGTCACGCGCGGGCACATAATGCCTGTCTTCGTAAGACAACTCAGCCATTTCCAGCAGCGCCCGCGGTTGCTGGCGGTTGAGCCGCAGCGCCTTTTCGAGCTGCTGGCGGGCCAGGTCACGCTGGCCCAACTGCGCGGCCGTCATGCCGAGGTTCTCGAAAACCCGCGAACGCTCGGGGTAAAGGGTATCGGCGGCCGCCTGCTCGAAGCGCTCGTAGGCTTCCTTGTAGCGTTTCTGCTCGAAAAGAAAGCTGCCGTAGTTGTTCAGGATCCGTGCATCCTGGGGCCGGCCGGACAGCGCCTTGCGAAAATGCTGGTCGGCCAGTTCCGACTCCATCTCGGCCTGGAACACCAGGGCCAGGGCCGCGTTGGCATCCGGGTCGGAATCGTCCAGCTCCAGGGCCTTCTTGAGCGGCACCTTGGCCCGTTCGGTCATGCCCTGCTGCAGGTAGCCGATACCCAGTTGCACATAGGCCACACGTGCCTCGTCACGCCCTTTGCTGGTCTTCATCGGGTTGTAGTCACCCGACAGGACACAACCGGAACAAAGGCCGGCCAATAGCAAAACGAGCGCGAAGCGCAGGGACATAGAGTTCCTCTCTTAGTGACTGTTCGCAGCGTTTTGCACCGCATCGTCCGCGGCGTTCAACTCACGCACGGCAATGTAGCGTTCGCTGCGACGGGTGCGATCCAGCACCTGTCCTACCAATTGGCCACAGGCGGCGTCGATGTCTTCGCCGCGGGTGGTGCGCACGGTGACGTTGAAGCCAGCGTGGTGAAGCTGATCCTGGAAGCGACGAATCGCGTTGTTGCTCGGACGCTCGTAACCGGAATGCGGGAACGGGTTGAACGGGATCAGGTTGATCTTGCACGGGATGTTCTTGAGCAACTCGATCATCTCGACCGCATGCTCGACCTTGTCGTTCACGTCCTTGAGCAGCGTGTACTCGATGGTCAGCACGCGTTTTTCGCCCAGGGACGACATGTAGCGCTGGCACGACTCGAGCAGCATCTTAAGCGGATACTTCTTGTTGATCGGCACCAATTGGTTACGCAATGCGTCATTGGGTGCGTGCAGCGACAACGCCAGGGAAACGTCGATGTGCTTGGCCAGCTCATCGATCATCGGCACCACGCCGGAGGTGGACAGGGTCACGCGGCGCTTGGAGATGCCGTAGCCCAGGTCGTCCATCATCAGGTGCATGGCGGAAACGACGTTGTCGAAGTTCAGCAGCGGCTCACCCATGCCCATCATCACCACGTTGGTGATGGCACGGTCGACGGTCGCCGGGACGCTGCCAAAGGATTTGTTGGCAATCCACACCTGGCCGATCACTTCGGCGGCAGTGAGGTTGCTATTGAAGCCTTGCTTGCCGGTGGAGCAGAAACTGCAATCCAGGGCACAGCCTGCCTGGGACGAAACGCACAAGGTGCCGCGCTTGCCCTGGGGAATGTAGACAGTCTCGACGCAGCTGCCGGACGCCACGCGCACCACCCACTTGCGGGTGCCGTCGCTGGAAATGTCCTGGCTGACCACTTCGGGGCCGCGAATCTCGGCAACAGCCTTGAGCTTTTCACGCAGGGCCTTGCCGACATTCGTCATGGCGTCGAAGTCGTCGACGCCAAAATGGTGAATCCATTTCATCACTTGGCCGGCACGGAAACGCTTCTCCCCGATCGAGTCGAAGAATTTCTCCATTTCCGGCTGGGTCAGGCCCAACAGGTTGGTTTTGCCGTTCGATGTAGTCATGGATTCACCTTCACTCAAAAGCCTGGGCTTAGCGAGTGGTTACTTCAGTAGCGGAGAAAAAGTAAGCGATTTCGCGAGCAGCAGCGGCTTCGGAGTCCGAACCGTGGACGGCGTTGGCGTCGATGGACTCGGCGAAGTCGGCACGGATGGTGCCGGCAGCAGCTTCTTTAGGGTTGGTGGCGCCCATCAGTTCACGGTTGCGAGCGATGGCGTTTTCGCCTTCCAGCACCTGAACGACAACCGGACCGGAAGTCATGAAGGCCACCAGCTCACCGAAGAAACCGCGCTCGCTGTGCTCAGCGTAGAAACCTTCGGCTTCGGCTTTGGACAGTTGCTTCATTTTCGAAGCTACAACGCGCAGGCCAGCGTCTTCGAAGCGGGTAACGATCTTGCCGATCACGTTTTTAGCAACGGCGTCAGGCTTGATGATGGAGAAAGTACGTTGAACAGCCATGGTGTAACTCCAGAAACGGTAATTTGCGAAAAATTAAACCCGCGAATTATACGCGGGTTCAGGGGTATTGCCTAACCTGCCAGGTCGATCAGTCGATTTCTTCGATCCAGAACGTCTGGACCGCTTCCAAGACCTTCTCGCCACAACGGCCAGAGGTATTGTCGAAATCGGGTAGTTCCATGATCCAGCGCTGCAAATCGACAAAATTCACAGCCAGCGGATCCACGTCCGGCTTGGCTTCGGCCAGTTCTTCTGCGATGCGTCGAACATCATTCCAACCATAGCTCATGACAGTGTCACCATCAGTGCGGCGCTTCGGCCGCATGGTTAAGCGAATATTTCGGGATTTCGACCACCAGGTCCTCGGTGCCGACCTTGGCCTGACAGGTCAGGCGCGACGTCGGCTCCAGGCCCCAGGCCCGATCAAGATAGTCCTCTTCCAGCTCATCGGCTTCATTCAGCGAGTCGAAACCCTCGCGAATGATGCAATGGCACGTGGTGCAGGCACACACGCCGCCGCAGGCGCTCTCGATCTCGATGTGGTTGTCATGGGCCACTTCAAGCAGGGACTTGCCGGTTTCGGCCTCTACCACCATACCGTCCGGGCAATGCTCGGCGTGTGGCAGAAAAATGATCTGCGGCATCAGTTATTCCTCGATTTCATTCAGGTTGCGCCCCGCCAGGGCGGCTTTCACCGTCGAGTCCAGGCGGCGGGCAGCAAAGGCATCGGTGACTTGCGACAGACGCTTGGTCTGCTGCTCGATGGCATAACCATCGGTGCCTTTGATCAATTCGGACAATTCCTGCATCTGCAGCTCGATGACCATGCGCTCTTCAGCGTCGAGCAAACGGTCGCCGTCGGCTTCAAGGGCACCTTGCACGGCTTCGATCAGGCGCTGGGCGTCGACCTGCTGCTCGCGCAGCACACGTGCCACCTTGTCGTCGCTGGCGTGCTGGAAGGAATCCTTGAGCATCTTGGCGATTTCGCCGTCGGTCAGGCCATAGGACGGCTTGACCTGGATGCTCGCTTCCACGCCCGAAGCCAGTTCGCGGGCGGAAACGTTGAGCAAACCGTCGGCATCGACCTGGAAGGTCACGCGGATCTTCGCCGCACCGGCCACCATCGGCGGGATACCGCGCAATTCGAAGCGGGCCAGGGAACGGCAGTCGCTGATCAGCTCACGCTCGCCTTGCAGCACGTGGACCATCATGGCCGACTGACCGTCTTTATAGGTGGTGAAGTCCTGGGCGCGGGCAACCGGGATGGTGGTGTTGCGTGGAATCACCTTTTCCATCAGGCCGCCCATGGTTTCCAGCCCCAGGGACAACGGAATCACGTCGAGCAACAGCAGTTCGCCGCCGTCGCGCTTGTTGCCGGCCAGGGTATCGGCCTGGATCGCGGCGCCGATGGCGACCACCTGGTCCGGGTCGATTTCAGTCAGCGGCTGGCGGCCAAAGGCCTCGGCAACGGCTTCGCGAACCCGCGGCACGCGGGTCGAACCGCCCACCATGACCACGGCCTTGACGTCTTCGAACTCGATGCCGGAATCGCGCACGGCACGGCGGCAGGCCTTGAGACTGCGGGCAACCATGGGCTCGATCAGGGCATCGAAGGCTTCGCGGGTCAGCGCGGCTTTCCAGTCGCCATAAGCGACTTCAACGGTGGCGGCGTCGGTCAAGGCTTCCTTGGCGGCGCAAGCGGTTTGCAGCAGCTGGCGTTGCGCACCCGGGTCGAGGTCGGCGGACAAGCCGGCTTGCTCGATGATCCAGCCGGCGATGGCGTGGTCGAAGTCATCGCCGCCCAGGGCACTGTCGCCACCGGTGGCCAGGACTTCGAAAACACCGCCGGTCAGGCGCAGGATCGAAATATCGAATGTACCGCCGCCCAGGTCGTAGATCGCGACCAGGCCTTCGGCGTGCTGGTCCAGGCCGTATGCCACGGCAGCGGCAGTCGGCTCGTTGAGCAGGCGCAGCACGTTCAGGCCGGCCAGCTTGGCGGCGTCCTTGGTGGCTTGGCGCTGGGCGTCGTCGAAATAGGCCGGGACGGTGATGACTGCGCCCACCAGTTCACCGCCCAACGCCGCTTCGGCACGCTGGCGCAGGACCTTGAGGATGTCGGCGGAAACCTCGACCGGGCTTTTCGGGCCCTGCACGGTTTCGATGAACGGCATGTGGGATTCGCCACCGACGAAGCGGTACGGCAGCTGGTCGCCCAATTGCTTGACGTCGGACAGACCACGACCCATCAAGCGCTTGACCGAGACAATGGTGTTCAGAGGGTCGGTGGCGGCGGCCAGCTTGGCCGACTCGCCCACTTCGACGCGGTCGGCGTGATAACGCACGGCGGACGGCAGGATCACCTGCCCCTGCTCATCGGCCAGCGGCTCGGAAAGACCGCTGCGCAAGGCAGCGACCAGGGAATTGGTGGTACCCAAGTCGATCCCGACAGCCAGGCGACGCTGGTGCGGTTGTGGACTTTGGCCGGGTTCGGCGATCTGCAGTAGGGCCATCGTAATCAGGACTTATCTGTAATCAGGCGTGCGACCGGAGCGGCACTGGGTTAATCGTCGAGGCGCTCTTCTAGCTGGCGCACTTCGTAGGTGAGCTTGTCGAGGAACTGCATACGCCGCATCAGGCGTTCGGCCTGTTCGCGTTGCGCGGCATCGTTCCAGCAGGCTGCGAAGCTTTCGTTCAGTGTTTGCTGGGCGTCTTTCAAGCGCCGCTTGAATACCGCGACACCGGCCAGGTCGGCGCTGTCCTGCAGGTCCTCGAGCTCTTCGCGCCACTGCATCTGCTGCAAAAGAAACTCGGGATCGTGAACCGTGACCTCCAGCGGCAACTCATGGCCGCTGATGGCGAGCAGGTAACGCGCGCGCTTGGCAGGACTCTTGAGCGTCTGGTAAGCCTCGTTGAGGTTCGCCGACTGCTCGAGCGCCCGCCGCTGCTCCGCCTCGGAGGCATCGGCAAAGCGGTCGGGATGGACGCCACGGGCCAATTCAAGATAACGCGCGGACAACTGCTCGAGATCCAGCTGGAACGCAGGCTGCATCTGGAACAACGCAAAATGACAAGGAGTACCCACAAGCCGCCTCAGATGTTGAAGCTTTCGCCGCAGCCACATTCACCGCGCACGTTGGGGTTGTTGAACTTGAAGCCTTCGTTCAACCCTTCCTTGACGAAATCCAGTTCGGTGCCGTCCAGGTACGTCAGGCTTTTCGGGTCGATGATCACTTTCTGACCATGACTTTCGAATACCTGATCGTCTTCGCCCACTTCGTCGACGAATTCCAGCACATAGGCAAGGCCAGAGCAGCCCGTGGTGCGAACACCCAGGCGGATACCCTCGCCCTTGCCGCGCCCCGCGAGGGAACGCTGCACATGCTTAGCTGCCGCTTCTGTCATCTGGATAGCCATGGAAAACTCCTTACCGTAACGCGGATCAGATCAAGCCTTTCTTCTGCTTGTAATCGCGAACGGCGGCCTTGATGGCGTCTTCGGCGAGTACCGAGCAGTGGATCTTCACTGGCGGCAGGGCCAGTTCTTCGGCCAGCTGGGTGTTCTTGATGGTTTCGGCTTCATCGAGGGTCTTGCCCTTCATCCACTCGGTGGCCAGAGAGCTGGACGCAATGGCCGAACCGCAGCCGTAGGTCTTGAACTTGGCATCTTCGATGATGCCCTGCTCGTTGACCTTGATCTGCAGACGCATCACGTCGCCGCACGCCGGCGCGCCGACCATGCCGGTGCCGACATCAGGATCCTGCGCGTCCATCTTGCCGACGTTGCGCGGGTTCTCGTAGTGGTCGATGACCTTTTCGCTATATGCCATTTGCTTCAATCCTCATCAGTGAGTCGCTCTGGTGGCGACTTCTTCAGTGCGCCGCCCACTCGATTTTCGAAATGTCGACGCCGTCTTTGTACATGTCCCACAGCGGCGACAGAGCGCGCAGCTTGGTAACGGCCTCGCAGACTTTCTGCGCGGCGTAATCGATTTCTTCTTCGGTGGTGAAACGGCCGAAGGTAAAGCGAATGGAGCTGTGGGCCAGTTCGTCGTTGCGGCCCAAGGCGCGCAGTACGTACGAAGGCTCCAGGGACGCCGAGGTGCACGCCGAACCGGACGACACGGCCAGATCCTTGAGCGCCATGATCAGCGACTCGCCTTCAACGTAGTTGAAGCTCAGGTTCAGGTTGTGCGGTACGCGGGCGGTCAGGCTGCCGTTGACGTAGAGTTCTTCGAGGTGCTCGACCTGCTTGAAGAAGCGATCGCTCAGGGCCTTGATGCGTACGTTCTCGGCGGCCATGTCTTCCTTGGCGACGCGGAAGGCTTCGCCCATGCCGACGATCTGGTGGGTCGCCAAGGTACCGGAACGCATGCCGCGCTCGTGACCGCCGCCGTGCATGGTCGCTTCGAGGCGAACACGCGGCTTGCGGCTGACGTACAGGGCGCCGATGCCTTTAGGGCCGTAGGTCTTGTGGGCCGAGAACGACATCAGGTCGACTTTCAGCTTGGACAGGTCGATGTCGACCTTGCCGGTGGACTGGGCCGCGTCGACGTGGAACAGGACACCCTTGGAGCGGGTCAGCTCGCCGATGGCCGCGATGTCGTTGACGGTGCCGATTTCGTTGTTCACGTGCATGATCGAAACCAGGATGGTGTCGTCGCGCAGGGCGGCTTCGACCATGGCCGGGGTGATGATGCCGTCTTCACCAGGCTCGATGTAGGTGACTTCGAAGCCTTCACGCTCCAGTTGGCGCATGGTGTCCAGGACAGCCTTGTGCTCGATCTTGGAGGTGATCAGGTGCTTGCCCTTGGTGTGGTAGAAGTGCGCGACACCCTTGATTGCCAGGTTGTCGGACTCAGTGGCACCGGAGGTCCAGACGATTTCACGCGGGTCGGCATTGACCAGGTCAGCGACCTGGCGACGGGCGTTTTCGACCGACTCTTCAGCCTTCCAGCCAAACACGTGGGAACGGGACGCCGGGTTACCGAAGTTTCCGTCGACCAGCAGGCATTCACTCATTTTTTGCGCAACACGCGGATCAACCGGGGTGGTCGCAGAGTAATCAAGGTAAATCGGCAATTTCATGGACTCTCTCCTAAATCAGGCTGGCTGGCGTTCCGCGTGCTCTGCGGCAGTCATTCGACGGCGGACGCTTCAATCTTGTCCAGGTGCGGCGCCTTGCTATTGCAACGGCGCTGGTCCTGACGCTGGGCTACTTCTTGCACCTCACGGCGAGTTACAAGGTCAGCCAAGCTGATACCGCTTAGAAATTCGTGAATCTGCAGGCTCAGGTCGCACCACAAGTGGTGGGTCAGGCAAGTATCGCCGCCATGGCAGTCGCCAAGGCCCTGGCACTTGGTCGCGTCGACCGATTCGTTCACCGCATCGATCACCTGGGCGACCTGGATGCCTTGCATGTCCCGCGACAGCTGGTAGCCGCCGCCGGGGCCGCGAACGCTGGACACCAGGTTGCTGCGGCGCAGCTTGGCGAACAGCTGTTCGAGGTAAGACAGGGAAATGCCCTGGCGCTCGGAGATATCGGCCAGGGACACCGGCCCGTGCTGCGCATGCAATGCCAGATCCAGCATTGCGGTCACGGCGTATCGGCCTTTTGTAGTCAGTCGCATGGACAATTACCACGGAGTTCGGAATGGGGGCGAGTATGCAATTCCCGAGTATTTAAGTCAAGTATAAGACCTAGTGGGTTACTCGGGTTTACCCGCGAAAGAGCGCGCGCATGATAGCAAAGGCTGGTTGGCGGCGACCAGTGATACCGCGCTGTCGTTTATCGCGAGCAAGCTCGCTCCCACAGAGGGGCTTTGGTGGATGCACAATTTCTGTACACCAACGATCATCTGTGGGAGCGAGCTTGCTCGCGATGAGGCCAGCAGGGTTTCAGCTGGCCTGGCTCTCATCCTTGTCCTTCACACACGCGAAGTCTTCCTCGCGCAGTTCAGGCAGGTCCTTGGCACAGTAATTACTGCCCAGGTCCTTCAGGGCCCCGCACATCCCCTCCAGGCGCCCATCGACGGCCTGCAGATGATCGAGCAACTGGTTGATGGCCCGGGCGACCGGGTCGGGCATGTCTTCGCCGACACCGTAGGCGTCGAAGCCGATCTTCTCGGCCATGGCCTTGCGGCGAGCATCCTGCTCCTCATCGGACTTGACGATGATCCGTCCAGGGATCCCCACCACCGTCGCACCCGGCGGCACGGCCTTGGTCACCACGGCGTTGGAGCCGACTTTCGCCCCCGCCCCCACCGTGAACGGCCCGAGCACCTTGGCGCCGGCACCGACCACCACGCCGTCTTCCAGGGTTGGGTGACGCTTGCCTTTGTTCCAACTGGTGCCGCCGAGGGTCACGCCCTGGTACAGGGTCACGTCGTCGCCGATCTCGGCGGTTTCGCCGATGACGATGCCCATGCCGTGGTCGATGAAGAACCGACGGCCGACCTTGGCGCCCGGGTGGATCTCGATCCCGGTCAGCCAGCGGCCGAAGTTCGAGACCAGCCGTGCCAGCCACTTCCAGCCCAAGTTCCACAAGGCGCCGGACAGGCGGTGGATCCAGATGGCGTGCATGCCCGGGTAGCAGGTCAGCACTTCAAAGGCATTGCGCGCCGCCGGGTCACGATGGAAAACACTTTGGATATCTTCACGCAAACGTTCGAACATTTTATTTCTTCCGCTTAATCAGCTCGCCACGGGCCGCCTTCTGGGTTTCCGTGAGGATGCCGCGCAATATATTCATCTCCGCCCGGCTGACCGAGCTTCGTCCGTACAACCGACGCAGGCGCGCCATCAAGTGCCGCGGCTTTTCCGGGTCGAGGAACTCGATGTCCACCAGGGTCTGCTCCAGGTGCTCATAGAATCGTTCCAACTCGTCCATGGTCGCCAGTGTCTCACTGCGCGGCGACGTGACCTCGGTTTTTTCGACTTTGCTGGGCTTGCCTTCGGCTGCCAGCCAAGCCATGCGCACTTCATAACTCAACACCTGCACCGCCGCCCCCAGGTTCAAGGAACTGAACTCGGGGTCGGAAGGGATATGCACGTGAAAGTGACATCGCTGCAGCTCGTCGTTGGTCAGGCCGGAGTCTTCACGACCGAACACCAGGGCGATTTCAAAGCCTTGCGCGGCCTCCTCGACCACTTTGGTGCCGCATTCGCGGGGATCGAGCAGCGGCCAGGGAATACGCCGGTCGCGGGCGCTGGTGCCGAGCACCAGGTTGCAACCCACCAGGGCATCCTCGAGGGTGGCGACGACTTGCGCGTTGGCCAGGATGTCACCGGCGCCGGAGGCCCGGGCGTCGGCTTCGTGATGGGGAAACAAGCGCGGCTCGACCAGCACCAGGCGCGACAGGCCCATGTTCTTCATGGCCCGCGCAGCTCCGCCGATGTTACCCGGATGGCTGGTATTGACCAGGACGACACGAATGTTCTGCAACAAGGGAGGCGCTCTCGAACACGATAAAGGGAGCAAATCTTACAGAAGCACCTACCGTTAAGCTATGAAAGCGAACACCAACCTTCTCCTGATAAAACTTTCTGATAGAATGCGCGGCTTTCTTTAACAACCTTAGGTGACACATCCATGCAGCCCATGCTGAATATCGCGCTGCGCGCCGCCCGCAGCGCCAGTGAACTGATCTTCCGCTCCATCGAGCGCCTGGATACCATCAAGGTCGATGAAAAAGACGCCAAGGACTACGTGTCCGAGGTCGATCGCGCCGCCGAGCAAAAGATCGTCGACGCCCTGCGCAAGGCTTACCCGAACCACTCCATCCTCGGTGAAGAGACCGGCATGCACGCCGGTACTGGCATCGAAGGCGAAGAGTACCTGTGGATCATCGATCCGCTGGACGGCACCACCAACTTCTTGCGCGGCATTCCTCATTTCGCTGTCAGCATCGCCTGCAAATACCGTGGCCGCCTGGAACACGCTGTCGTGCTGGACCCGGTTCGCCAGGAAGAATTCACCGCCAGCCGTGGCCGTGGCGCCCAACTGAACGGTCGTCGCCTGCGCGTCAGCGGTCGCACCAGCCTGGACGGCGCCCTGCTGGGTACCGGCTTCCCGTTCCGTGATGACCAGATGGACAACCTGGACAACTACCTGGGCATGTTCCGCGCCCTGGTCGGCCAAACCGCCGGCATCCGCCGCGCCGGCGCTGCGAGCCTGGACCTGGCTTATGTGGCTGCTGGTCGTTTCGATGCGTTCTGGGAATCGGGCCTGTCCGAATGGGACATGGCAGCGGGCGCCCTGCTGATCCAGGAAGCCGGTGGTTTGGTGAGCGATTTCACCGGCGGCCACGACTTCCTTGAAAAAGGCCACATCGTTGCCGGCAACACCAAATGCTTCAAGGCTGTGCTGACTGCTATCCAGCCGCACTTGCCGGCTTCGCTGAAACGCTAAGCTTCGGTTAGAGAAAAAAGCACCTTTCGGGGTGCTTTTTTTATGCCTGCTGATATCTCCCCTAGTGAGCACCACCCACTCAGGCATGAACACATCCGTGGCGAGGGAGCTTGCTCCCGCTTGAGTGCGAAGCGCTCACAACAAGGTCTGCTGCGCAGCCCAGCGGGAGCAAGCTCCCTCGCCACAATGAATGTCACCCTGAACATGGATGCAGGCTGATCCATCGCTATCGCGAGCAAGCTCGCTCCCACAGGGTGGACTGCCCCACACCAATCTGACTTTTGGGGTCAGTCCAGGGGAATTGGGATTGGCACAGGTTTATATCCACTGGAGATCCACTGTGGGAGCGAGCTTGCTCGCGATGGCGGTAGTACATTCACCAACCATGCAAGCCGATCCACCGGTATCGCGAGCAAGCTCGCTCCCACAAGGGGTTGGTGGTGAGCTATGGAATCATGGGCACAAAAAAAGCACCCCGAAGGGTGCTTCCTTTTGAATGCTCAGGTCACTGAGCCGGTGCGTTCTGACCGAGGATGAGTTGGCCTTCCTTGCTCACCGGGATCTGGTTGCCCGGGTCGCGGTCCATGCGGACTTTGCCTTCTTTGCCGTCGAGCATGTAGCGAACGTCGTAGCCTACAACCTTGTCGCTGATGTCATTGACCGTGTTGCAGCGCGTCTGGGTGGTGGTGTAGGTGTCGCGCTCTTGCATGCCTTCCTGAATCTTGTTACCGGCATAACCACCACCGGCCGCACCGGCCACGGTAGCGATTTTCTTGCCGGTGCCGCCGCCGACCTGGTTACCCAGCAGGCCACCGGCCAGAGCGCCGATCACGGTGCCGGCGATCTGGTGTTGGTCCTGAACCGGCTTCTGCCGAGTCACGGTGACGTCCTTGCACACTTCACGTGGGGTCTTGATTTGGGTCTTGACCGGTTCCACGGCCAGTACTTGCGCATACTCAGGGCCACTCTTTACCAAGCTGTAGGTCGCGACCGCACCACCGGCAGTCACACCGACAGCACCCAATACCGCACCAACCAGCATCGATTTGTTCACTTGAACCTCCAGGCCATTACAAGCGGATTAATCCGCGCTTCTCCCAGCCTTGGAGCACAAAAAAAGGCGCGAGTTCAACTCGCGCCTTTTCGGCGGTGACGGGCGGGGCGACGAGCCTTATGGGCGGTCGTCCACTTCCGTTTCGGTGGCCGCTGGAGGAATCAGGTCCTCGGTGCTCAGGTTCAGCCAGATCAGCACCACGTTGGCGATGTAGATCGACGAGTAGGTACCCGCCAATACACCGACAAACAGCGCGATGGAGAAACCGAACAGGTTGTCGCCACCAAAGATCAGCAGCGCCGCAATCGCCAGCAAGGTGGAGATCGACGTCGCCATGGTCCGCAGCAGCGTCTGGGTGGTCGAGATGTTGATGTTCTCGATCAAGGACGCCTTGCGCAGCACGCGGAAGTTCTCACGCACCCGGTCGAACACCACGATGGTGTCGTTGAGGGAGTAACCGATGATCGCCAGCACCGCCGCCAGCACCGTCAGGTCGAAGGTGATCTGGAAGAACGACAGGATGCCCACGGTCACGATCACGTCGTGGATCAGCGAGACAATCGCGCCCACCGCGAACTTCCACTGAAAGCGGAAGGCCAGGTAGATCAGGATGCCGCCCAGCGCCATCAGCATGCCGAGGCCGCCCTGGTCGCGCAGTTCCTCACCCACCTGCGGGCCGACGAACTCGACGCGCTTGACCTGGGCCGGGTTGTCGCCGCCGGCCTTCTGCAAGGCCTCGGCCACCTGGTGGCCCAGCTGTGGGTCTTCACCCGGCATGCGCACCAACAGGTCCGTGGTCGCACCGAAGCTCTGCACGATGGCATCGCTGTAGCCCGACGTCGCCAGTTGCTCACGCACCTTGGTGACGTCGGCCGGACGCTCGTAGGTCAGCTCGATGAGCGTACCGCCAGTGAAGTCCAGGCCGTAGTTCAGCCCCTTGGTGGCCCAGCTGAACAACGCCAGTACGGTAAGGAACAATGTGACGCCGAACGCAACGTTGCGAACGCCCATGAAGTTGATTGTACGTAACATGGCAGCCCCTTAAATCCACAACTTCTTGAAGTCACGACCGCCAAAGATCAGGTTGACCATTGCGCGGGTCACCATGATGGCCGTGAACATCGAGGTAAAGATCCCGAGGGACATGGTCACTGCGAAGCCCTTGACCGGGCCGGTGCCCATGGCGAAGAGAATCCCGCCCACCAGCAACGTGGTCAGGTTGGCGTCGAGGATCGCGGTGAATGCCCGGCCGAAGCCTTCGTTGATCGCCCGTTGAATCGTCATGCCCGCGGCGATCTCTTCACGTATCCGCGAGAAGATCAGCACGTTGGCGTCCACCGCCATGCCCATGGTCAAGACGATACCGGCAATACCCGGCAGGGTCAGCGTAGCCCCCAGCAGCGACATCAGCGCCAGCAGCATCACCATGTTCACCGCCAGCGCGACGGTGGCGATGATGCCGAAGAAGCGGTAGATGGCGATGATGAACAGCGACACGAACAGCATGCCCCACAGGGATGCGTCGATACCCTTGGTGATGTTGTCGGCCCCCAGGCTCGGGCCAATGGTGCGCTCTTCAGCGAAGTACATCGGCGCGGCCAGGCCACCGGCACGCAGCAGCAGGGCCAGTTCCGAGGATTCACCCTGGCCGTTCAAGCCGGTGATACGGAACTGGCTGCCCAGTGGCGACTGGATGGTCGCCAGGCTGATGATCTTCTTCTCTTCCTTGAAGGTCTGCACCGCGACGTCTTTCTCGACACCATCGACCACTTGCCTGGTGTAGGTGGTGGTCGGCTTCTGCTCGATGAAGATCACCGCCATGCTGCGACCGACGTTGCTGCGCGTGGCGCGGCTCATCAGTTCGCCACCGTGGCCGTCCAGGCGAATGTTCACCTGTGGGCGACCCTGTTCGTCGAAGCCCGCCTGGGCGTCGGTCACCTGGTCACCGGTGATGATCAGGCCACGCTCGATCTGCGCCGCCGGACGACCGCCCTCACGGAACTCGAAGCTCTCGGAGGTAGCCTTGGACGCACCCGGCTCAGCGGCCAGGCGGAATTCCAGGTTGGCGGTCTTGCCGAGGATACGCTTGGCTTCGGCCGTGTCCTGCACGCCCGGCAGCTCAACCACGATGCGGTTGGCGCCCTGGCGCTGGACGATCGGCTCGGCCACACCCAGCTCGTTGACGCGGTTACGCACCGTGGTCAAGTTCTGCTTGATGGAGTATTCGCGGATTTCCGCCAGCTTGGCCGGGGTCATCGCCAGACGCAGCACCGCCTGACCATTGAGGTCGGCCGGCACTATGTCGAAATCGTTGAAGTTCTTGCGGATCAGCGCACGGGCCTGCTCGCGAGTATCTTCATCGCTGAAGCCCAGCTGGATGGCACCGTCGAGCTGCGGCAGGCTGCGATAGCGCAGGCGCTCTTTGCGCAACAGGCTCTTGACGTCGCCTTCGTAGACTTTCATCCGCGCGTCGAGGGCTTTTTCCATGTCCACTTCCAGCAGGAAGTGCACACCGCCGGACAAGTCCAGGCCCAGCTTCATCGGGTGCGCGCCAAGCTTGCGCAACCATTGCGGGGTGGTCTGGGCCAGGTTCAGGGCTACAACGTAATCGTCGCCCATGGCCTTGCGCACCACGTCCTTGGCCGGCAGTTGGTCTTCCGCCTTGGTCAGGCGCAACAGGCCGCCCTTGCCGTTTTCGGCGATGGACGCAGCCTTGACCTCGATATTGGCCGCCTTGAGCGCAGCGCTCGCACGGTCCAGATCGGCCTGGGTGACCTGCAGCGCAGTGCTTGCGCCACTGACCTGAATGGCCGGGTCATCCGGGTATAGATTGGGAGCGGAATAAATCAGACCGACCGCCAGCACCGCCAGGATCAGTACATATTTCCACAGAGGGTATTTGTTCAGCATCACGCCGCCCGCTTATGACGCGGGGCGCCTTGCGCGCCCCGTCGATTGAATAGAAGTTGTTACTTAGATCGCTTTCAGCGTGCCTTTTGGCAGCGTGGCCGCGATGGCGCCCTTCTGGAACTTCATTTCAACAGTGTCGGACACTTCCAGTACCACGAAGTCATCGGCCACTTTGGTGATCTTGCCAGCGATACCGCCGGTGGTAACCACTTCATCGCCCTTCTGCAAGCTGCTCAGCAGGTTCTTCTGCTCTTTGGCGCGCTTGGCCTGTGGACGCCAGATCATCAGGTAGAAGATGACCAGGAAGCCGACCAGGAAAATCCACTCGAAACCGCCACCCATAGGGCCGGCAGCAGCAGGTGCAGCGGCATCAGCCATGGCGTTAGAGATAAAAAAGCTCATTTAGCACTCCAGTTGCAAGTATTGAATCTAGGGATCGGAAAACTCAGTCCAAAGGCGGAACAGGCAACCCGCGCTTGGCATAGAAGGCCTCGACAAAGGCGGCCAATGTACCCTGTTGGATAGCCTCGCGCAAACCAGCCATAAGCACCTGATAATGGCGCAAATTGTGGATGGTATTGAGCATACTGCCGAGCATTTCGCCGCACTTGTCCAAATGATGCAGATAAGCGCGGGAGAAGTTCTGGCAGGTGTAGCAATCGCAGGTCGGATCCAGCGGCGAATCATCATGGCGATGGAACGCGTTACGGATCTTCAGCACACCGGTGTCGATGAACAGATGCCCATTGCGGGCATTACGGGTTGGCATCACGCAATCGAACATGTCCACCCCGCGGCGCACACCCTCAACCAGATCTTCCGGTTTGCCAACGCCCATAAGGTAACGAGGTTTGTCAGCGGGCATTTCGCCTGGCAGGTAATCCAGCACCTTAATCATCTCGTGCTTCGGTTCGCCCACCGACAAACCGCCGATGGCCAGGCCGTCGAAGCCGATCTTGTCCAGGCCTTCGAGGGAGCGCATGCGCAGGTCGCGGTGCATGCCGCCCTGGACGATGCCGAACAACGCCGCGGTGTTTTCGCCATGGGCATTCTTCGAACGCTGGGCCCAGCGCAACGACAGCTCCATGGACACCCGCGCCACGTCTTCATCGGCCGGGTACGGTGTGCATTCGTCGAAGATCATCACGATGTCCGAGCCCAGGTCGCGCTGCACCTGCATCGACTCTTCCGGGCCCATGAACACCTTGGAACCGTCCACCGGAGAGGCGAAGGTCACGCCCTCCTCCTTGATCTTGCGCATCGCGCCCAGGCTGAACACCTGGAAACCGCCGGAGTCGGTCAGGATCGGGCCTTTCCACTGCATGAAATCGTGCAGGTCGCCGTGGGCCTTGATCACTTCCATGCCCGGGCGCAGCCACAGGTGGAAGGTGTTGCCGAGGATGATTTCCGCGCCAATCGCCTCGATGTCACGCGGCAACATGCCCTTGACCGTGCCGTAGGTGCCCACTGGCATGAACGCCGGGGTCTCCACGGTACCGCGGGGGAAGGTCAGACGACCGCGACGAGCCTTGCCATCGGTGGCGAGCAACTCGAAGGACATGCGACAGGTGCGACTCATACTGTTTCCTCGGGTCCGCGTGGCGCGGGGTTACGGGTGATGAACATCGCATCACCGTAGCTGAAAAAGCGGTATCCATGCTCGACGGCGGCCTTGTAGGCGGCCATGGCTTCGGGATAACCGGCGAACGCCGAAACCAGCATCAACAGCGTGGACTCGGGCAAATGAAAGTTGGTGACCAGGGCATCGACCACATGGAACGGCCGGCCCGGGTAGATAAAGATATCGGTGTCGCCGCTGAACGGCTTGAGCACACCATCGCGAGCAGCGCTTTCCAGGGACCGCACACTGGTGGTCCCCACCGCCACCACCCGCCCGCCGCGCGCGCGACAGGCCGCCACGGCATCGACCACTTCCTGGCTCACTTCCAGCCATTCGTTGTGCATGTGGTGGTCTTCGATACGCTCGACCCGCACCGGCTGGAACGTGCCAGCGCCAACGTGCAGCGTCACGAACGCGGTCTCCACACCCTTGGCGGCAATCGCCTCCAGCAACGGCTGATCGAAATGCAACCCCGCCGTCGGCGCCGCCACCGCCCCCAGGCGCTCGGCGTACACGGTCTGATAACGCTCGCGGTCCGAACCTTCGTCCGGGCGGTCTATATAAGGAGGCAACGGCATGTGCCCGACACGGTCGAGCAGCGGCAACACCTCTTCGGCAAATTCCAGCTCGAACAACGCATCATGCCGCGCCACCATCACCGCCTCGCCGCCACCGTCGATGAGGATCGACGAACCCGGCTTGGGCGATTTGCTGGAGCGCACATGGGCCAGCACACGATGACTGTCCAGCACCCGCTCCACCAGAATCTCCAGCTTGCCGCCGGAGGCCTTCTGGCCAAACAACCGCGCCGGAATCACCCGGGTATTGTTGAACACCATCAAATCGCCCGGGCGCAAATGCTCAAGCAAATCAGTGAATTGACGGTGAGCCATGGCACCGCTGACCCCGTCCAGGGTCAACAGTCGACTGGCGCGACGCTCGGCCAGAGGGTGGCGAGCGATCAGCGAATCCGGGAGTTCGAAGGTAAAGTCAGCAACACGCATGATGGGGTTCGTCTAGCAGGGCCGGAAAGTCTAGCGGAAATATCAAAAATTCACCATGAAACGTGATTGACCAACGGTAGGCACCTCTCTATACTTCGCCGCCATTGAGCCCTGATGGCGGAATTGGTAGACGCGGCGGATTCAAAATCCGTTTTCGAAAGGAGTGGGAGTTCGAGTCTCCCTCGGGGCACCATCTTAAAGAAAGACCTTGAAATTCAAGGTCTTTTTTTTCGTCTGCAGGAAAGTCACCCGATCCATTTGTGGCGAGGGGATTTATCCCCGCTGGGCCGCGAAGCGGCCCCAACCACCAAACCTCTGGCAAGGAAGAATCTGTGGCTAATAGGAACCTGTGGCGAGGGAGCTTACTCCCGCTTGAGCGCAAAGCGCTCACAAAAATGTCACAGCCCCCACCGATGCTCCGCCTTACGACGCCCTGTTGATCCACCACCCCTCCTCACCCGCTGACAAAGGATTTCACTCCATGGAATTGCTACTGGAAACGGTCGCTCTTTACTCGCTGAAGCTGGCTTATGAGACGGAGGGGCATAGTCCGATTTTGCGGGATGACCACCTGATGGCGGACTATGAGCGGGAAGTGTTTGGGTTGTTGGTGCGCAGAGAAGACATCCAAGCTATCCAGGCGAAAGTGAAGCACTGCTTGGACTTGGCGCTGGAGGCAATTGGGGGCAGCAACACCGCTTTGGGACGGGAACTGGGCCGGTTGGCGACTGACTTCAGCGCTACCCAGACGATAGCGGAGCTTCGGGATCCGCTTCTAACTCTTAGGGATTACCTGAAAGATATCCAGTAAACCTGCAAGACCTGGCGCAACCGAACATCTTGGAGAAATACGTTTTGCTGAAATGGATCTCTGCATTTTTTGTTAGAAGTCGCGAAAACGACACGCTGGGCGAGTTAGTGATGGAGAACCGGCGCTGGCGCATGTTCGCCAAGGTCGGCTTCACCATATTGGTGTTCATGCCCATCCTCACCTACTGCTCCTGGATAGCCCCACGGTTTGAGGACTCGGGGCTTACCAATCCCGCAGTGCTTGAGGTGATCAATAGCGAAGAGTATCAACAGGCAACCCGGGAAATATTTGCTCTGCTCGACCTCTACAACCGGGGCGAGATTGGCCTGGACTCGCTGCGCGGTTTACAAGGTGTTCACCGAATTGGCGGCGTAACGGTCACTTTCAACCTGCAGTTGGTACCACGAGACGAGCCCAGGCAAGGAGGAGGCAACAAATACAAGCTTGATGGCCAGTACAAAGTGACAGTCGTCACAGGCTATCTGGTTATGTTTCTGACCATCGAACTGTTTTTGATTGGGATAGCAACCTGCGTCATTTTCCAAAGACCACCAAAAGCGCAGCGCAGGTTTGAGGAACAGATACTCCAGGAGCATTTCTCCTTTGATATGCCCGCCCTCCCCGTTACCGAAGAGCGAGCCGACCAGATCATCGAGCGCATGCTGCTGCGTTTTCACCGTTTTGCGAAAGACTTGGAACACCGCCCGCGCGGCCGAAAGGGAGTTCAGCTTGACGATGAATACGACGTCCAGTTTCTGGTCAACGCGTTGCTAAGATTGCAGTTCGATAACGTAAAGTCTGAAGAGCCGTCCCCGAGCATGGCAGCAGGCGGCACCCGCACAGACTTCTTCCTGCCTGAGCATGGGCTCTTTATTGAACTCAAGATGACGCGCGACGGTATGACCGCAAGATCGCTAGCCGACGAGCTGATCCTGGATATCGCACGCTATCGTGCCCATCCCGAATGCCATGCAATCATCTTTTTCGTCTATGACCCTCGCGGCCTTGTTAAGAACACCGTGGCATTGCAAACGGAGTTATCGGAGATTGCGGGTGAGCTCCCTGTGAGCCTGATCGTTTCGCCTAGCCATTGAGGAAAGGGCGGATCGTGAAGATTGTCCTAAATGCTCAAATACACAGGTACGGCGTCACCGCCAGCTCAAGCATGTCCACCAGCTCAGGATCCATGAAGCGATAGTCATCGGGAATATCCAGAACATGCAGCTGCTTGTGCTCAAGCAGCCGAGCGTACTCTGCCCGTAGACGATGCTCGTGCTTGCGCTCCATCACAAAAATGATATCGGCCCAACGGATATCCGCTGGGCCGATAGGCTTGCGTGCGTTCGGGCTGGTGCCCGCCGAACGAGCACTGAAACCAGGACGTCGACGCCAGATCGCCTCCCCGGTAGGGCTGCGCCATTGGTTACGACTGCAAACGAACAGGAGATTAGTCACTCTTGATCCAACAGTTGGCGGGTGGTGCGGATGGGATAGCTCATACAGAGCTGACGCGCCCGGTGCAGCTTGTCGGCACGGGTGTAGATCAGCTTCCAGTTCTTTTCTGGTTTGGGGTCCTGCGGGCTAATCGCTTCGCGCCCATTGTGCTTGCGCGATTGCGCGCGTCTCCAGCTGCGGGTTCTTTCCATGGTTGTTTCCTCGTGAGTACCGGGTTCAGCAGCCGCGGTAATACGAGGTGGTGGGATGGTAAGCGTGAATTGGGGTTGTGGCTAGTGTGGGCGGGGTTGGATAGCTGTGGTTAGACGGTCCGTGACGGCTGTCGTTTCGGGATAAAGATAGGGGGGAGGTGTCGCTGCCACCCCCCCTTTTCCACTTAATCATCCAATTGATTTTAATGATAATTTTAGTTATCAATATATGCCCTCCGCACCATTGTTCAGCTCTGTTGCAGGCTGAGACCTTTCTTCCAAACGATCCCGACTGCTAACACGGACGCTCCGCACTCGTGGCCATAAACTTCAACGCCTGCCTAAACGGGACAGCCCTCACCTTTCCTCCTGCCTTCAGGCGACCGGGCTAAATATTAGCGAAACGAAGAACGTCTGCGCCCCCTGTTCAGAGCGAAAAAAGCCAATGCGACCCAAAAGCATTCACATCAATGAAACGGCTCTGTCCAAACGGCCATGTCTGTAGTAGCGTTATGCCGTCCCCCCCAATCTTAACCATGCGGGGTGAAGCCCTACTTCTCTCCAAGAACTAAATGCGACTGGCTTCAATTTGGCGGCCCTTGAATAGGACTTTAGGGTTATGGATATAGGACATAGTATTGAAAAAATCATGTCCCACCGCTTTTCTGACAATTGGACTCAAGGAGGAAACTAATGGAACAGGCATGCTTATTTGGACCAAAATTTTTAGAGAAATTTGTTGGGCGAAACATTCTGTACGACCCTAAAGTAGCTATTGTCGAATTAATCGCAAACTCATGGGACGCAGGAGCAAGCGAAGTCAAAATAATTTGGCCTACTCCGAAAAATGAACAAAACTTCTCCATCAGCGACAATGGCACTGGGATGTCCGAAGAAGAATTTATTTCTCGTTGGAGAACATTGGCGTACGATAGAATCTCTTCCCAAGGCGACAATATAATTATTAATAACAAAAAACGCACAGTTTTTGGAAAAAACGGGATAGGAAGGTTCGCAGGCTTTTGTTTTGGAGAGCGTTACGTAGTAGAAACCATAAACAATGGAATATTAATTCAGTACGAAGTAACTATAGAGAACGTCTCGACACCCTTCAGAACAAACAAACTTAAGTCAGAAAAAACCTCAAAGCCTAATGGAACTCGCATTTTTGTATCCGACGCGGCTCCTTCCAGAATTCCAGAAAATACAATTTCGTCTGAAATAGGCATGAGATTTTTGACAGACCCGTCATTCTCTTGTTACGTAAATGGCGTAAAAGTTGACTTCTCCAACATCCCCGAAACAAATATCTCAGTCAATGAAATCAATCTCGAAAAAGATAAAACACTCAAAATAAAAATAATAGATACAATAGAATCCGACAAAACAACAAAACAGCACGGCGTGGCTTGGCATGTGAATGGTCGGTTAGTAGGTGAGGCAAACTGGAAAGATAATGGTTTCGACGAAATAATTGACGGAAGATCTGCTGAAGCCAAACGCCACACGTTCATCATTGATGCAGACTTCCTCAGCAAACAAGATGCAATCAAGGCTGACTGGACAGGCTTCAACGACACGCCAGACTTTAATAAAGCTCGAGACGCAAGTTTTGAATTCATAAAAGCTCACATTCTAGGTCAAACACAACAAAAGCGGGACCAAACCTTAAGCAGCATCAAGCAAAAGCAGAACGTTCAGATAAGCAACTTAACTCCTCTGCGGAAGGAGCGCTGGGAAAAGGTAATTACAAAAGTCCAAGAAGAGTGTCCCAGCCTTTCAGAAAAAGATCTACTAAAAATCTCCGAGATATTAGTGAGCCTAGAAAAATCAGATAACAAGTACTCATTGATAAGCAAACTGCATGAGTTAAAACCTGACCAACTAGACAGCCTACACAATATCCTCAACGATTGGAGCCTAGATTTAGCTAAAGAAGTATTAGACGAGTTACAGATCCGCCTTAAACTTCTTGACGAACTAAAAGAAAGAGTTCTAGACACCAACACGAGAGAAGTTCAAGATCTACAGCCACTTTTCCATCAAGGACTTTGGATTTTCGGACCCGAGTATGAAACAATCGAGTTCACCTCAAATGAAGGAATGACAAAAGTAATACAAAAGCTGTTTAAATCTGACGATATGGGAAGTAGGAATCGCCCGGACTTTGCGATTCTTCCAGATAGTACCGTGGGTACGTACTGTTATCCAACATACGATAGCGACGGCGGCGAGATAGGGATTGACAAATTAGTAGTAGTGGAGCTTAAAAAACCAGGAATAGCGATCAGCACAGACGAAAAAGCTCAATGCTGGAAGTATGTGAGCGAGCTGATAAAAAAAGGGTTGATTAGCAGAACCACAAGAGTTACGTGCTTTGTTTTGGGCAACGAAGTGGACCCCTTCGAGAAAGAGGCTCGGCGAGACAATGATAATTGCATTATCCAACCCATGGATTATCAAATTGTTATAGCACGGGCTAAAAGTCGTCTTCTGAAACTTTATGACCGAGTTAAGGGCGCCCCGTTTTTAGAGGAACAGCGCATCGCACTTGGACAGTCAGTACAAAACCAACTTCCTCTTTTAGAAGATGATAATGTATACGCAACCCAACTGCTCCAGACCACAGGTTCTGGAGCACCACTAATTTAGAAGGGGACACTTCTTCGACGCAACCTGCTAAAACACTAATATTACAGAATGAAATTCCGCACGGATCCATACTTAGGGAGCTAATGATGAGTATAGCTAACGTTAATCCAGCAGAACGACTAAGCGGCACCGCCTTGGAAGGTGGATGGCAGGTAGGAAATATGATTCCTACGGGGCGTCGCAGCGGCGGCACGGGCGGATTTTTTTCAGTTTCATATGAAGTTGCAAGCGGTGAACGAAAAGCTTTTTTGAAAGCATTTGATATATTAACACCTATTAACAATGCGGTAGCCGCTGGGGAAACATTCACTACTACGCTCTTAGCTCATTTGCAGGCTTATGAATTCGAAACCAAGCTTCATTCGATCTGCGCCGATAAAAATATGAAAAGGATAGTTAAAATACTATCACACGGACAAGTAAACCTACCTCCTTTTCCTGGCGAGCAAATTAGTGCAGTTCCATACATGATAATGGAATTGGCGGATGGCGGGGATGTCAGGAATTACATAGGTAGTTCTGAATATATCGATTTATCAGTAAAACTATATTACTTGCGAGATGTAGCGTCAGGACTAATACAATTACACGGAGCCGAAATTGCTCATCAAGACCTAAAGCCTTCCAATGTAATGATTTTTGGGGGTGCCACAGCCAAAATTGGCGATCTGGGCCGTGCAAGCAAGCGAGACATAAACAGTAGCAATGACCTTTATAAAATAGCAGGAGATTATGCATATGCTCCTCCAGAACAGCTATACGGCTACCAGCTAGATAATTGGTATGATCGACGTCAAAGATGCGACCTGTATCAGTTTGCCTCATTAATAAGTTACTTACTCTTCTCTGCAAGCTTGAATACCATGTTAAAAAACAGGCTCCCACCGCAACTAGTGCCAATAGCATGGGGAGGAACGCATGCTTCCTACATCGACGCGCTCCCTCATTTAATAAAAATCTTTAATGAGGTGCTCCAAGAGTGGGAAAAAGAACTCCCGACTTGGCTGGCCCCTGAAATCATCGATATTCTTCAGCAATGTGGCACGCCATCTTTTAGTGAGAGAGGATCAAAAAAAACTTTAAGCTCCCAACCCTCTAACCTTGGGCTTAATAGGTTTGTCTCTCAATTTGACAGACTTGGTTTCAAAGCCACTATCGAAGCTCGCAAAATCTTGAAAGTTACAAAATCCTGAGGATGCATTATGAAGCATCTTGACACAGATAGAGATGTATTACCTGCCTGGATGACATCACACAGCGTGGCGGGAATGCCTGAATTAAATTCGGTAAAAAAAAATAAAACGCACTTCAACATAGAGAGATCAGCCCCAGATATTCTTAAGGAGTTCCATGCTAACCAAACCGTCGGTATCGCTACAGAACTTCTCAACGTCGCAATTATAGAAAACGATCAAGAAAATGCTGACATCGCTGCACAATTTCTTAAAGACAAACGACTTCTATCACCTTCATTAATAAAGCTCTTACATAACCCATGGGACTATCAAGTCCCGGACAAGCCCACCGAACACCCAATATCGATATTAAAAAAACAGCTTAAGCTTTCAAATAACAACCCTCTTATATGGGCCGATTTATCCAGAGAGTATGCCATCTTTGGGGAACAGGAGAGATCCATAAAAGCAATGCTGGCAGCCCTACATTATGCGAACAATCACCGTTGGATCACTCGTATTGGAGCACGAGTTTTTGTGCATTTTAACGAACCCGACCGGGCCCATTACACACTTCTAAAAAATCCCAGCATAAAGGCTGACCCATGGCTGATTGCCACCGAAATGGCTGTTTCCCGCAAGGCAAACAGACAATCCAAACTGCTTTCAAACGGAAGAAATTTATTAGAATCAAACATTCCCCCTATACACATGTCTGAATTAGCAAGCTCTTTTGGCACCTTAGAACTTTTGAATGGCGCAGAAAAAAAAGCAAAAAGTTTTTTTAAACAATCACTGCTAGCTCCCAACCAAAATTCTCTAGCGCAAGCTAAATGGGCAGAGCGAAATTCGAGATTAAAAAATCTAGTTAACGTACCCTTAGATTCACAAATAGTTGCTTATGAAGCCCAGTACTGGGAGGCCTATAGTAAGCAAAATATACCGCTTGCTATGGAGTTCGCGAAAGCATGGTACAACCAAGAGCCTTACTCAAGCGGCCCAGCAATTGCAATATCCTATTTAGCCGCCCTGCTAGACGATTATAAACTGCTACTACAGATCACTACAAAAGGGCTAGTGGCCAATCCACACAACTCAACATTAAAACTAAATCAGATTTTTGCTTGGATCGCAAGCACGGACATAAACCAAATCGCTAGCGAAAAACCTGATTTTATTGATAAGATCCTACGAACTCTTAATTTGTTAGCGGAGCACGATGACTGGTCATTAAAAGCGCATGCCTTAGCAAACACAGGAATGTTCCACTACCGCACAGGCAATTTAGAAACTGGACGACTGCAATATAATTTAGCTGAAGAAATATATGAACGGCACGCTCCAAATTTCAGATTTGTACTTTTGGTTAATCATCTACGAGAAGCTTTAATATCAGATGCAAACTGGGCCCAAGAAATAATGATAAAAGCTGCTGCGCTTACAAAAAAAACAGAAACCACGGAAAATCCTGGTGCAGTTTTTTACTTCAGAAAAATTGAAAAACTATCTAACAAATCTGGCAACTGGCTATTTAGGTTCAACCATGAAGGATCCACACATCTAATTGCAGACGAACTGAGCAATGGGCACTCCAACATAAAGCAAGTAACGCATGTAGATCTAGAATCAAAATTCTGGCTACCTGAACGCTTTTCCAGCAAAGAAATTTTTCGCCCATTTACTCTAAGCGCCCCCACAACCAAAAACAAACCCTAACGAAAGCCAACTACCACAACGCACGCACGCACGCACGCACGATGTTTTAATTTAAACGCAAAGCAGCATTCAACGCAGAAAACATACAACTTGATGCGAACTTATAAAAAACAACATTATCTTACCCATCTCGTACAATCTTACTCGGGCATAAAAAACCTCACCAATTTAGACACTTCATGCCCGGGTATTCCTTACCTCACCTCACAATATCCAAAGCCCGGCTCGCCAACAGCTCACTCATCTCTATCACTTGCAAAATCCCAATGCAACACACCGCCTAGCTCCATCGAAAAGTGGACAATGAACTGAATTCGCCCCTGTTTCCCCTTATGTCATTCCAACTCTCACTAAAAGTCGACCCAAAAAGCTTAACTAACTATCATTCCGGACAGTATCCAGTTCAGCATACTTGCTTATTTTTATTTTGTCTCAGGTGAAGGAGTTCGGCATATCTATTTATTCGTGACACATCATTTGACATCAAGAAAGAGCTTTTAGAGGGAGGAGATAGTTATGATAATTTAAGATAGTTTCAAGACTCATTAGCGATGACGACAAAATACAGAGCAGATCTGAGCCTAGAGAAACAAGTATAAAGCAGGTCTATTGCAGTCGGTATATACCGGGACCTTAAACTATCAAAATATAAATTTTCATCAGTACTCGATAAAGCTTTCGGTTCTTATCCGGATAGAGACGCTATAGTAAAAACCTTAAAACCAGGTGTAAAATGGCTCTTCAATAAAAAAGGTCTTGTTAACAAGACCTTTTTTATTGCTGCCGCTAGTGACTACCTCACCTCAACAATATCCAAAGCCCGATTCGCCAACAGCTCACTCACCTCAATCACCTGCAAAATCCCCAACGCAACGCGCCGCCTCGACCCATCCAGATCAAACGCCAAATCGCTGATCATCGCATTCGCCGAAGCCAGATTCTCACTGAGATTCGCAAGCAAACACTCAGAATCAACCCCCGGATCAATCCGAAAAATAGAGTCGGACTTGTCAGACGTTTCACCCTTAGGCTTGGGTTTCAGGTAGTAATCCAACGCTCGCGTGGCAGCGTCGTCAATTTTCTTGTTGCGGGCAGACTGAGCACGGGAGACGTGTTCGTTCGTATCAGGGGGATTCGGCGTATCTTTTACCATCGTCTTGCTTCCTGTAGTAGGAGCCATCACCCACTCGCTGCTAAACGATGGGAGGCAGCTGTACGCAGGTTAGCAGACCGGGGAAACAAGAAACCGGCGCGTCCGGGGACGCCCTGCGCACAGCCACCATCAAGTGCAGGATGGGGAATCCTGACTGGATGACGCCTTGCACAACCTGTTTCACCACGAGCTGCTAAACCCGATCACTGACCATCAGTGACAGGTCCAAAGCTACCGACGCAACCCCAGGCGCACAAGCCGGCGGATTCTGGCGTAGTTGTAGGCAAAGGCGCAAGGCGCTGTGGCTTGGCGGGCCTTCGTCGCTGGTGTCTGTCGGTCTTTACTGACAGATGCCGCTCGACTGGTCCGGGCAGGTGCTCGATGCCGTTCAATTGAGGCTATCGGAAGATCTGTGGCGAGGCGCTCATTGGAGGGGACTGCTGCGCAGTCCAGCGGGAGCAAGCTCCCTCGCCACATTTACCTGGATGGCATTACGATCGGGGCCGCTAGGCGCCCTCGCCCTTTTCCGCCGACTCATCGCTATGCACCACCACCAGCAACTGCGCCTGAACATCCCCCACCGAACGCAACCGATGGGGCTTCTGCGCATTGAAATGCAAGGCATCGCCACGGTTCAGCAGCACACGCTCGTTCATGAAGTCCACTTCCACCTGGCCCTCGTGCACGAACAGGAACTCCTCTCCGGTGTGTTCCTTGAACGCGTGATGGGCGGTGAATTCGGCGGCCGGGTAAAGGATGAAGGGCAGTAGGCTGCGCTCGGACACTTGGTGGGCCAATACCGCGTATTCGGAGCTGCCGCTGCTCGCCGCGAGGGATTGGCGGTCTTCGCTGCGCACCAGGCTGTAGCTGTCGAGGGAGACGCTTTCTTCGGAGAACAGCTCCTCGACTTTGACGCTCAGGGCCTTGGCGAGCTTGAGCGCCGTGGCGATGGAGGGCGTGCTCAAACCCCGTTCCACCTTGGACAGGTAGCTCTTGGTCATCCCGGTTTTTTCGGCCAGGACGTCCAGTGTCATGCCGAGTTTTTTCCTGAGCAATTTCAAGCGAATGGACATAGGTAACCAACATTTCCAGAGAAACGGACAATCTGCGATTGCAAATGACACTTTGTGTCACATAGTCTATTTAGTGTCATTAGCACCTTCCTTTCACAGCTTCCATGACGCGGATCAAGAACGGTCAAAGCACGAATCAGGAGAACGGGTATGAGCAAGACACTGGCGACGCCCAAGGACCAGTTGGTCCAGAATGCTGTTAACCAGATGCAGAAAACACTGCCGGATAATACGTGGACTGTACGACAAAAGCTGGCCCTGACCTGCCGCATCCTGTTCGAGAACGGCCACGACTCAGGGCTGGCGGGGCAGATTACCGCGCGCGGGCCGCAACCGGGCACCTATTACACCCAGCAATTGGGCCTGGGCTTCGATGAAATCACCGCTGGCAACCTGTTGCTGGTCAATGAAGGCCTCGAGGTGCTGGAGGGCCATGGCATGCCCAACCCGGCCAACCGCTTTCACACTTGGGTCTACCGCGCCCGGGCGGATGTGAATTGCATCATTCACACCCACCCGACCCACATCGCCGCGCTGTCGATGCTGGAAGTGCCGCTGCAGATTTCCCACATGGACCTCTGCCCGCTGTACGACGACTGTGCCTTCCTGGAGGGCTGGCCGGGTGTGCCGGTGGGTAACGAGGAGGGCGAATTGATCGCCGGTGCCTTGGGTGACAAGCGCGCCATCCTGCTTTCCCACCATGGCCAGTTGTCCACCGGTGCCACCGTGGAAGAAGCCTGCAACATCGCCCAACTGATCGAACGCGCCGCGAAGCTGCAATTGCTGGCCATGGCCGCCGGCGAGGTGAAACCGATCCTGCCTCACCTGGGCCGCGAAGCCCACGACTGGATCGCCCGGCCCAAGCGCCACGCGGCCGCCTTCAACTACTACGCCCGGCAGACCCTGCGTCAACACGCCGATTGCCTGAACTGAACCCACCAGGAGCGAAGCCATGTCTACCCCCAACATCCACGGCATCATCGGCTACACCATCACGCCCTTCTCCACCGACGGCCAGGGCTTGGACCTGGACGCACTGGGCCGGTCCATCGACCGTCTGATCGACAGCGGCGTGCATGCCATCGCGCCCCTGGGCAGCACCGGCGAAGGTGCCTACCTGAGCGACGCCGAGTGGGACCAAGTCAGCGAGTTCAGCATTGCCCGCGTCGCCGGCCGGGTGCCGACCGTGGTCAGCGTGTCTGACCTGACCACCGCCAAGGCGGTACGTCGCGCGCGTTTTGCCCAGGCGAAGGGCGCCGATGTGGTGATGGTGCTGCCGGCCTCGTACTGGAAACTGAGCGAGGCGGAAATCCTCGCGCACTACCAGGCCATCGGTGCCAGCATCGACCTGCCCATCATGCTCTACAACAACCCCGCCACCAGCGGCATCGACATGTCGGTGGAGCTGATCCTGCGGATTTTCAACGCGGTGGATAACGTCACCATGGTCAAGGAAAGCACTGGCGACATTCAGCGCATGCACAAGCTGCAATTGCTGGGTGAAGGCCAGGTGCCGTTCTACAACGGTTGCAACCCCCTGGCGCTGGAAGCCTTCGCGGCCGGCGCCAAGGGCTGGTGCACCGCCGCGCCGAACCTGATCCCGCAGCTCAACCTCGACCTGTATGCGGCCATACTGGCCAACGACCTGAGCCAGGCCCGGGCGTTGTTCTATCGTCAATTGCCACTGCTGGATTTCATCCTCAAGGGTGGTTTGCCCGCCACCATCAAGGCCGGTTTGCGCACTCTTGGCCTGGAGGTTGGCGATCCGCGCCTGCCGGTTTTTCCATTGGATGAGGCGCGTAACCAGCAACTGCAGGCGATGTTGAAACAGCTGCTCTGATTCGCGCAGGGCGCTGAGTTCTACTTTTGCGACGGACAGGTGGCGCCCTAACCTGTCCGCTCGCTCCATTGAGGTCACTTGGGATGAAGACCTATCAACCGTTGAACTGCGATCTGCATGATTACCTGGAGATCGCCTGCCTGTATGGCTACACGCTGGACATTGAGCTGATTGACGGCCAACGCCTGACCGCCCGTGCGATCACCACACGTACCGCCTCCACGCGGGAGGAGTTTCTTGATGTGGACACTGCGGAAGGTCGCCGAGAGATTCGCCTCGATCAGTTGCTGGCGATTACGCCGCAGGATGACAACGCCCGGTTTGGTCGGGTTGTGCTGGCGAGTGGGTAATCCGCTCAGACGCGCCCCCTCAACGCCCTTTTCCAAACAACTTGTCGGCAAGCTGCCGACCTCGTTCCAGCCCTTCAGTCGTCAACCAGATCGATTTGTTCCTGTTTACCGGATTGCTGATGAGGCCTTGCTCATGCAATCGGTTCATGACTTCGAAGTCGAAACCTTTCCAGGCGTTGCCGTCGTCGGAGCTGAAAGCTGCCAACAAGGCAAGCACAGCTTCCTCTATCAATTTGTCGTCGTAATCCATGGTCGCTACTCCACTCGTGTTTAGCTGGTAACGCCGAATCAGCATCAGCGCCCCTAAACCCTATCTGGTCAAAGATAAGCAGAGAGTTTAGCTATCTGGCGCGGGTGTGTTGCTCCATGACGGCACGGGTTCATAGGCTCCAACTGAGCTGCCGCTTCAGATTACTTCGCTCCTCCGCAGCTAGCCCTACCTGTATTGAGGAAACCGGAACGACCACTTCAGAAACCCCCTACATCGCGCCCCTCTCCTCCCACGTTAGAGTCTGACCCGCACTCACTGGACGAGACTCACCACGTGGCGACAAGCCAAAAAGACATCCCTCAGGTCCGAAACCCGCCCGGCGGTGACGGGCATCACCTCACTTATCGGGACATGAGCGCCAGCGAACTGGCCGAGCGCGACGCCCTACAGCAGGCTTATGAAGCCATGCTTGCCCGCCAGGCAGCCTACGAACAAACGCGCTGGGCCACGGTGGATAGCAAGCCGTTATCCAGCGTAACCGGAAGCGTGTTTGCCAAGAGCTGCAAGCTCCCCAACGGCATCATCGATTACAGCAACCCCAACGGCTACGTCCCAGCGGATCTGGTCAAGCAGTACGGTGATCTCATGTGGCTCGGGGGCAGGAGCGCCGACCCATCCGGCACAATCCCCCTCAAGCGGATCGGCACTGGCACGGTACCCGTTACCTTGGGCAGGCTCGCGCTGGGCGGTTCGGCAACTTCCGCGGCTGCCGCTGCCGGTGGCACCGTCGGCGCAGCCCTGCTGACAGGCATCGTCGCCTTGCTCTGGCCGTCCAGCTTGGGCGACAGCGCGCTGTACAGCGAAGACCAGCTACGCGACCTCAAGCAAGCCCGCAGCCGCATGCGCCTGAGCATCGAGCAGCAGGCCGATGGCAGTTTCAAGGGCTATGGCTTCTACACCGGCCAGAACTCCGACTGGGAAATGGTCGATGTTGTCCAATTCACCCCGCGGGCCGATCAATTCGTCGCCGACCTGGGTGATGGCATCGAACTGATCTGGACCCCGGCCTCCGACCCGTCCGACACCCTCGGCATTCCTGCCCTGGAAGCGGCGCCACAGGCACCTAACATCTGGATCTATCCGCCGACGCCGGTGGCCGACAACATCATCGTCGACCCGATCTATCCGCCGGAGTACAGGGATTTCATTCTGGTGTTTCCGGCGGATTCGGGGGTTCGGCCGGTTTATGTGGTTTTGAGTGTTCCGGGGGATCATAAGTATTACGAAGCTCCGATACTGCTATCGGCCTTCCCCGATGCCGTCAGGGTAAAATCAAAATCGTCCGTACAAGGCGGGGGCAAAAAAAGAAGACGTTGGGTGGATAAGAAGGGACGTATTTATGAATGGGATTCCAAAAGTAATGCCGTAGAAAAGTACGACAAGCTAGGAAACCATCTGGGCGAGTACGACCATTTGACAGGCCGTCAAACAAAACCTGCCAAACCCGGCAGGACAACCCCAAGACAATAAAAGAGGAACACCATGCCATTCTTCTCAATAACAGGCTTCTACCCAGACGACAAAAAGGACGATTCATTACAGTTCGAAACTCACATAAAAGATGCCGAACAAAAGGAAGCATTGGCCCAAATAACTGAAGCCAAGCCATTCAACGAAATTGGCCCAGGAGAGCTGGAGATAACAGAAAAACAGCTAAGAAAAATAGAAAAAATTCTAAATATAAAATTTCCTACCGGGCTTGAATATTACATCGGAACTTGTGCCGACTAGTCCTTGGTCGAGGAAGCGCCGCTGCGCCCCTCGGACCTTAGCTGGTCAAAGATAAGAGGGTCTAGCTATCCGATGGGGCAGTGCAGTCAAAGGGGCTAGTCTCATCAAGCTATTTGAGACATCTTTTGGCCCTTGGCCTTTGTCGCTCTCTTGCCTTTGTGCTCAAACTCCCATCCCTTACAAGCCAGGGCCACATGCTTAGGAATCATTGAAGTCCCGCTGCTGTAAGCGGTGATAGTGCGACGGGTAAAGCCCAACTCCTGCGCGGCAGTCGTCAACGAGAGTTTGTTGACAGTCATCCAGCGCTTGAATGCCTGGGTCGGCATCACCTCACCGGCTTGCTCCAGCGCCAACCGATACAAGGTGACCGCCGCCAGTTCCAAGTCATCACCCCAGCTCACATCGAAGCCCCATTCGCCCACTTGGGCGGTGCCGAACAACGACAGGTCCTCCAAGGGCTTGAGTACCGGGAATTGTCGGATGTGTTCCCGCAGGTCAACGTCGTAGCGCTTACCGTTGGCAAACTCCACCTGCAAGGCATGTTTGCCGGGGGCAGGCTTCACGCTGTTGATTCTGGCTTTGCTGATCATGGGTCAGCTCCTCCGATTCTGTTCATTCCACACACGCTGCAGGTCAGCGGTGTGCTTTGCCGCCCACGCCAAAGCGGCTTTCAGGGACTTAGGGTTGGCCCCTCTGCCAAGCACCTGGAGCCCGTCGATCTCCACCAGCGACTCACCATCGGGCGTTTGCACATGAAAATGCGGCGGCGCGTGATCGTCCGGGTAGATTTTTATTTTCCAGTTACGGTAGCTATATACGGTAGCCATGCCAGGCATGCTAGGGAATTTTTTTCCCTAGCACAAGGTCAGCCGTCAGATGCTGAGCGCGACCCCTTTTCCCGCCGAAGCGCGACTGGTCTGAGAAGGCTTGAGCAAACAAAAGCGCAAGGAGACGTCGGCTCGTGAGTCTGGCCATTCAACGGGTCTGACAGACCCGGCATAAAAATCTTTCCACTCCATCCCTCCCCGCAAAGCCCCCATCCGCTCCAGCAAAGCCCCTCACAACCCCCTACCTCGATAATGCCTTCTTTCCACACCCCCTAGCGCTACAACCGAGCACCGTGTTTTCCCATGAGCCTACGCACCTTCATCCGTCGCTACTGCCTGGATTCCAGGCTCGCCACGAATGCCCTGACCCGCCTGCACCAAGCGCTTTCCTCTCTGGCCCGCTACCTGGCGCAACAAGGTTTCGACGACAAGGCCTGGCCGGCCACCCGCGACGAAGGCGCCCTGGACCGTCGCCTCGACACCGTGCGCCCGGAGCTGGCCGCCACGGTGTTCAGCCACGCTCGGGAGGGGGTCATCCTGGTTGACCCGTACGGTCGGGTCATCGCCGTGAACGAGGCCTTCACGCGGCTCACCGGTTACGGGCAAGAAGAGATAAAGGGCCGGGAGTTGAATTCCCATCGCATGGTGCGTCGGCTCGCGGCGTTTTATGCGCCAATGAAGAATGCGCTGGATTTCCACGGGCACTGGTCCGGTGAAATTCAAAGCAATCACAAGGATGGCCGGGAGATGACGTCGCGCATCAGCATCAGCGCGGTGCATGACCGGCATGGCAATGTTCAGCACTATGTGGCGTTGTTCAGCGACATGACGCAGATGAAGCAACGCCTGCAGTTACTGGAGCGTGACGCTCGGCATGACGCGCTCACGCAACTGCCCAACCGGTTGCTGTTGACCGAACGGATGCGCCAGGCCCTGGGCAAGGCCGCTCTCTATCAGCAGAAAGTGGCCATCGCGTTTATCGACCTCGATGGGTTCAAGGCGCTCAACGACAGCTATGGGCATGACTGGGGTGATCGGGTGTTGCAGATTGTCGCGACACGGATCAATGCCACGTTGCGTGAAGGGGATACGTTGGCGCGGCTCGGTGGCGATGAGTTCGTGGCGGGGCTGGTGGATTTGCAGGCGGTGGAGGACAGCGAGCCGTTGCTCAAGCGGATGCTGGCGGCGGCCAATGCGCCGATCTTGATTGGCGCGCAAACGGTGGAGATTGCCGCCAGTATCGGCGTGGCGTTTTTTCCGGAGCATGGGCAGGAGGTCGATGGGCTGATCAGCAAGGCGGACCAGGCGATGTACCTGTCGAAAAAGGCCGGCGGCAATCGTCTGGCGTTTTGTCCGACGCGGTTTATTTCGCTCAATAGCGAAGCCTGACAGTGGTGCCGAGGGTTCGTTCGCTGCCGGTCATGACGCCATAGTCGCCGGCGCCGAGCAGTGAATACACGGCGGTGATGTAGTTGCGGTCGAAGACGTTGCGCACCCAGCCTTCCACTTCCCAGGCGCGGTCCTGGCTGCGCAGGCCCAGGCGCAAATTGGTCAGGCCGTAGCTGGGTTGATAGCTGCCCTCGCCGCCTTCGAGGGTGCCGGAGTAGCCGGTGCGGAAGCTGTAGTCGATACCGCTGAAGGCTTCCAGCCCATAGGGCAGCGGATGGGTGTGGTCGAGGCCGCTGCTGAGGTTCCATTCCGGCGCGTTGTAGAGGCGGTCGCCGCTGAGGTCGCAGGTCCATTGGCCCGAGGCCGGCGGGCACGGGGCGTTGGGGAAGCTGCGATAACGCGCGTCGCTCCAGGCCAGGCCCAGGCGCCCGGTGAGTCGGGGGGTGAGTTGCCAGGCGGAATCCAGCTCGATGCCACGCAGGCGGACCTTGCCGACGTTGATCAGGTTGTCCCGCAGCGGTGGCGCGAACATGGACGTGGGCGGGCTGTAGGTAAGCGCCTGGTAGTTGTCGACGTCGGTCTGGTAGACGGCGAGGTCGAGCAATGCGCGCTCGTCCCAGAAGCGCGTCTTCATGCCCAGTTCCAGGGACGTGGCGCGCTCCGGCTCGAAGGTGGGCGCGGTGAACGGGCCGACCACGTCGAAGTTGATGCCGCCGGCCTTGTAGCCCCGCGACCAACTGACGTAGCCCATCACCCCATCGCTGAAGCGGTAGCTGGCGCTGAGGAGGCTGGAGACGTTGTTTTCTTTTATCGAGTCCTCGCGGTAATAACCACCACCCAGGGCGATGTCGCGCAGCAACAGCCCACCGGACTGGAACACCGCTGGCAACCCCGTCAGCGGGGCGAGGTTGCTGACGTCGCGGGAGATCCAGCCGTCCTTGCGCTCCTGGCTGTAACGCAGGCCGCCGGTGAGTTCCAGCGGGTCGATCGGGCGCCAGGAGAGCTGGCCGAAAATGGCTCGGCTGTCGCCCTTCTGCTCGCCGTCATAGCGTTGCCGGGCGCCGTCCAGCAGCATCGCCGGCACCTGTTTCGGATCGGTGAAGGTGATGCCGTAGAGCTTGCGCAAGGCTTCCAGCTGATCGCCGACGAACCAGGGCGCGGCGTCCTTGCCGAATTCGGCGTCGATCTCGCGGTCGAGTTGTTGGCGCAGGTAATAGAGCCCGGCCACATAGTCGACGGAAGAACCGACCGTGCCGGACAGGCGCCATTCCTGGCTGAACTGCCGGTGGCCCAGCTCGGTTTCGGATTCGGCCACGGACAGCGCGGTGCTGTCGCTGTCGCGGGTGGCGCGGTAGTCCCAGTCGCGGTAGGCGGTGATGCTGGTCAAGCGCATCGCCTCGTCCAGGTCCCAATTCAACTCCAGTGAGACACCGTTCTGCAGGGTTTGCGGATGGCCCGGCGCGTCGATGCGTGTCTCGCGCTTGTAAGGGTCGGGCTCCGACAATGGATAGCCGAGGAACTGGGCGCGCTTGCGGGTCTGCTGGCTGTAGTGATTGACCAGCAGGACGTTGCCGGCTTCGTTTTGCTCGGCATAGTCGGCGATCAGGCGGGCGCTGAAATCCGGGGTCGGCGTCCACAGTAACTGGCCGCGCAGGCCATGGCTGTCGGCGTCGCCGAGGCGGGCGCCGTCTTGCAGGTTTTCCACGGTGCCATCGGTGGAGCTGTCGAAAACATTGAGTCGGCCAGCGAGCACGTCGTCCTGCAACGGCCCGGAAACCGTCCCGCGATATTCCCGCAGGCCGCGCTCGCCGTAGCTGGCTTCGAGGTTGGCCTCGGGCTGGAAGGTTGGCTGGCGAGTGATGATGTTCAGCGCGCCCGCCGTGGTGTTCTTGCCGAACAGGGTGCCTTGTGGCCCGCGCAGCACTTCGATGCGCTCGATGTCCATCAACTCGGTGAAGGCCATGCCCTGGCGCGCCTGGTAAACGCCATCGACGTAGGTGCCGACGCTGCCTTCCAGGCCATCGTTGTAGGCGGTCGCGCCGAAGCCGCGCAGGCCGAAGCCGGCATAACGGGCGTCGTGACCGGACACCACCAGGCCGGGCACCCGCTGTTGGATGTCTTGCAGGCGGTGCAGGCCGGCCTCGTCCAGTTGCTCGCCGTAGAGGACGTTGATCGGGATCGGCACCTGTTGCGGGTCTTCCTCGCGGCGGCGAGCGGTGACGGTGGTGGCGTCGAGCGTGAGGGCGCCGGGCGCCGCTTGCTCGGCCTGGACCGACGCCCAGGGCAACATCGAAAGGCCGCCGAGCAGGAACAACCGGTAACCCAAACCCGGCATCCTAGTGCTCCCGTGCCAACGCGCGACGCGTGGTGTCCGGGCAGGCCAGCGCCTTGACCCACGCCAGCAATTCGCGGCTGTCGGCGGGCTTGAGCAGGACCGCGTCGAAGGCCAGATCCTCTGGATAGTCCTGCGGCCTGCGCGGCGGCACTGCCGAATAGAGCATCACCGGCAGATGGCGCCAACGCTCGCGCACGTGGCGCAGCAGCGCCCAGCCGTCCATGCCGGGCATCATCTGGTCGCTGATCAGCAGGTCGATTGGCTGCTGCGCCAGGCAGGCCAAGGCGTCTTCGCCGTTCGCCGCCATGCTCACGTCAAAACCGTAACCGGCCAGCAAGTCATAGAGCCATTCGCTGTTCTGCTCGACGTCGTCCACCAGCAGGACGTGTTTGCCCTGGCCATCAAACGGCATGGCGTTGTTGTCGACGATGCCGTTTTCCAGGTCGTGTTCTTGGGCGCCATTCAATTGCAGGCGGAAACTGAAGTGGCTGCCCTGCCCGGTGGCTTGGGGTTCGAGACGGCTGTCCATGCGCTCCAGCAGTTGGGTGACGATGGACAGGCCCAGCCCGCTGCCTTCGTAGCGCTGGGCATTGCGGCCGCGGCGGAACGGTTGCAGCAGTTGTTCGAACTCTTGCGGGTCGATGCCGATGCCGGTGTCGATCACGCTGAAACGCAGTTCCACGGTGTTGGCGGCCGCGCCCGGGGCCCAATCTACTTCGAAGCGGATCTGGCCGTTGCGGGTGAATTTCGCCGCGTTCGCCAGAAGGTTCATGAGCACCTGCCGAAGGCGTTTGAAGTCGGCCTCCACCAGTGGCGGCAAGTCATCGGCCAGCACCGCCTCGAAGGTGTTGCCCTGGCGTGCGGCGAGAAAGCCCGCTTCGTCTGCGATCTCGTTGAGAAACCCGTACAGGTAGCCCGGCGCGAGGGTCAGTTGCATTTGCTCCAGCTCGCCACGGGAAAACTCGAGCATCTCGTCGATCAGTTCCAGTTGCTGGCGGGCGTTGCGTTCGATGGTCGCCTGATAGTCGCGGTTGGGCCCGGCGTGCAGCAGACGCGCATAGTCGATGATGCGCACCAGCGGCGAGCGCAGGTCGTGGCTGATGCGCGCCATCAACGCACTGCGGGCCGCCAGGGAGTCGCGCAACTGCGACGTGCGCAGGGCCACGGTGCTTTCCAGGCGTTCGTGCTCGGCCTGGCGTTGTTGTTCGAGGGTGGTCAGGGCGTGTTTTTCGCGGTTGCGGCTGCGGGCCACTTCCATGATCAACGTGCACACCAGCAACGCCACGCCCGCCAGCGTAGACGACAGGCTGTATTTGCTTTCCGGCGACTGCCAGGGCAACTGTTCTTGCGGGAAAAACATCCGCATCAGCAATTGTGCGAACAAGAGCCCCGGCACCAGCCACGCCATCCAGCTGTAAGTGAGCCTTCTGCGCCAAGCCATGAATAACGTGGCGAGCAACACGCCATAGAAACTGAACAGGGCAACCTGGACCCAGTACGCGCCTTGGACTGGATCGACCTTCAGCCACCAGAGTCGACCGAGGACACAGCCCACCAGCGGTACCCAATAGCTCCAGCCAATGATTTTTGGCAGCCGGGACACCTGCAACAGCACGCGGAAATAGGCCAGGAACAGGACGAACGAGAGCGCGCTGGCGAGGGTCAGCAATTCGCGCATCCAGCCCAGGGCGCTGGGCCAGTAGATCAGGTAGCCGTTCACGATGCAGGTCAGCAGGATATAACTGAGCACCGCGCCCGCGTTCACGGTGAGCAGTCGCGAGCGCAGGATCCAGCCGACGATCAGGCCGAAGGGGACGACCAGCAGGACAATGCCGAGGGCGAGCCCGTCGCTGAGGTAAGTCCGTTGTTGACTGCGCAGCAGCGCCGGTTCGGACCACAGCTCCGGCTCCAGCAGCATCTGGAAATGGCTCGTCACGCGAACGAACACCGTGACGCTCTCCCCCGCCGCCAACGACACCGGAAACGCCGGTTGGCGCGCCGCCGGCTGGGGCCATTCGGCCAACGGATAGGCGCCTCCGGCGTGGGCTTCACGCCAGTGCCCGGCTGACGATTGAAAGACGCGGATGTCGTCCAGGCGCGGCGCCCCGACCACCAGCAAGCGCGAACACGCCGCATCGCTGGAATTGGTGAGCTGCCATTTCAACCAGAAGGCGGAGCGGCTGTAGCCTTGGCTCGGCCAGCGCGGGGTGGCGGGGTTGAAATGGGTGTCGGGCAGTCGGGCGACTTCTTCGAGGCTCAAGTGGGCCTGGGCGTCTTCGAAAATCTGCGCCGCAGGCATCAGGTCCAGACGCTCAGCCCGGCACAGCTCCACGGGCGCGGCGTGGAGCAGGCCGGCGGACAACGAAGCGATCGTCAGCGCCAGAAACCGTAGGAGCCGCATCAGGCGCGCCCGACCGACTCTGCACCAACGAAGCCCAGGGTTTGCTGGCGAAACTGGCTGGGCGTCATGCCGATTCGCTGTCGAAACGCGGTGGTGAAGTTGCAGGCATTGCGAAAGCCCACCACTTCGGCGACGTCCTGTACGCTCATGGCGCTTTCGGAGAGCAGTTCCTGGCCGCGTCGCAATCGCGCGTCGCGAATGTAGGCAAACACCGTCATCCCCAGGTGTTCGCGAAAAATGGCGGAGAGGCGTTTTTCATGAGTGCCGACTTTTTGCGCGAGCATGCCCAGGGACGGTATGTCGTCCAGCTGGTTTTCGATCAGTCGCATCGCCGCGCGCAGCACGATCTCATCGCCTTGCGGTTGCGGATCGGCCGGGTGGTCCGCAATGGGCGGTGGCGCTCGCCAGGTCAATTGCAGATGGATCCTGATGCGTGCCAGGACTTCCTCGGGGGCGCAGGATTTGGGGATGTAGTCCACCGCGCCCACGGTCAACCCCTCCAACCGCTCCAACGACGTATTGGCCGACGACAGAAACAGGATCGGGGTATGCCGGGTGGCCGGCGCCTCGCGTAATAACCGGCACAGGCTGAAGCCATCCATTTGCGGCATGTGCACATCCAGGACAATCAGGTCCGGGCGCAGGGCAAGGGCGCGTTGATAGCCCTGATAGGCATCGCTGGCCAGGGAAATGCGCCAAGGTTGGGTCTTCAACAGAATGAGCGTGGCGCGGATGTCTTCGGGGACATCGTCGATCAACAGAATATGCGGCAACGGCTCGGAGGCCGCCACGCCTGCCGCCGTCAATACCTGCCTTTCGTATCGTCCGTTGTCCATTCGCCAGGTCTCTTTTTTGTTTAGCCAGGTCGCTGTCGTGCAATTGCCAAGCGCGGAAGCACGTTTCGAGCCGGCAACAAACCGATATAGCGGCAGATCGAGTGAGAACTGAAGCTATCAAATTTTTAACGGGCGTTAAACGGTCGTCCCCTCGTGGCGCCTACCGATACGGGGCGTTACGGGCGGGGCGCAGGGGCGTGTGGCGAGGGATATCGAACGAGAGGGGGCTATGCCTGGAAAAAGCCCAGGCGCGGAGGCCAACGGGGTTGATGCAATTCACTAAACCGTGGCGAGGGAGCTTGCTCCCGCTGGGCGGGCGAAGCGGCCCTAAACCAGCCAACTCGGTGTACCAGATAGATTGAGTTCGCTGCTTTGGGGCTGCTGCGCAGCCCAGCGGGAGCAAGCTCCCTCGCCACGGGTTGTTGAGTTCCTTAAATGAGCGGCAATCGATTAGAACGAATAACCGATCTGCGCGAGCAGTTGCGGGTTTTCCTGGCGCGTATCGCTCTGCGCTTCGCCGCCGGAGTGGCGCCAGGCGACCGTTGCGTCGAATGAGAGTTGGCCGTATTGAGCGCGCAGGCCCACACCGCCGCCGGAGATGCTGCGGGTGTTTTTCTCATCGGCCCACTCGTCGTGGTTGATGCGCACCTTGCCGGCGTCCCAGAACAGGTAGGGCGTGAGCTTGTCGATCGGGTAGCGAAGCTCGATCTGGGTCAGCATGCCTTCGTCGCCCGAACCTTCGCTTTGCGGATAAGCCCGTACGCCATCGATGCCGCCGAGGCTGAAGTCTTCGGAGGAGTCGAGGTTGTCGTTGCTCCACTGGCCAAGGAAACGGGCGAAGAGCGTGAAGTTGGCCGGCAGCGCTTGCAGGCGCGCGAGGTCGACGTTCACTTTGCTGAAGTTGCCCTCGGTCTGGGCGGTCTGGCGGTCGCCCTCGCGCAGGGCCGAGTCCAGTTTCAGGTCACCGTAGGTCAGCGTCGCACCGCCGTAGGTGATGCCGCCGCCGAACAAAGTGTCCCTCACGTCAAATTGCAAACTGATGGGCAGCGTGTTGCTGCTTTTTTCAAAACTGAGGCCCAGCACTTCGTACTTATCCTCGAGTTCCTTGTGCTGGTATTGCCCAGCCAACATGAGGTTCGCCTGGTTGCTGCGCAGGAGCGGGTAGCTCAAGCCGATGCTGCTGACCTCAGCGGTACCGGTGGCCCCCAGATCGGCGAATTCCGCGCCCAGGTCGTAGGAGCTCTGGGCGTAACCCACGTTGCCACGCAGGCCAGAGGTGCCCAATGGCATCGAGTAGCCGAGGCTGCCGAAATACAGGTCTTCATCGGTGGCCATCACCGCGGCGCTGAGCCGGTCGCCCAGCATCAGCGGGCTATTCCAGTCGCCTTGTACCGTCAGGCGATTGCGCCCCGAATACCGATTGCCATGGTTGTCCAGGGTGGCCTTGCCCTCGAAGGCCTCGGTCTTGCTCACTTTGGCATCGAGATCGCCCGTGCCGAGTGCCTCACCTGGCCGGATCACCGGACGAACAGCCACGCCCGGCAAGTCCGAGAGCACCAATATGCTGCGCTCCAGCCGGTCACGCTCGATCACGTCGCCCGGTTGCAAGTCGTCCAGGAACGGCTGCGCCTGCGCGGCCAGTTTCGCATCGTCGTTGGTGGCGGTGATTTTCCCATAACGGCCTTCGATCACCGCGATGGTCAGTTCACCGTTGGCCATGCGTTGGGCCGGCAAATAGGCACGTGCAAACGGGTAACCCTGCTCACGGTAATAAAGCGTGACCTGCCGGGCCACTTCCCGCAGCTCGTCCAGGTCATGGGCTCGACCAATAGCCGGGGCGACGACGCGTTGCAGGCTGGCCTCGTCGATGCGCGTGTTGTCGGTGAAATGGACAGCGTTGAGCTGGACCTTGGCACCACCGACTTTTTCCTGCTCTGGTTGTGGTGCGTCTATATCCAGGCGAATGCTTTGCGGCAGTTCCTGCTGCGGAATCGGCAGTTCCTGCAGGATACGGCCGGCGTCGGGGATCGGGCGCGCCGGCAGGGTCGCCGCCCAGGCCGGGGAAGTGGACAACAACGCCAGACCGGCCGCGCAGGACATCAGTTTGTTTTGCATGGGATCAATCTCGAATAATTCGGGTTGCCTGAGCCCATGACCACGTCCGGGGACGTGGCCAAGGGTTCCTTCAAATGAAAAGGTGGATGTCAGGGATCAGGGACGCATGGCCAGGCTCGGCAAGCGCACACCGCCGCGCACGACGAACACGGTCTGCGGTGGGTAGGCCGCACAGGCGCCGCCTTCGGATACGCCGCCATCGGAGCAGACGGTCCCGGCCAGTTCCCGCTCGCTGGCGGTGTCCTCGGCCTGAGCAGCCGAATCGCTGTCGCCTTGCGCCAGGGCGTTGCCCGCGCCGTCGCCCGTATTCCCGTTGGCACGCGTGCCGCCCTGGTCCACCAGCAGCAGACCGCCGTCATCGACTCCGCGATCAGACCAGTCGACCGGTTTCGCCTGGGTCGGGTTGAGCTCCGGTGCATGAGGCGAACTCACCTCTGCGCCGACGCGTGTCGCATCGGCGACGCTCTGCCGCACGGCGTCATAATCAATCGACGGCGTCACGGTGAGATTGGCGTTGGCCGGACTGCTCACGATCAGGTAACCGAGGTCAGCCAGCCCGCCGATGTTGATCAGGTGCGAACCCGGGCCTTGAGTGCCGACCGAATACAGTGGGTTGCCGAGCATCGGCTTGGTGTCGCCGTTCCACAGACCGTTGGCGTCATAACCGGCGATACCGCCGCCGTTGAACGTGGTTTGGCCATCGAACACCTTGGTCTGGGTGGTCGCGCCGTTGGTGGACACCACCAGGACGGGCTGCTCGCGGTAAACGGCATGCACGCCCGTGTTGCCCAAGGCCCTGCCGAAATTGCTCTGTTGCTCGTCGCTGTTGTAGCGGAAATTGCCGCTGCCACTGCCGACCACATCCACCACGCGGGTGCTGCCAGCGAGGCTACCGGTGTAGATCACCGCCCGACCGCCAGCGCCGGTCGACACCGTCACGCCCGCGTCGGCCTTCACGTCACCGCCCGCAGCCACGCCCGCCGAAGCGGATTGACCGGCGTTGAGCACGATCGCATCGGCGGCATTGCTGGTGGTGCTGACGTTCTCGGCCAGGGTGATGTTGCCGGTGGTCGTCACAACCTGGACTTTGCCGGTGTTGCCGATACCGACGATCTGATCCAGCTGGGTGCCGTCCAGTGCCGTCTCGGTCAGCGTGCCGACGGTGACGTCGGTCCGATTGACGAAGCTGACATCCTTCGCTCGGCTGGCGATATCGCCGACCCAGTTGCTGGCGTTGCGCAGATCGAAATCCCCGCCCTTGAGCGCCAGGCCATCGGCGGTGATATTGCCGTTGGCATCCTGGGTGGTCTTGCCACTGATGTTCAGAAACACGTTGCCGGTGGTAGCCAGTCCTTCGTTGATCGCCAAGTCACCTTGGGTGCCGATGCTGACGTCGCCGGTGTTGTTCACGCCGGTGGTGACCTTCACCACGTTGCCGTTACCGTCGGTTTCGGTCAGCGTGCCGACCTTCAGGTTGCCGGTGTTGTTGAAGGCGACCTTGCCTGCCTCGCTGGCGATGTCGCCCACCACGTTGCCGTTGTTGCGCAACTCGAAGTCGCCACCGTTGAGGGCCAGGCCATCGGCGGTGATGTTGCCGTTGGCATCCTGGGTGGTCTTGCCGCCGATGTTCAGGAACACATTGCCGCTGGTAGCCAGTCCTTCGTTGATCGCCAAGTC
>NZ_FMTK01000035.1:0-28608 GCF_900100025.1 Pseudomonas sp. NFACC56-3 | reverse complement strand
TGGTCGATGCGGCCGACGTACTCGATGACGCCATCGCTGCGGTACTGCGCCAGGTCGCCGGTGCGGTACAAGCGTGCACCGCTGTCGCCGAACGGATCGGGAATGAAGCGCAACGCAGTGAGATCGCCACGGTTCAGGTAACCCCGGGCCAGGCCGGCGCGACCGACGTACAGTTCACCGACGCAGCCTTTCGGCACGGGGTTGAGGTCGCCGTCCAGCAAGTACCACGACAGGTCGGCAATCGGTTCGCCGATGGGGCTGCTGGCGTCCTGCTCCAGGTCCGCCAGCGACAGCGGACGGTAGGTCACGTGCACGGTGGTTTCGGTGATGCCGTACATGTTGATCAGTTGCGGGGCTGCGTCGCCGTACTTGTCGAACCACGGGCGCAGGGCCTTGACGTCCAGGGCCTCGCCGCCGAACACCACGTAGCGCAGGGTGTTGCCCCGGTCATCGGCGCAGGCTTCGTGCATCAACTGCTTGAATGCCGACGGCGTCTGGTTGAGCACCGTCACCCCGGCCTCACAGAGCAGTTCGTGGAACTGCTGCGGTGAACGGCTGACGTCGAAGGGCACGATCAACAGCTCGCCGCCGTGCAGCAACGCACCAAAAATCTCCCACACCGAAAAGTCGAACGCGTAGGAATGGAACAGGCTCCAGACGTCCTGCGGACCAAACTGGAACCATGGCTCGGTAGCCTCGAACAGGCGCAGCACGTTGTGGTGCGGCAGCAAGGTGCCCTTGGGGTTGCCGGTGGAACCCGAGGTGTAGATCACATAGGCGAGGTTCGCCGCGTCCATCACTACGTGCGGATCACTGTCGGCGAAGGCACTGACGTCGGCGTCCAACAGCAGCGTCTGCACGCCATCCGGCACCGGCAATTGATCGACCAGGGCCGCTTGGGTCAGCAGCAAGCGAATGCCGCTGTCCTGCATCATGTAGGCCAAACGATCCTGGGGATAAGTCGGGTCCAGCGGCACATAGGCACCGCCGGCCTTGAGGATCGCCAGCAGGCCCACCAGCATGTCGACACCACGCTCGGCGGCCAATCCTACCAGCACATCCGGGCCGACGCCGTGGGCGATCAACTGATAGGCGCGGCGGTTGGCCTGGGCGTTTAGAGCGCCGTAGGTCAGGCTGTTTTCATTGAAACGTAAAGCGACGGCATCAGGCCGCAAACGCGCCTGTTCGGCGATGCGCTGATGCAGACAGGCCTCGCCCGGGAAGCTACGCGGGGCCGGGTTCCATTGGGCGATGTGTTGCTGTTGTTCGGCGGCCGTGAGCAGCGGCAGTTCACCGATGCGTTGCCGGGGGTCGGCGACGATGCCGTGCAGCAGGTTCAGCCAGTGTTCGGCCATGTGTTGCACGGTGCTGGCGTCGAACAGGTCGGTGGCGTAGCTCAGGGACGCGGCCAGCTCACCGGCGGTCTCGTGGGTGTCGAGGGTCAAGTCGAACTGGGCGGTGTGGGAACGCCAATCCAGGCTCTCGACCTGCAACCCCGGCAGTTGCAGGGCTTGAGCCGCGCCGCTGCTCTGGTGGTTGAACATCACTTGGAACAGCGGGCTGTGGCTCGCCTGTCGCTGCGGTGCCAGTGCCTGCACCAACTGCTCGAACGGCAGGTCTTGATGGGCTTGCGCCCCCAGCGAAGCCTGCTTGACCTGGGCCAGCAATTGCTCGAAAGGCAGGTCACCCCGCACCTGGGCATTGAGCACCTGGGTGTTGACGAAAAAGCCGATCAGGCCTTCGGTTTCCGGGCGGTTGCGGTTGGCGACCGGTACACCGACGCGGATGTCCGACTGGCCGCTGTAGCGGTGCAACAAGGCCTGGAACGACGCCAGCAAGACCATGAACAGCGTCGAGCTTTCGCGCTGGGCCAAGTGTTTCAGGCCCAGGGTCAGCCCGGCGTCGAAGCGCAGGTCCAGGCGTGCGCCGCGATGGCTCTGCACCGCCGGGCGCGGGCGGTCCGTCGGCAACGGCAGGACTTCGCCGCCATCGCCCAGCCGTTCGGTCCAGTAGGCCAGTTGCCGCTCCAGCTCGCCGGCCTCCATCCATTTGCGCTGCCAGATCGCATAGTCGGCGTATTGGATCGGCAAGGCTGCCAGGGTCGGCGCCTCACCGCTGCGGTGGGCGGCGTAGAGCTGGACCAGGTCGTTGACCATGATCCGAGCGGACGCGCCATCGCAAATGATGTGATGCTGGGTCAGCACCAGCACATGGTCGTCGGCGGCCAGTTGCAGCAGCTTGACCCGCAGCAGCGGTCCTTGTTGCAGGTCGAACAGCCCGGCGATTTCGTCATCGATCAGGGCGGTGAGCGCGGGCTCGTCCAGCAACACCTCCGGCTCGATCGCCAGGCTCATACGCGCCTGCACCACTTGTCGGGGCCCTTGCGCGCTGTCGACGAACACCGTGCGCAACACGTCGTGACGGGCCAGCAAGGTGTCGAAGCTGCGTTGCAGCGCGGGCAGGTCGAGGGCGCCGCGCAGGCGCAGCGCCGTAGGCACATGGTAGGCGGCGCTGTGGCGGTCCAGTTGCCAGAGGAACCACTGGCGCTCCTGGGCGTAGGACAGGTCGAGGGTCTCAAACTCGTCGCACATCGCCGGGATCGGCAACGCCGCCAGGCTCATGTTTTTGCTGTGCAGCTTGTGCAGGAACACTTGCCGTTGGGCGAGCGGTAAACGGATGAATCGCTGAACCAGAGACAGGTTATCGAGCTGAGTCATTCAAAGGGTCTCCAGGTCTGCCAGGAAGTCATGCATCTCACTCAGGTCTGCGCTGGAGTGAGGGGTCAGGTGGGCCGCCAGTTGTGTGGCGTAGTCGGCCAGGGACGTGGTGCTGAACAGCAAGTCCAGGGGCACCGCGGCGCCCTGTTCCATTTGCAGGCGTGCCGTCGCTTGCGTCGCCAGCAGGGAATGCCCACCCAGCTCAAAGAAGTTGTCGTCGCGCCCTACCCGTTCGAGCTTGAGCACGTCTTGCCAGATGTCGGCGATGCCCTGTTCGAGCGCGCCTTGTGGCGCCACGTAGGCACGCAGCAGTTGCTGGGCGTCCGGCAGCGGCAGGGCCTTGCGGTCGAGCTTGCCGTTGGGGGTCAACGGCAAGCGTTCGAGCAGCAACCAGTGCGCCGGCATCATGTAGTCCGGCAGCAGGGGCGTGAGCTGCGCCTTGAGGGCTTCGCGCAGCGCCTTCGGTTCGGCAGTCTCTGGATCGGTGGCCACCAGGTACGCCACCAACTGCAGGCCACCCGGCCCGGGTTGCGGCACCACCACGGCTTCGCGGATCGCTTCCTGGGCCAGCAGGCAGGCTTCGATTTCCCCCAGTTCGATGCGGAAGCCGCGGATCTTCACCTGATGGTCGACCCGGCCGATGTACTCGATCACACCGTCGCCACGCTGGCGCGCCAGGTCACCGGTGCGGTACACCCGCGTGCCATTGCCGAACGGGTCCGGCAGGAATCGCTCGGCGGTCAGCGCCGCGCGGTCGTGGTAACCCCGGGCCAGGCCGTCACCGCCAATCAACAGTTCGCCGATCAGCCCGACCGGGTTCGGCGCGAAGTGATCGCCGACGATGTACAGCGACGTGTTGGCGATCGGTCGGCCGAGGTACGGCACGCATTGCTCTTGAGTCAAGCGGTAGGCCGCCGACCAGATGGTGGTTTCGGTCGGGCCATACAGATTCCAGACCTCTCCAGCGACATCGAGCAACCGCTCGGCCAGGTCCTCGGCCAACGCCTCGCCACCGCACAGGCATTTGCGCCCGGCCAACAAACCGGACGCCGGATGGTCGAGCAACATGCGCCAGGTCGAGGGCGTGGCCTGGACCACGCTGACCTGTTGCCGGTCGATGGTCTCGAGCAGCGCCTCGGGGTCGTGGGTACTCTGCTTGTCCACCAGCACCACGCAGGCACCGCTCAATAGTGCGCCGTAGAGTTCCAGGCCGAAGATGTCGAACGAGAACGTGGTCAGCGACAGCACCCGATCACGGGCGGCAATGCCCGGTTCACGGGCCATGCTGGCGACAAAATTCACCAGCGCCCCATGACGCACCATCACGCCCTTGGGCTTGCCGGTGGAACCCGAGGTGTAGATGGCGTAGGCCAGGTGCTCCGCATCCAAGCGCGTCGCCGGCGCCTCGCCGGCATAACCGTCGAGCCAGTCACCCTCCTGATCCAACACCAACGTCTCAACGCCAACCCCACCCCCTGTGGGAGCGAGCTTGCTCGCGATAACGTCGGCACACTCGACATCATCATTGACTGAACCACCGCCATCGCGAGCGAGCTCGCTCCCACCGGACAGCGGTAGCTGGTCGAGCAGCGAACGTTGGGTCAGCAGCAGCTCGATGCCGCTGTCTTCGATCATGTAGGCCAAGCGATCCTGGGGGAACGCCGGGTCCAGCGGCAGGTAGGCGCCACCGGCCTTGAGGATCGCCAGCAAGGCGACAATCATGTCCACCCCACGCTCCAGCGCCACACCGACCAACCGATCGGGCCCCACGCCCTGTTCGATCAAGCGATGGGCCAGGCGGTTGGCCCGGACATCGAGTTCGGCATAGCTCAGCACCTGATCGGCGAACACCAGCGCCGTGGCATCCGGCGTTTGGCGGGCCTGGGCCTCGAACAGCCGATGGACGCAGCGCGCCTGGGGATATTCCGCTGTGGTGGCGTTCCAGCCTTGCACGTGCTGGCGGGTTTCGCGCTCGTCGAGCACGCTCAGTTCGCCCAGGGGCCGTTGCCCGGCGTCGGTCATTTGCAGCAGCAAGCGTCGCAGGTGCACGCCGATCTGCTCGACCGAGGCTTCGGTGAAACGCGCGCACTGGTAGCTGAACTGCACCGCCAGCTCGGCACCGAGGCTGACCAGCAGGGTCAGCGGGTAGTTGGTCTGTTCCAGGTTGTCCACGGCACCGAAACGCAAACCTTCAGGCGCACCGTGTGCCAAGGCTTCGGAAATCGGGTAGTTCTCGAATACCAGGATGTTGTCGAACAAGGCTTCGCCGCCCAGGCCGGCCCAGCGCTGGATGTCGAACAGCGCCGTGTGCTCGAACTCGCGCAAGGCCAGGTTCTGCGCCTGGACGCTGTGCAGCCAGTCGCCCAGGTCCTGTTCCGGACGCGGGCTGGCAATGACCGGCAAGGTGTTGATGAACAGGCCGATCTGGCCCTCGACGCCCACCAGGTCCGCCGGCCGTCCCGCCACCGTCGCGCCGAACGCCACACTGGCCTTGCCGGTGTAGCGTTGCAACAGCAACAGCCAGGCCGCTTGCACCAGGGTGTTGACGGTGACTTTGGCCTCGCGGGCGAACTCGGCCAGGCGTCGGGTCTGCATCCCATCCAACTGCATGCGGTGATGGCCGTACAGCGTTGCCGGGACGTCCTGTGCCGGGCGCGCAAACACCTGGGCCAGGCGCACCGGCTCATCCAGCGTGCGCAGCTGTTGCGTCCAGAATCCTTCGCCGAGGCTCGCGTCCTGGCGTTGCAGCCAGGCGATGTAATCGCGATAACGGCCAGTCGGGCGTGCCACGCTGTCGCCGCGGTAATGCTGCAACACTTCGCCGAGCAACTGCGCGCTGCTCCAGCCATCCATCAGTATGTGATGGTTGGTGTAGATCAGGTGATGCCGATCCGTGCCGGTGCGCACCAGCACCAGGCGCATCAACGGCGCCTGGGTCAGGTCCACACCTTGGGCCCGTTCTTCATCGGCGAGGGTTTGCAAGGCGTCGTCGATCTCCGTCCGCCCGTTCCAGTCGAGCACACGGAACGGCACCTCGACCTGACGCTGGACGATTTGCACCGGCTGCTCCAGGTCGCCCTGCCAGAAGAACCCGGTACGCAGAATGTCATGGGCATCGACCACCGCCTGCCAGGCGGCGCGGAAACGCTGGGGATCGACGCCCTCGACGTCAAGACGCATCTGGTTGATGTAATCGCCACTGCCGTGGCCGAGCAAGGAATGAAACAGCATGCCCTGTTGCATCGGCGACAACGGGTAGATGTCGTCGACAGCCTGAGGTGCTTGGACCAACGTGTCCAATTGCGCCTGGGACAGCCGCGCCAGCGGGAAATCCGACGGCGTCACGCCACGGTGCTGGCTGTCGCAGCAATGGCGGATGAGCGCGGTGAGTTCTTGCAGGTAGTCATCGGCCAGGCGCTGGATCGTCGCGGCGTTGAACAGGTCGCCGCTGAAGGTCCAGCTCAAGTCCAGCTCGCCGCCGAAGACTTTGCCGTCCAGCGCCAGCGGACTGCCCAGCGGGCCCTGCATGTTCAGCTCTTCACCGCCATGCTCGGCGGTGGGCACGAACAGGGCATCGTCAGCCGCCGCGAAACTGCCGTCGAACTGGCCAAGGTAGTTGAAGGTCAGTTGCGGCGTTGGCAAAGCCTGCAACGCGTGCCGTGCTGGAGCATCGCCCAGGTGCGCCAAGGCACCGAAACCGATGCCCTTGTGGGGGATGGCGCGCAGCTGTTCCTTGATCTGCTTCAGCGAAGCACCGAGCTCGGCAGCGGGTGTCAAACGGGCCGGGAACAAGCTGGTGAACCAGCCGACCGTGCGGGTCAGGTCGATGTGTTCGAACAGTTCTTCGCGACCGTGGCCTTCGAGTTGCACCAGCACACTATCGCCGCCAGTCCAGCGCACCATCACCCGCGCCAAGGCGGTGAGCAACAGGTCATTGACCTGAGTGCGATAGGCCGCCGGGGCTTGCTGCAACAGTTGCCGAGTGAGGGACTTGTCCAGAGACGTGCGGACAGTCATGGCCTGAGCCTGTTGCCGCCCGCCCTGGGGGTTATCCCATGGCAACGCCGTGGGGGCGCCTTGCAACTGCTGCTGCCAGAAACCCAGTTCGGCCTGCAGGGATGCGCTGCGGGCATGGCCCTGCAACGCTTCGGCCCAGGCTTGGATCGCGCTGGTCTTGGCCGGTAGCTGCACGGTGGCGCCGGTCAGTGCCTGCCGATAAGCCGTTTGCAAGTCTTCGACGAGAATCCGCCAGGACACCCCGTCGACCACCAGGTGATGCACGATCAGCAGCAGACGCTGGGTGCCATCGGCGAGGTTCGCCAGCACCGCGCGAATCAGCGAGCCGCCGTCCAGTTGCAGGCTGCGCTGGGCCTGATCGCCCAGGGCTTGCAGCGCGGCGAGATCGGTGACGTCGGCTTGCCAGACAATCCCGTCGGCCACCCCGTCACGGTAGCGCGCCGTCCAGCCTCCGGCCTGCTCGATGAAGGCCAGGCGCAGGCTGTCGTGGTGCGCGACCAGGGCATCCAAGGCCTGCTCCAGCGCCTGGGCATCCAGCGCTTGGGTCGGCTTGAGCATCACCGACTGGTTCCAGTGATGACGGTCGGGAATCGCCTGGGCGAAGAACCACTGGTGAATCGGCAGCAGCGCCGTTTCGCCGGTGATCGGTCGTTGGTCGATCGCTTGCAGCGCTGCGCCCGTCTGGGCCACCGCCGCCAGCGCCTCGATGGTCTGGTGCTGGAACAAGTCCTTGGGAGTGAAGCGGATACCGGCCTGGCGAGCGCGGCTGACCACCTGGATCGAGACGATGGAATCGCCGCCCAGTTCGAAGAAGTTGTCCCGCAGGCCCACTTGCGTAATCTTGAGCACGTCCTGCCAGATCGACACCAGTTGCTGTTCCAACGGGCTGCGCGGTGCCACGTAGGTTCGCTGCAATTGGCTGACGTCGGGCTTGGGCAGGTTCTTGCGGTCGAGCTTGCCGTTGGGAGTCAGCGGCAGGCGTTCGAGCAGCAGCAGATAGGCCGGGACCATGTGCGCCGGCAAGGTCGCCTTGAGCTGGTCACGCAAGTGCTCGGCGAAAGCCTCACCCACGGACTCGTCGGCCACCACATAGGCAACCAGACGCTTGCCACTGCCAGCAGCCCCTTCCTGGGCCACCACCACCGCTTCGCGAACGCCGTCGAGGGCTTGCAGGCTGGCTTCGACTTCACCCAGTTCGATGCGGAAGCCGCGGATCTTCACCTGGTTGTCGATGCGGTCCAGGTAATCGAAGGTGCCATCGACCCGTTGGCGCACCAGGTCGCCGGTGCGGTAGAGCAAGCCGCCATTGCGGCTGAACGGGTCGGCGACAAACCGCTCGGCCGTCAGGCCCGGACGATTCAGGTAGCCTCGCGCCAGCCCGGTGCCGCCCAGGTACAGCTCTCCGGCCATGCCTTGGGGCAACAGGTTCAAGTCAGCGTCGAGCACGTAGGCGCTGCGGTCGCCGATGCGGCTGCCGATGGGTGCATAGGCGGCGCCACACGCCACGTCGCGGCCGGCCTTCCAGATCAACGGGGTGACCACGGTTTCGGTCGGGCCGTAACCGTTGATGATGAAGTCTGGATCGAGGGCGCGCTTGACCCGTTCGAAACTGGCGTTGGGCACCGCATCGCCGCCGAAGCAATAGATGCGCACTTTCGGCGGGTTGCCCTCGCGCTCGGCGTGCTCGGCCAGTTGTTGCAGGTACACCGGCGGGAACGCCACCACGGTCACGCCGTGCTCGCGCATCGCATTGTAGGTCTGCTCCGGGGTCCACAGGCTGTCGTCACGGATCAGCAGTGAAGCGCCGTGGGTCAGGCTGGTGAGCCAGCGTTCGTGGGCACCGTCGAAGGCGAAGGACATGAAGTGGAATTCGCAATCGCTGCTCTGCATTTCATAGCGCTCACCGATGGCCTGGCAGTGCATCGCCAGCGGACCGTGGGCCACGCTCACGCCTTTGGGGTTGCCGGTAGAGCCGGAGGTGTAGATCACGTAGGCCAGGTTCTGCGGATCGACCTGAACGGACGGCGCCTCCAGCGGTTGCAGGCTCAAGTCCAGGCGATCGAGTTCCAGCACCTGGGCGGCGCCGTCCAGGGGCAACTGCGCCGAGACCCGGGAATCGGTGAGCAATAACGCCAGCCCCGAATCCTCGATCAGGTACGCCAGGCGTTCCCGTGGATAACCGGTGTCCAGCGGCACATAGGCCGCGCCGGCCTTGAGCACCGCCAGCAGCGCGACGATCACCCCTTCGCTGCGCGGCAAGGCCACGCCAACCCGGGTTTCCGGGGCCACGCCACGGGCAATCAAGGCGTGGGCCAACTGGTTGGCGCGCCGGTCGAGGTCGCCATAGCTGAAACGCTGGCCGTCGAAAATCACCGCCGTGGCGTGGGGCTTGAGCGCCGCCAGCTCGGCGATGCGCTGATGCACGGCGATGTCGGTCGGGTACGGCTGCGGATGATTGGCGGCCTGTTGCCGGGCCTGTTCCTCGACGCTGACCAGGGCGATTTGCCCGAGGTTGCGCGCCGCCGACTCGGCGAAGCGTTCCAACAAATGCAACAGCTGCGCGCTGATGCCGTCGATGGCCGCCGGGCTGAAATGCCCCCGGTCGAAACTGTAGTGCAGCGCCAGCGTCTCGCCGAGGGTGACCGCCACGCTCAAGGGGTAATGGGTTTGCTCCAGGTGGCTGACTTCGCCAAACACCGCGCCCTGATCGACGCCTTCTGCCAGGGCTTGGGCAATCGGGTAGTTCTCGAACACCAGGATGTTGTCGAACAGCGCCTCGCCGCCTTGGCCGGCCCAGCGCTGGATGTCCGCCAACGGCGTGTGCTCGAACTCCCGCAGGCTCAGGTTCTGTGCCTGCACGGCTTGCAGCCAGGCACCGACCGACTGGTCCGGACGTGGCGCGGCGATCACCGGCAAGGTGTTGATGAACAGGCCGACCTGTCGCTCGATGCCCGGCAGATCCGCCGGACGCCCGGCCACGGTGGCACCGAAGGCGACGCTGTCATGGCCGGTGTAGCGTTGCAGCAGCAACAGCCACGCCGCTTGCACCAGGGTGTTGAGGGTGACTTTCTGTTGGCGGGCGAACTGTTCCAGGGCCTGGGTGCGGATTGCGTCCAGGGTCTGGAAATGATCGCCATGGCCGCTGTGGATTTCGCTGGCGGGCATGACGCGCGCCAACCGCGTCGGCTCTTGCAGGGTGGCCAACTGACCGGTCCAGAACGCCTCGCTCAATTGAGCGTCCTGGCGTTGCAGCCAGGCGATGTAGTCGCGGTAACGCCCGGCATTGGCCTTGGGCAAGCGACCGCTGTAGCGCTGCAAGACTTCACCCAGCAATTGGGCATTGCTCCAGCCGTCCATCAGGATGTGGTGATGGGTGTAGATCAGGTGCCAGCGCTCGGCCTCGGTCTGCACCAGCACCAGGCGCAGCAACGGTGCCCGGGCCAGGTCGAAGCCCTGCCGGCGCTCGGCGGCGGCGCGTTCATCCAGGGCTTCGCTGAGGTTGTCGCGTTCACGCCAATCCAACCGCGTGAACGGCAACTCGACCTGGCGATGAACGATCTGCAACGGTTGCTCGAGATCGCCCTGCCAGACAAAACCGCTGCGCAGGATGTCCTGGGCGTCGAGGGTGGCCTGCCAGGCGTCGGCGAAGCGTTGTGGATCGAGGCCCTGCACGTCCACGCGCAACTGGTTGATGTATTCCCCTGCCGCCTGCTCGTACAAGGTGTGGAACAGCAAGCCCTGTTGCATGGGCGACAGCGGATAGAGATCGTCCAACTGCCCGGCGGCCACCGGCAGGCTGTCGAGTTGCGCCTGGCTGATGCGGGCCAGGGGGAAGTCCGATGGCGTGGCCTGTGGCGTTTCCAGCGCGCAGCAGTGTTCGATCAACGCCCTCAGTTCAGCGAGGTAGTCAGCGGCCAGTGTCTCGATGGTCTGCTGCTTGAACATCCGCTCGCTGAAACCCCAGTTCAGGGACAGCTCGCCGCCATAAACCTGACCTTCCACCGTCAACCAATTCGCCAGCGGTGCCCGAGCATGTTGCGCCGCGCCACTGCCTTCGCCAGAGGGCACAAACAGCGCGCCGTCGTCGAACTGCCGGTCGAACTGGCCCAGGTAGTTGAAGGTGATGCGCGGCGCCGGCAAGGCCGCCAGTTCGGCACGCACCGCCGGTTCGCCCAGGTAGCGCAGCACGCCATAACCCAGGCCCTTGTCCGGCACGGCGCGCAGTTGTTCCTTGATGGCCTTGACCGACGCACTCAATGCCGGCGCCGGGCTGAGGCTGACCGGGAACAGGCTGGTGAACCAGCCGACGGTGCGGGTCAAGTCAACGCCATCGAACAGCGCTTCACGACCATGGCCTTCGAGCTGGATCAGCGTGCTGTCCTGGCCGGTCCAGCGGCACACCGTACGGGCCAGCGCCGTCAGCAGCAGGTCATTGACCTGGGTGCGGTAGGCCTTGGGCGCCTGTTGCAGCAGTTGGCGGGTCTGTGCGGCGTCCAGCCGCACCTGCACCTTGCGCTCGTCACACGCCAGCAGCAGGCGTTCGGGGTAATCGCACGGCAAGCCGTTGCCGGCCGGCGCCTGACCTTGGGCGCGCCAGTAATCGAGGCTGGCCATGAAGCCATCGAGATGCCCGTGCAGGTGCGCGGCCCATTGTCCATAAGCGCTGGTCTTGGCCGGCACCTGGATCGCCTGGCCGGCCTGCAGTTGGCGGTAGAACTGCTGCAGATCGTCCAGCAGCACGCGCCAGGAAACACCGTCCACCACCAGGTGATGGATCGCCAGCAACAAGCGCTGGCTGCCGTCGACCATGTCCACCAGCAACGCCCGCAACAGTGGCCCGTCTTCCAGGTCGAGGCTGCGCTGGGCGTCGTCGCACAGGGCGTTGAGTTGTTCGACCGAGGTCGCCTGGCGCTGCCACAACACACTGGCCGCCGACGGCTCGGCATAGGCTTGCTGCCATTGGCCGTTCACCTGGGCAAAGCGCAGGCGCAGGCTGTCATGGTGCTCAGCCAAGCGGGCCAGGGCCGAGGCCAATGCCACGGCATCAAGGTGTTCGCCCGGCACCAGCAGCAGTGACTGGTTCCAGTGTTGCCGCTCGGGAATGTCGCGTTCGAAGAACCACTGCTGCACCGGCGTCAACGGCACCGCGCCGCGTGCCAGGCCCTGATCGATCGCCTGGCTGTCGCCCTGGCGCGCCAAGAGCGCCAGGCTGCGCAGGGTCTGGTGCTGGAACAGGGCCTTGGGGTTGAGCACGATTCCGGCTTGCCGCGCACGGCTGACCACTTGCATGGCGACAATGGAGTCACCGCCCAGCTCGAAGAAGTTGTCTTCCAGGCCGATGCTGTCGAGGTTCAGCACATCCTGCCAGATCGCCGCCAGGGCTTTTTCCATGGGGCTGTGGGGCGCGACGAATTCACGCTGCTGCTCGCTGCCGTCAATGGCCGGCAACGCTTTGCGGTCGAGCTTGCCGTTGGGGGTCAGCGGCAGTTGCGGGAGGAACACCAGGTAGGCCGGCACCATGTAGTCCGGCAGGTGTTCGCGCAGGGCAGCCTTGAGGGTTTCGCGCAACTGCACCTGGCCCTCGGCCTCGGTCAGCACCGCGGCCTCGCTCGGGACGATGAAGGCCACCAGTTGCTGGCCGTGCTCGCCGTCCTGGGCCAGCACCGCCAGTTCGCGCACCTGGGGTTGTTGCAGCAGGCGCGCTTCGATTTCCCCCAGTTCGATACGGAAGCCGCGGACCTTGACCTGATGGTCGATGCGACCGACGTATTGCAAGGCGCCGTCGGCTTGGTAACGGGTCAGGTCGCCGGTGCGATACAAGCGTTCGCCACGGGTGGAAAACGGGTTGGGCACATACTTCTCGGCGGTCATCGCGGCACGGCCGAGGTAACCACGGGTGATGCCCGCGCCGCTCAGGTACAGCTCCGCCGAGACGCCTTGGGGCACCGGTTGCAGGTCGGCGTCCAGCAGATAGCTGGCGGTGTGCTTGAGGGGCCGGCCGATGTTCGCCGTGCCGCCGGCGGTGCGCCGGGTCCAGGTGGAATAGGTGGTGTCTTCCGAGGGGCCGTAGAGGTCGTAGACATGCTCTACCCCCTGTGGGAGCTCTGCTTCCACAGGCTCAATCCCACAGGAAGGGTGTGATTGGTACAGCGCGTCCACCAGGCTTTGCTTCAGTGGCTCACCAGCGAGGTTGATGATGCGCACGCTGACCGGGATCTCGCCGCTGCGTTGCAACGCGGCAATCGCCGAGGGCACCGTGTTGATCAGCCGCACCTGGTCCCGGGCCGGCAATTGCGGCAACTCCAGGGCATTGCGGGCGATGATCAGCGAGCCGCCGTTGGCCAGGGTCACGAACAGTTCCCACACCGACAAATCGAAGCACACCGACGTGGAGGCGAGCACGCCCTGGATGTCGTCGCGGCTGTAGACCGATCGGGACCAATCGATCAGCGCCAGCACGTTGCGATGGGCAATCGCCACGCCCTTGGGGTTGCCGGTGGAGCCGGAGGTGTAGATCACGTAGGCGAGGTTGTCTGGCGTGACGTGGGTGCTCGGTGCACTGAGTGGGTAATGCCCCAGCTCGATCCGATCCAGCATCAGCACGGCGGTTTCGGCCGGCACGTCCAGCGTCGCCGCCACCGCCTGTTCGGTCAGCAAGACCCGGGCGCGGCTGTCGTCGAGCATGTAGGCCACGCGCTCGACCGGGTAGCCCGGGTCCAGCGGCACGTAGGCGCCGCCGGCCTTGAGCACCGCCAACAAGGCGATCAGCAGGTGCTCGGAACGCGGCATCGCCACGCCCACGCGCACTTCCGGGCCCACGCCCAATTCGATGAGTTTATGGGCCAGGCGATTGGCGCGACCGTCGAGTTCGCTGTAGCTCAGTCGGATGTTGGCAAAGGTCACCGCCAGTGCATCCGGCGTAGCCTGGGCCTGGCGGGCAATCATCTGGTGGATGCACAGCGCCTGGTCGAACGGCGCATCCACCGGGTTCCAGTCATGGATCAGGCGCTGGTACTCATCGGCTTCCAGCAGCGGCAACTCACCGACCAGCGCGCGACTGTCGGCGACCATACCGTGCAGCAGCCGTGTCCAGTGCCGGGCCATGCGCTCGACCGTGGCGGCGTCGAACAGATCGTTGGCGTAGGTCAGCGCCGCATGCAGTTTGCCGGCCTTTTCCCAGGTGTCGAGGGTCAGGTCGAACTGCGTGGTGCGGCTCTGCCATTCCAGCATCGACAGCTCCAGCCCCGACGCCGTGCGGAGGCTGGCGATGTCGGCCACTTGTGGCTGGTGGTTGTACATCACCTGGAACAGCGGTGTATGGCTGAGGCTGCGTTCCAGTTTCAGGGCTTCCACCAACCGTTCGAACGGCAGGTCCTGATGGGCCTGGGCGCCGAGGGCGGCTTCCTTGACCGTGCGCAGCAGCTCATCGACACGGGTCTGGCCGCCGAGCTCGGTGCGCAGTACCTGGGTGTTGACGAAGAAGCCGATCAGCCCTTCGGTTTCGGCGCGGTTGCGGTTGGCGATGGGCACGCCGACACGGATATCGGTGTGGCCGGTGTAGCGATGCAGCAGCACGTTGAACGCGCCAAGCAGGAGCATGAACAGGGTGATGTTGTGCTGCTGGGCGGTGGCGCGCAGTTGCTCGGCCAGTGCCGGCTCCACGGCGAACTCAAAGCGCGTGCCGCGATAACTGGGCATCGCCGGGCGTGGGTGATCGATGGGCAGTTCCAGCACGGGATGCTCATCGCCCAATTGCGCCTGCCAGTACTCGAGTTGACGCGCCTGCTCGCCAGCTTCCAGCCAGCGGCGTTGCCACAGGGCGTAGTCGCTGTACTGGATCGGCAAATCGGCCAGCTGCGGCGCCACGCCCGCTTCATGGGCGTCGTAGCAGCGGATGAACTCGTCGATCAGTACGTTCATCGACCAGCCGTCGGAGACGATGTGGTGCAAGGTCAGCAGCAGCACATGTTCCCGCTCATCGAGGGTGAGCAATTCGACCCGCAGCAACGGGCCGCTGGACAGGTCGAAAGGCTGCATCGATTGCGCTTCGGCAGCCTGGCGCACCGCCTGCTCGCGCTCGGTGGCCGGCAAGGCGCTGAAGTCCTGGCGCCCGATCGCCAGCGCTGTGTTGGAGGGGACTTGCAACAGGCTGTCGTCGGCCTGGCGCTGGAACACCGTGCGCAAGGTTTCATGCCGCGCCACCAGGCTGGCGAAAGCCTGCTCCAGGGCCGGCAGGCTCAACGCGCCCTTGAGCCGCACCGCGCCCGGCAGGTTGTAGGCGCCGCTGCCCGGCTCCAGTTGCCAGAGAAACCACATGCGCTGCTGGGCATAGGACAACGCCTGGCGATCCTCGGCCTCGACACCCCGGGGAATGGGAAAACCGCTGAACTCCACACCCTCCTTGTCCAACGCGGCCAGGAACATCCGGCGCTTTTCCAGGGGCAACCCGATAAACCGGCGAGCAAGTTTCAAGGCGTCTTCAGCATTCATTTCTGGGGTATCCGGAATCAGTGGGCACAAGGCACAAAGGCAAGTCGTCCCTATGAAACGAATGCAAGCCGGAAAAATTAGCGTTTGGGAATTTGTGTCAGGAAGGGGGCAGGACGAAGATGTCGAGAATGATGCGGCCCCCTCAGGTGGGACCGAGCTTGCTCACGATAGCGCTGGGTCAGCTTGCTGTTCGCAGACTGACACGACACCATCGCGAGCAAGCTCGCTCCCACCGGGGATGGATCACCCCAGCCAATCTGGGGAAGGCATTTGAATGAGCTGGGAATCCAATCAGGCGCTGATGGCCAACCCATGCCGCCGATGATGCACGCTCAACTGATCCTTGATCAGCCGCAGCACCTTGGCCTCGTGCTCGTGAATGAAGAAGTGCCCGCCCGCCAGCATGTCCACCGAGAAGCTGCCGGTGGTTTCCTGGCGCCAACCCATCAGTTGCTCGGTGGTGGCCTTGTCGGTCGTGCCGCCGAACACATGCACCGGGCAGTCGAGCAGTGGCCGTTGCCGCGGCTGGAAACGTCCGCACAACAAAAAGTCGGCCCGCAGGATCGGCAGGGTCAGGGCCATCAGCTCTTCATTGGCCAGAATCTCCTCGCTCGTGCCGTTGAGGGTGCGCAGTTGCTCGATCAACTCAGCGTCGGTTTTCGCCTTGGCGAAACCGCGGTCGTAGTCGGCCCGCATCGTCGGCGCCGCAGTGCCGGAGGCAAACAGCGCCACCGGTTCCGGGCTGCCGAGTTCACGCAGGGTATGGGCGATCTCGCAGGCCAGCAGCGCGCCCAGGCTGTGGCCGAACAAGGCGTACGGGGCCTGGAGCGTCGGGTACAGCTCCCGCGCCAGTTGCATCGCCAACGGGCCCATGTCGGTGTGCAGCGGCTCGTCGAAGCGCGCCCCGCGTCCTGGCAGCTCCACCGGTTGCACATGCAGCCATTGCGGCAACTTGCGCCGCCAGCGGCTGTACACCATCGCGCTGGCGCCGGAATAAGGCAGGCACAGCAGGGTCAGTTGGGTCACTGCGGTTTTCTCCGATCGGTTGTGTAGGGAAGATAACGAAATCGTAACCTACAGAATTAGTCAAAACCGTTACGTTCGCTCCATCTTCCCCGTTCGACCTTATACTGGCGACCTCGACTCACTCCACCGCACAGGAGAACGCCATGGCCTGGTCCGCCAAGCAATACGTCACCTTCGAACAGGAACGTACCCGTCCGTCCCGGGACCTGCTCGCCGCCATTCCCCCCACGCAGGCCCGTTCGGTGATCGACCTGGGCTGTGGCCCGGGCAATTCCACCGAACTGTTGGTGGAACATTTCAGCGGCGCCACGGTGCGCGGCCTGGACAGTTCCAGCGACATGGTCGACGCCGCACGCAAACGCTTGCCCGCCGTGGCGTTCGACACCGCGGACATCGGCCACTGGGATGAACCCGGGCCGTTCGACGTGATCTTCGCCAACGCAGTGCTGCAATGGCTGCCCGACCACGCCACCCTGCTGCCCTCGCTGATCGGCAAACTCGCCCCCGGTGGCAGCCTGGCGATCCAGATGCCCGACAACCTGCAGCAGCCCTCCCACCGTTTGATGCGGGAAATCGCCACCAACGGTCCCTGGGCCAGCCAACTGGCCGGGGCGGCGGATTCGCGTACCGAGGTGAAGGATCCCAGCACTTATTACTCGATCCTCAAGCCCCACTGCAGCCGCGTCGATGTGTGGCGCACCACCTACCATCACCCCTTGGCCGGTGGCGCCCCAGGCGTGGTGGAATGGTTCAAGGGCAGCGGCTTGCGGCCGTTTCTCGAGCCGCTGGACGAGACGCAACGCGAGCAGTACCTGGCGCGCTATCTCAAGGCGATCGAGCAGGCTTATCCAGCCCTGGACGATGGGACCGTGCTGCTACCGTTTCCCCGGGTGTTCATGGTCGCGACGCGCTAGGGCGAAGGTCGGTGACGCAACGACGAGGGCCTAAATTTCTGCTCCGGGCCCTCGTTACCTGCTAAGACCAAAAACCCGCAAGAGTGACCGCCGTGGACCTGCAAACCATCCTGGGCAAGCTGTTCGCCAATGCCGGCGCCGTTGGTATCGAAGGCGTCTTTCAATTCGTGTTCGGCCCGCACCAGGCGTACTGGTCCGAGGTCAAGGCCAGCAGCCGCACCGAGGCTGGCCGCCACACCCGCCCCGACGTCACCATCGAGGTGGCGGAGAAGGACTTCCTCGGGATCATGGCCGGCATGGCCAACGTGGAAGAACTGTTCGCCAGCGGTCGCCTGAAGATCGGCGGCAACATGGGCCTGGCGACGTTGCTGCCGCAGATCATCGACCATGCCCGGCATGGCGGTGGCGTGGTGGAAAAGGTCGACATGAACAAGCGCTACCCCACCCCACCGCGCTTCAGCGAAAAGCTCACCGCCAGCCTGCCGACCCAACGCAGCGTGCAACGACGGCCTCGCAGCGGGCTATCGGTGCAGGAATTTCGCGCCCAGTACCTGCCCCACGGCATTCCGCTGGTCATCAGCGACGCCTTGCAGGACTGGCCGTTGTTCAAGCTCAGCCGCGAAGAATCCCTGGTGCATTTTGCCGAACTGCAAGGCATCACCCGCCACGGCGACTACGTGAAGAAAACCTTCTCCACCGAGCGGGACTTTCGCTCCACGTCCATGGCCGACTTCATCGCCTCCCTCGACAGCCCGGCGGCCAAGGGCCCCGACGGCGAACCACCGGCCTACATGGGCAACAACATCCTGCCGGCGCGGCTGATGGAGCAGATCAAGCTTCCGCCCTACTTCGACCCGTCACTGTTCATCCCACCGCGCATCTGGATCGGCCCCAAGGGCACCCTGACGCCGCTGCACCGCGACGACACCGACAATCTGTTCGCCCAAGTCTGGGGCCAGAAAATCTTCACCCTCGCCGCGCCTCACCACCGCGAAGCCCTGGGCACCTGGTCCACGGCTCCCCAAGGTGGGCTGGACGGCTGCGATTTCAACCCGGACGCGCCGGACTACCAACGCTTCCCCCACGCCCGGGACGTGACCTTCATGCGCGTGACGCTGGAGGCTGGGGATTTGCTGTTTTTGCCGGAAGGCTGGTTCCATCAGGTGGAGTCGGTGTCGACGTCGTTGTCGGTGAATTTCTGGGTGAATTCAGGGCGGGGTTGGTAGGAGCCAAAGGTTTTGTGTGCGGCTGGAATATGAAGACAGCTTCACCCAAGTGAACTCCACCCTCCTCACACCAGTCAGCAGGTAAGGCCCTCCATTCAAGGTGCTAGACCATGCAGATATCCCTCGCCCGACAGGTTGCCCTGGTCACCGGCGCCAGCTCCGGCATTGGCGCAGGCTCGGCCAGGGCGTTGGCCGACGCCGGAGCCGCGGTGGTGCTCAACTACCACTCCAGCGCCGGCCCGGCGCAAGACCTCGCCCGTGAAATCAACGCCAACGGCGGCCGCGCCATCGCCGTGGGTGCCGATGTGTCGAAGGAACAGGAGGTCGAGCAGTTGTTCGCCCAAACCCTCGAAGCCTTTGGCACGCTGGACATCCTGGTGGCCAATTCCGGCCTGCAAAAAGACGCCGCCGCCGTCGACATGAGCCTGGAAGATTGGAACACCGTGATCGGCACCAACCTCACCGGCCAGTTCCTCTGTGCCCGCGCCGCCCTGCGGATCTTCAACCGCCAGGGGATTCGCCAGGGCGTGTCCCGGGCTGCCGGCAAGATCATCCACATGAGTTCGGTGCACCAGCGCATTCCCTGGGCCGGCCACGTCAATTACGCCGCGTCCAAGGGCGGTGTCGATCTGCTGATGCAGAGCCTAGCCCAGGAAACCAGCCACCAGCGCATCCGCATCAACAGCATCGCCCCCGGTGCCATCCGCACGGCGATCAATCGCGAAGCCACCGAGGGCGAGCAGGAGCAAAAGCTGCTGGAACTGATTCCCTACGGTCGCGTCGGCGATGTGGAGGACGTCGCCAACGCGGTGGTCTGGCTGGCCTCGGACTTGTCCGATTATGTGGTGGGCACCACGCTGTTCATCGATGGCGGGATGAGCCTTTATCCGGGGTTTCGTGGCAATGGCTGATCATGACGAACCGCAAAGCCCCATCGAAAACCACGGCATCATTGGCGACATGCGCACTGCCGCGCTGGTCAATGATCGCGGCAGTGTCGATTTTTTCTGCTGGCCGGAATTCGACAGCCCGTCGATCTTCTGCTCGCTGCTGGACACTCCGCAAGCTGGCATTTTCCAGCTCGCGCCAGACCTGCCGGATGCCCGTCGCCAACAAATCTACCTGCCCGACACCAACGTCCTGCAAACCCGCTGGCTGAGCGACGGCGCCGTGGTGGAAATCACCGACCTGCTGCCCATCGGCGACAGCGAGGACGATCTGCCGGTGTTGATCCGCCGGGTGCGCATGACCATCGGCAGCGCGACGTTTCGCCTACGCTGCGCGGTGCGTCACGACTATGCCCGGGCCGCCACCACCGCGCGCCAGGACGGTGCCCACATCTGTTTCGAGGCGCCGGGACAACCGAGCCTGCGCTTGTGCGCCGACCAACCCCTGACGCTGGACGGTAACGCAGCGGTGGCCGAGTTCACCCTTACGCAAGGCCAGAGCGCCGAGTTCCTGCTGGGCGGCATCGACGACCCCCGCCTTCAGGACGACGTCAGCACGATATGCCTGGAGCGGACCCTGGCGTTCTGGCGCGGCTGGGTCGGCCAATCCAACTATCGCGGACGCTGGCGGGAAATGGTCAATCGCTCGGCCCTGGCGCTGAAACTGCTGACCTCGCGCAAACACGGCGCCATCCTGGCCGCCGCCACCTTCGGCCTGCCGGAAACCCGCGGCGGCGAGCGCAACTGGGATTATCGCTACACCTGGATCCGCGACGCTTCGTTCACGGTCTACGCATTCATGCGCCTGGGCTTCGTCGAAGAAGCCAACGCCTACATGCGCTGGTTGCGCGAGCGGGTCAGCGACTGCTGCGACCAGCCGACCAAACTCAACATCCTCTACGGCCTGGACGGCAGGCTGGAGCTGCCGGAGACGGAGTTGCCGCACCTGAGCGGTTTCGGTGGTGCGCAGCCGGTGCGCATCGGTAACCTGGCCTACCAGCAGGTGCAGTTGGATATTTTCGGCGAGTTGATGGACGCGGTGTACCTGGTCAACAAATACGGCGAAGCCATCTCCCATCAAGGCTGGAAACACACTGTCGACGTGGTCGACCAGGTGTGCGAGGTCTGGCAGGACAAAGACGTGGGCATCTGGGAAATGCGCGGCGACACGCAGCATTTCCTGCATTCGCGGCTGATGTGCTGGGTCGCCGTCGACCGCGCCATCCGCCTGGCCGAAAAACGCTCCCTGCCCGCTCCCTTCGCCCGCTGGGACGAGACCCGCCAGGCCATCTACCAAGACATCTGGACCAACTTCTGGAACGAGGAGCACCAGCATTTCGTCCAGCGCCTGGGCAGCACCGCCCTGGACGGTTCGATGCTGTTGATGCCCCTGGTGCGTTTCGTCAGCGCCCGTGACCCGCGCTGGCTCTCGACGCTCGATGCCATCGAAAAACACCTGGTGCGCGACGGCATGGTCTATCGCTACCGCAACGACGACAGCCCCATCGACGGCCTCAGCGGCATCGAAGGCTCATTCGCGGCCTGCTCGTTCTGGTACGTCGAATGCCTGGCCCGCGCCGGCCGCGTGGAAAAAGCCCAGCTGGAATTCGAACAACTGCTACGCTACGCCAACCCGCTGGGGCTGTACGCCGAAGAGTTCGACAGCCACGGCTACCACCTGGGCAACACGCCCCAAGCCTTGACCCATCTGGCGTTGATCAGCGCGGCAAGTTTTCTGGACCGCAAGTTGAGCGGGGAGAAGAATCATTGGCAGCCGTGAGCGGAGTGGTTTGTGGCGAGGGCGCTTGCTCCCGCTCGACTGCGCAGCAGGCGCAAGAATCCTGGGGTCGCTTCGCAACCCAGCGGGAGCAAGCTCCCTCGCCACAAGAGCGGTGTGTCAGTTAGCCGGTCGTCTCCAGGTCATCCAACGCACGGTTGGCCAGCAACCTGGCCAACTCGATCAACTGCTGAATCCCCAGCGCCACGTGCCGCCGGGACCCCTCCAGCTCGAATCCCAGGTCACTGACCAGCGCATCGGCCGAGGCCAGGGTTTCGCTGAGGCTGGTCAGCACCGATTCGGTATTGAGGCCGGGGACCACGGTGAACACCTGGCCGTCCTGGGTATCGGGTTTGGCTGGGGTGGGAGACAAGGTTTATTCTCGGCGGCTTCGCGGAGTTTTTTTGTGTCGAGGGTGGTGTAGGCAGAAAGGTCTTCGGCGCGTGGAGGGTTGGGGGTGATCTTGACCATTGTGAAACTCCTGACTTGAAGTTGAGCTCACCCACCTCGTGACCAAACGAAGGTGGTGGGCTATACGCAGGTTGGTCAACCGGGAAGTCAGGCACCCGGCGCACTCGAAAGTGCCCCGCGCACAGCCCACCGCAAAGCATACCGACAAGCACACAAAAAAGCGCCGACATGCTGAGGTTGGCGCGTGTGCGCCTGACATTGGACGGGTGACCAAACCCGGTCGCTGATTTTGCAGCGACGAGCAAAGCCTATCCCCGCCCCTTCCGAACCGGCAACCGACGCGTCTCGTCAGAAAATTCCGGTGCACCACATTTTTTGTAGGAACACATAACCTGTGGCGAGGGAGCTTGCTCCCGCTCGACTGCGCAGCAGGCGCAAGAATCCTGGGGTCGCTTCGCAACCCAGCGGGAGCAAGCTCCCTCGCCACAAGAGCGGTGTGTCAGTTAGCCGGTCGTCTCCAGGTCATCCAACGCACGGTTGGCCAGCAATCTGGCCAACTCGATCAACTGCTGAATCCCCAGCGCCACGTGCCGCCGGGAACCCTCCAGCTCGAATCCCAGGTCACTGACCAGCGCATCGGCCGAGGCCAGGGTTTCGCTGAGGCTGGTCAGCACCGATTCGGTATTGAGGCCGGGGACCACGGTGAACACCTGGCCGTCCTGGGTATCGGGTTTGGCTGGGGTGGGAGACAATAAGTGGGTCCGGCGGCTTCGCGGAGTTTTTTTGTGTCGAGGGTGGTGTAGGCAGAAAGGTCTTCGGCGCGTGGAGGGTTAGGGGTGATCTTGACCATGATATGAATCTCCATTCGAACGTGGAGTTCACCATTTCCGCGACCAAGCAGAAGGTGGCGAACTGTACGCAGGTTGGTCGACCAGGGAATGGAAACCCGGCAGGGCCCGAAGCCCTCCCACGCACAGTCAGCCATAAAGCAGACAGCCGCTCGCGCGGCACCGTGCGCCATTCTAAACCCGGTCGCTGATTTTGCAGCGACGGGCAAAGCCTATCCCCGCCCCTTCCGAACCGACAACCGACGCGACTCGTCAGAAAATTCCCGGAGCACCACATTTTTTGTAGGAACACATAACCTGTGGCGAGGGAGCTTGCTCCCGCTCGACTGCGCAGCAGGCGCAAAATCTTCCAGCCTCCAAAGAATCGGCGTCTGGTGTGGGGGTCACTTCACAACCCAGCGGGAGCAAGCTCCCTCGCCACAAGAGCATTGCAGTCTCCGGGTCCCCATTTATCACTCCGTCCCGTTAGAAGTTGCCAGCCCCCCAAACCCCTCCTAAGATCGATGCTCTCACGGGTGCAGCGGAGCTGCCCGATAAAAACCCGACTCAAGGACCTGACATGACCCATATCAAACGCCCCATCACCACCCCACCCCGAACAGGCCTGACCCGCGAGGACCTCTGGGAAGGCCAGGACCGGGGCCTGATCAAGTGCTGGGAAATCGGCCGCGACCGGGCGATGAAGTTTCCCGAGCTGGCGCAACGTTGCCTGGCCGGTGAATTGCCGGTGCTGGGTTGGAAAGGTGGCGTCAGCCGCAGCCTGAAGAAAAATGAAAAATTCGGTTGCCTTAAGTACCTCGCTCAATGGCAGGGCCTGCGCAGTGAAGACCTGGACATCGACCTGACCCAGGAGCGTACCCTGACCTGTTCCAGCACGAACATGATCGTGACGTTTACCCCGGATCGGGCTAAATACGTCAATCAGGAACCTGCCTGAACGCAACCGCACACTGCCAGAGGCCGACATGAACCTTGAACCCAGGATCGACTTCGCCGTCACGCCATTGCTGCGCATCGCCTACGAAGAACACGGCCCCGCCAGCGGCGACCCCATCATCCTGCTGCACGGTTTTCCTTACGACCCCAGGGCGTTCGATGAAGTCGCGCCGGCCCTGGCCCAGCGTGGCTACCGGGTCATCGTGCCCTACCTGCGCGGCTACGGCCCGACCCGCTTCAACAACCCGGACATCATGCGTTCCGGCCAGCAAGCGGCGTTGGCCCAGGACCTGCTGGACCTGATGCACGTACTCTCCATCCCCCAAGCGGCGCTGTGCGGCTACGACTGGGGCGGTCGGGCGGCGTGTATCGTCGCGGCCCTGTGGCCCGAGCGTGTGCGCTGCCTGGTGACCGGCGATGGCTACAACCTGCAGGACATACCACGCTCCACGCAGCCGCTGGACCCGGAAACCGAACATCGCCTGTGGTACCAGTATTACTTCCACACGGCCCGGGGCGTCGAGGGCCTGACCCGCAACCGGCGTGAACTGTGTGGCTTGCTCTGGCGCCTGTGGTCACCGACCTGGACACGGGGCGCCGAACTGTACCCCCTCAGCGCCGCGTCGTTCGATAACCCGGACTTCGTCGACGTGGTGATCCACTCCTACCGTCATCGCTTCATGTACGCGCCGGGCGACCCGACGCTGGATTGGATGGAGGAACGGCTGGCGGCACAGCCGGCCATCAGCGTGCCGAGCATTTCCCTGTGCGGCGCCGATGACGGCGTGGGGCCCGCGTCGGAACACGATGAAGACGTCGAGCATTTCACGGGGTTCTATGAGCGCCGAGTGCTGCCCGGTGTTGGCCACAATATTCCCCAGGAAGCCCCCGAGGCCACGCTCAAGGCATTGCTGGATCTGCTTGAGGGCTGATGGCGAATCGCTCGCGATAGGCCTGGGGCGTCACGCCCATGGCCCGCAGGAAACTGCGGCGCAGGGTTTCTTCGCTGCCGAAGCCACATTGCACCGCCACCCGCTTGATCGACACCGCCGTGTCGGCCAGCAGGCGGCGAGCGGTTTCCACGCGAATCAACTCCACGGCCCGCGCCGGGGTCTGGCCGGTCTCGGCGCGGTAGTGCCGTACAAAGCTGCGTTCGCTCATACCCACCTCGGCGGCCAGGCTCGACAGGCCCAGGTCACGGGTGAGGTTTTCGGCGATCCAGGCATGCAGGTCGTCAAACCGACTGCCTTGCTTTTGTAGCGACAAGGTCACGCTGAACTGCGATTGACCACCAGGGCGCTTGAGAAACACCACCAGGTGCCGGGCGACCTCCAGCGCCACCGCGCGGCCCAGGTCCTCCTCGACCAGCGCCAGGGCCAGGTCGATGCCGGCCGTGACCCCTGCCGAGGTCCAGACCGGACCGTCATTGATGAAAATCGGGTTGGGTTCGACCCGCAATTGCGGATGTTGCTCGGCCAGTTGTTCACAGCGAGTCCAATGCGTCACCACGCGCCGTCCGTCCAGCCAACCGCTGGCGGCCAGCAGGAACGCCCCGGTGCACACCGACGCCACCCGGCGCGAACGCAGGCCATGATCCTTGACCCAGGCCACCAGCGCCGGGTCCTTCGCCGCTTCGTACACGCCCCAGCCGCCGGCGATCAACAGCGTGTCGCTGCCTTCGCTCGGCAGCGGCTCGGCCATCAGCGCCAAGCCTGCCGAGGACATTACCGCCCCACCGCCCACGGCGATGACCGTCGGCGTGTACGGCAGCGGCAGGCCTTGCTGGCGGGCCAGATCGTTGGCCGATGCGAAGACCTGCAAGGGCCCGGTGACATCGAGCACTTGCACATTGGCGAAGGCCAGGACATGAACGGTTTTCGGTGGTTTGGGCATATTGGCGTGATTCGTGGGCTTATTGGCGTATACGCCAGAGCCTACGGATCTAAAGTAAAACCGTCCACCCCTCGGGCATCATCCAAAGGAGAACGCGACATGACGTTGCAGATCGGTTTGCTGTTATTCCCCCAAGTCCAGCAGTTGGACCTGACCGGCCCTTATGACGTGCTGGCCTCGTTGCCCGACGTGAAGGTCCACCTGGTCTGGAAAGACCTGGCACCGGTCACCGGCAGCACCGGGCTGATGCTGCTGCCCACCATCACATTCGAGGACTGCCCGAAGCTGGACGTGATCTGCGTCCCCGGCGGCATCGGCGTCGGCCCCCTGATGGAAGACGAACAGACACTGGCCTTCATCAAGCGGCAAGCCGCCGACGCGAAATACATCACTTCGGTGTGTACCGGTGCGCTGGTGCTCGGTGCCGCGGGCCTGCTGCAAGGCAAGCGTGCCACCACCCACTGGGCCTATCACAGCCTGCTGCAAACCCTGGGCGCGACGCCGATCAAGGAGCGCGTCGTCCGCGATGGCAACCTGCTCACCGGTGGCGGCATCACGGCCGGGATCGACTTTGCCTTGACCCTGGCGGCCGAACTGTTCGACCAGGACACCGCCGAGCTGGTCCAACTGCAACTCGAATACGCCCCTGCCCCACCGTTCAACGCCGGCAGCCCGGACACCGCGCCGACGCGCGTGCTGGAAGAAGCGAACCGGCGTGCGGCCGAGTCGTTCCGGGTGCGCTCGCAAATCACTCAGCGTGCTGCGGCGCGCTTGGAACGGGCGTAACGATCAGTCCCGATGGGAATGAAATCCGTGGTGAGGGGAGCTGTCCCCTCACCACAAAGGTCATCGGTTTATCATCCCTCCTGGCGATACAACACCATCCCCGCGTGGTAGAGCACGCCTTCGCGAAAATCCCCATCGGCGGTGAAACCGGTGTCGTCGTGGTATTCGATATGGTCATCCTGCAGCCAGTAGTCGCCCTGATATGCGCTCTCACGTAAACCTCGCGCCTCGTCATAGCGTCCGCCCGGCAGCAGCCGATGGCGAATCACGCCATCAGCCGTCACCCATAGGCCGACGAATTTATCCTGGTCTCCAAATGCCTTTCTCATGGGACATCTCCTGTCGGTCAAGTCGGTCAGAATGGACTGGCGGTTGGCCGCACGATCAGTTCGCTGACGTCTACGTCCGCCGGTTGCTCGATGGCGTAGGCGATCGCCCGTGCGATGGCTTCGGCCGGAATGGAGATCCTGCGGAACTCACGCATTTCGGCACGCCCACCTTCATCGGAAATGCTATCGGCCAGTTCCGATTCGGTCACGCCGGGGGAAATCACCGTCACCCGCACATCGCCCCCGACTTCCTGGCGCAAGCCCTCGGAAATCGCCCGCACGGCATACTTGGTGGCGCAATACACGGCGGCCGTCGGGCTGACGGCGTAGGCACCGATGGAGGCGATGTTGATGAACTGGCCGCTGCGCTGACGCTGCATCAACGGCAGACCGGCGGCGATGCCGTGGAGCACGCCGCGGATATTGACGTCGATCATGCGATCCCACTCCTCGACTTTCAGCGCCTCGAGCTTGGAGAGCGGCATGACCCCGGCGTTGTTGATGATCACGTCGACCTTACCGAACCGCTCGACAGCGAAATCGACGAAGTCCTGAACATCTTCGCGACGGGTCACGTCCAGCGCTTTACAAACCGCCTGCTGGCCGGCGGCTTCGAGTTCCTGCACCAGGGTTTGCAAACGATCGATGCGCCGCGCGCCAAGCACGACACAAGCACCGCGAGCCGCCAGCAACCGCGCCGCGGCTTCACCAATCCCGCTGCTGGCGCCGGTGATGACCACAACTTTGTTTTGAATATCGGACATGATGGTTCCCTCGACTGGATGTATTGGCTCCCGGTGGGAGCGTTTTGACAGGTCCAGATTAGGGAACCAGCCGAGGCCGGGGTTAGCCGGATCCTCCTGCGCACTTGCACGATCCTGTAGCGATAGATCCGACTCTGGTCGACAGCCGCGCAATCGGTTTTACTAGCGCGGTCTATTCATTTTGGCCAGGGAGGTTGCTTGGCATGTCGGTATCCACGTCCATCCACATTGCGCCAGACGACAGCGTCAATCAGCGTCGCGCCGAAATAGCGAGCCTGATGATGCGCTTCGCCCCGGAATTCGGCGTCCATCCCACGGCCATCGAAGCGTTGCACCTGATCCGCTGCGACCAGCCGACCGAAGCCCTGCACGTCGTGCATAAGCCCGGCCTGTGCGTGATCATCGAGGGCCGCAAGGAAGTGCGCCTGGCTGATGAATGCTACGTGTATGACCCCCTCAATTACTTGGTGGTCTCGGTGACCCTGCCGTTGTCCGGCCAGGTGATTCAAGCCAGTCCCGAGCGTCCCTACCTGTGCATCCGCCTCGACATCGATCCGGCACAGATCTGCCGCCTGATCGCCGACGCCAGCCCCATCGGCGTGCCGACCGAAAGAACCGATCGTGGATTGTTCCTGGATCGCATCGATGCGCCATTACTCGACGCGATGTTGCGCTTGCTGCGGCTGCTGGACAGCCCGGGCGATATCGCCACCCTCGCGCCGCTGGCCCAGCAGGAAATTTTCTACCGGCTGCTGCGTGGCGCCCAAGGCCAGCGCTTGCACGAAATCGCCATTCCCGACACCCAGACCCATCGCATCAGCCGCGCCATCGAGTGGCTCAATACTCATTACGCCAAGCCACTGAGCATCGACAGCCTGGCACAAATGATCAATCTCAGCCCTTCGGCCCTGCATCACCGCTTCAAAGCCGTGACCGCCATGAGCCCGCTGCAATACCAGAAGCAGTTGCGCCTGCAAGAAGCCCGACGATTGTTGTTGGCGGAGAACAGCGACGTTTCGTCAATCGGCTACAAGGTGGGGTATGAAAGCCCTTCGCAGTTCAGCCGCGAATACAGCCGTCTATTTGGCGCCTCGCCGAGCAAGGACATCGCGCGTTTGCGTGCCCAGGCCCTGCAAGCCAGTAGTGCCTGATTCTGCACACAGACAGGATCAGGCAAAACCAGGGCAGTATCCGTCTAACGCCCGCCCCCGCCTCGCCCCTAATCTGAACCCATGCAGCAAGACAACCGTCGCGGCTGCAACGGGTTCAGCAGATCACGACATCTGAACGACCCGGCACTCAACCTGATATGACCGGAGTCTTTACCATGAAAACGTTCAACACCTTGATCGCCATTACCACCTTCGCCCTGAGCGCCAGTGCGTTTGCCCTGCCGAGCCAGCAACAAGACCGTTTCTTTACCTGGGCTGGCGATTACCAGCAGCCGGTGGCCGCTGATGGCGCGGATCGGACGCCAGGGGGCCAGATCTTGGCTGCCGATGGTGCCGAGCGTACCCCTGGGGGCCA
>NZ_FMTK01000025.1:0-83461 GCF_900100025.1 Pseudomonas sp. NFACC56-3 | reverse complement strand
GCCTGCTGGGCCAGCCAGCGGCACAGGTTGCCCAGGGAAATAATATAGTTGCCTTCGTTGTGCATGGTCTTGGGCACGAAGAAGTCAGGGATTTTGCTCGCGGCCTCGGCGTTTCTCAGGACATAAATGTCATCGCGTGTGACAGGCGTATTCAGCGGCGCGCCGAGTTCTTTCCAGTCCGGGAAGAGTTCGTTCAGGGCGCGGGGCTCGAACACCGCGCCGGAGAGGATGTGGGCACCGACTTCTGAACCTTTTTCGACCACGCAGACGCTGATTTCCTTACCGGCTTCGGCGGCCTTCTGTTTCAGTCGGCAAGCGGCAGACAGGCCAGCGGGGCCGGCACCGACGATGACCACGTCGAATTCCATGTATTCGCGTTCCACAGGCTATCTCCTACTCAAGGCTCACAGTTTTTCTAATTGGAGGTTTGGCGTCGCATCCGTTGTTTCCTTCGCGAAAAGCGACGAAAGCGACAATGGATGAACCGCGGGTCTCTCTTAAGCGGCGCATTATATCTACACCACTCTCAGGGTCCAATACAAACGTTTGTTTGAAATTGCCGCAGCCCAGATAAATCACTGACGTACGGCTTATGACTGACCATTTTGCCGTATTGACCGGAATAGGCGTTCCGGTCAAGATACGGGCGGTTTTGCGCTCGCCGTAGGCTGACTGTTGGTTTCAAGAGCACCTCTAAAGACAGGGCGAAGGCAGCACAAAGTGACGTATTGCGCGGTTCCGAGGCGCAGTTTACACGCCGCGATAATGAATGACCCATCGGTCATCACTGACGAATGGTCTTCACTCCCGTGAGCAGGGTCATGTGTGGTTCATGCCGGCGTTTTTAGAGGTGCCCTTGCGCCCATGAGCATCAACCGCCAGGTTCGCCTAGGCGACTTTTTTTCACCGGAGAGTAACGAGGAATCCATGAAGGTTCTTGTAGCTGTCAAACGAGTGGTCGACTATAACGTCAAGGTCCGCGTCAAAGCGGACAACTCCGGCGTCGACCTCGCCAACGTCAAGATGTCGATGAACCCTTTCTGCGAAATCGCCGTAGAAGAAGCCGTGCGCCTGAAAGAAAAAGGCGTGGCGACTGAGATCGTCGTCGTCTCCATCGGCCCGACCACCGCCCAGGAACAACTGCGTACCGCGCTGGCTCTGGGTGCCGACCGCGCCATCCTCGTCGAATCCGCCGAAGACCTGACCTCCCTGGCCGTGGCCAAGCTGCTCAAGGCCGTTGTCGACAAGGAACAGCCTCAGCTGGTGATCCTCGGCAAACAAGCCATCGACAGCGACAACAACCAAACTGGCCAGATGCTCGCTGCACTGAGCGGCTACGGTCAGGGCACGTTCGCGTCCAAGGTCGAAGTCAGCGGCGACAGCGTTGCCGTGACTCGCGAGATCGACGGCGGCGCGCAGACCGTTTCCCTGAAACTGCCGGCCATCGTCACCACCGACCTGCGTTTGAACGAGCCGCGCTACGCGTCCCTGCCAAACATCATGAAAGCCAAGAAGAAGCCGCTTGAAGTGCTGACGCCTGACGCTTTGGGCGTTTCCACCGCCTCCACCAACAAGACCCTCAAAGTCGAAGCGCCGGCTGCACGCAGCGCGGGCATCAAGGTCAAGTCGGTGGCTGAACTGGTCGAGAAACTGAAAAACGAAGCGAAGGTAATCTAAACATGACTATCTTGGTAATCGCCGAACACGATAACAAGGCGCTGGCTCCGGCCACGCTGAACACCGTTGCTGCTGCCGCCAAAATCGGTGGCGATGTGCACGTCCTGGTGGCCGGGCAGGGCGCAAGCGCCGTTGCCGAAGCCGCTGCGAAAATCGCGGGCGTGGCAAAAGTGCTGTCGGCCGACAACGCCGCCTACGCGCACCAGTTGCCGGAAAACGTGGCGCCACTGGTAGCCGAGCTGGGCAAGGGCTACAGCCACATCCTGGCAGCCGCCACTTCCAACGGCAAAAACATCCTGCCGCGCGTCGCCGCTGCGCTGGACGTCGACCAGATCTCCGAGATCATCTCGGTAGAAAGCGCCGATACCTTCAAGCGTCCGATCTACGCCGGTAACGCCATTGCCACCGTGCAGTCGAACGCGTCGGTCAAGGTCATCACCGTCCGTGCCACCGGTTTCGACCCGGTTGCCGCCGAAGGTGGCTCGGCTGCCATTGAAGCTGTTGCTGCTGCCCACGACACTGGGATCTCCAGCTTCGTCGGCGAAGAACTGGCCAAGTCCGATCGTCCTGAACTGACCGCTGCCAAGATCGTCGTTTCCGGCGGCCGTGGCATGCAGAACGGTGACAACTTCAAGCACCTCTACGCCCTGGCCGACAAGCTGGGCGCTGCCGTCGGCGCTTCCCGCGCGGCGGTGGACGCAGGTTTCGTACCCAACGACATGCAGGTCGGTCAGACCGGCAAGATCGTTGCACCACAGCTGTACATCGCCGTCGGTATCTCCGGCGCGATCCAGCACCTGGCCGGCATGAAAGACTCCAAGGTGATCGTAGCGATCAACAAGGACGAAGAAGCGCCGATCTTCCAGGTGGCCGACTATGGCCTGGTAGCGGACCTGTTCGAAGCCATCCCTGAGTTGGAGAAGCTGGTCTAATCCGGCGTCTTCACTTATAAAGAGCCCGGCCCTTTGGCCGGGTTTTTTATTTCTGCACTATTTGTTTTCGCTGCAAGGGGAGCGTATTGCCATGGATCTTCGCCGTTTGGCCGGCTGGTCGTTGCTGTGGGCGTTGGCGGGTGTGCCGGGCCTATCTGCCGCCGCTGGCAAGTGTGAGCGGTTGATCGCCACCGGCAGCCCGGATGCGCCCCCCTACCTTTGGCAAGATCCTCAAGACCCCAAGCACTTGATTGGCGCTGGCGCCGACCTGCTCGCGCAGGTGGCGGGGGAGTTGGGCATCAAGATCGAATTGCTTTACGCCGGCAAGCGCGCCCAGGCAATGGACGAAGTGCGCAGCGGCCGCATGGACCTGCTCACCGATGCTCCGCTGACCAGCACCGGGCTTGAAGCCTTCGACTATGTTCATCCGCCCTTGTTGGAAAACGATTACCTGGTCTGGACCCGCAAGGATTCGACACTGGTCATCAACCAGCTCGAAGACTTACAGGGCCATCCCGGCGCGTTGTCGGAAAAGGCCCGTATGACCCAGGAATTCGGCGTTTTTGCCGAGCAGAAATTATCTCTGACCCGCACGCCTAACCTGACCCAGGCCTTTCAGAAATTGCTGTTGGGGGAAGTGGAATATGTCCTGGCGGGGCGCTATTCGGGCCTGGCGATGGCGCAGACACTGGGCATGGCCAACGACCTGCAAGCCGCACCGCAACCGGTGGACAAACCCGGGCTGTTCCTCGCGGTTTCCCACAACTCCGCCTGCAACGACCCATGGTTACGCGGACAGCTGGCGCAAAAGATGACAGAATTGGCCGCGTCCGGTCTGACGGAGGCTGTGTTGCAGCGCAATCTCGAGCGCTGGAAAACACAGTTGCAGCCACCTGTCAGTGCCCCAAAACAGTAGGGAACATTAGTGACTATTCGACCTCTTTTCGCTGCCCTGGCCGTTCTGGCTCTGGCGGGCTGCGCAGCCGATCCGGCGCCGAATGAACAGATCCGCCTGACCGAACAGGCACTGCAGCAAGCCCGGGCCGTTGGCGCTACTGCCGACGAAGTGCCCGAATTGAAACTGGCGGAAGAAAAATTCGCCCGCGCCAAATCCAACATGGCCGACGAATCCTACAAGAAGGCGCGCATGCGGGCCGAACAGGCTGAACTCGACGCACGCCTGGCCGAAGCGAAGGTGTTGACCCTCAAGAGCCAGGAGCAACTGAACGTGCTCGACACCCGCATCAAGCGCTTGCGCAAACAGCTGAGGGAGGATGCCCAATGAAGCACTCCCACGTATTGGGCGGTCTGGTCCTCGCTGGACTGGCCAGCTTGTATGGCTGCGCCGGCCAACGCAGCGAAGCGGCGCTCGAGCAGGCCAGTACCGATTTCCAGAAGGTCAAGGAAGACGCCAACGTATTGCGCGCCGCCCCCCGGGACGTGATCCGCGCCGGTGAATCCCTGGCCCGTGCCGATCGCTTGTCCAGTTACTGGGGCAGTGGCGAGGATGTGCAGCATTACGCCTACCTGAGCCAGCGCTACAGTGCGATCGCCCGGGAGCACAGCAATCAGGTGCTCAACGAGGAGCGCGCGGCGAAGCTCGAACTGGAGCGCCAGCGCTTGCAGCTGGCCCTGCGTGAATCCAAGTTGCTGAGTGTGCAGCAGCAGGGCAAATGGCTCGAAGAACAGATCATGGCGATGGCGACCACCCAGACCGATCGCGGCCTGGTGATGACCCTGGGCGACGTGCTGTTCGACACTGGCGAAGCGGAACTGAAGAATTCGGCCAACCGGGTGGTGCTCAAGATTGTGCAGTTCTTGCAGCTCAATCCCAAGCGCGTGGTGCGTATCGAGGGGTACACCGACAGCACGGGCGGCAAGCAGGAAAACCTCAAGTTGTCCCGAGACCGCGCACAGTCGGTGGCGGATGTGCTGGTGGACCTGGGGATCGATGAAAAGCGCATCCAGGTCGAAGGCTACGGTGATGAGTACCCGGTGGACGTTAACGCTACCGAGCGGGGCCGGGCACAGAACCGTCGCGTTGAAATTGTGTTCTCCGACGAAAAAGGCCAGCTCGGCGCCGCCCGCTAAGGGTTGCGTCACTGGAAAACCCGGCCCCTGTAGAAGGCGCCGGGTTTTTTTGGCCCTGCAATCGACGCGCTATGAGTACAGTTAGAGCTGTCACTCCACTGTACTGTCGAGTAATCTGGCAACTGTCCCAGTACACTTCTAAACTGTTCCGGTATCGTTTCCGACAAGAATAAAATGCCCGTGAAATCGAGTGCTGTGTCATGACCAACCTCCTGCTCTATCAACGTATTGCTCAACAGCTGGCTGAAGACATCCGGCGCGGTGTGTATCAGCCCGGTGAACGCGTGCCTTCGGTGCGCAAGATGAGCTCGCAACTCAACGTCAGCCACGCCACAGTGTTGCAGGCCTACGCGAACCTTGAAGATCAGGGGCTGATTCGTGCACGGCCGCAATCGGGCTACTACGTGCACCAGACACCGGCCCTGACGGCTCCGACGCCGGACATTGCCCGGGTAGAGCGCCCGGGGCTGGTGACGCGCAGCAGCATCATCCAGCAGGTATTGGTCGAGTCGCGCCGCGAAGGGGTGTTCCCCCTGGGCGCGGCGGTGCCGAGTGTCGAGTACCTGCCTGTCCGGGCCTTGCATCAGCAGTTGGCCAAGGTCACGCGTTTCCACAGCCCACGGGCGTTCAGCTACATGTTCAGCCCGGGCTTCGAGCCGTTGCGGCGCCAAGTGGCGATTCGCATGCGCGATGCCGGTGTCGTGGTGGACCCTTCCGAGGTGGTCATCACCCACGGCTGCGTCGATGCGCTGCAGATGTCCTTGCGGGTGCTGACGCGGCCGGGGGACTTGATCGCCGCCGAGTCGCCGACCTATTACGGCTTGCTGCAACTGGCGGATCTGTTGGGCCTCAAGGTCATCGAGATCCCCAGCGATCCGGTCACCGGCATGAGCCTGGAGGCCTTGCAGTTGGCGGCCAACCAGTGGTCGATCAAGGCGTTGGTGCTAACCACGCGCCTGAGCAATCCCCTCGGCGGCACCATGCCTGAAGAGCGGCAAAAACAATTGCTGCGCCTGGCGTCGGACTTCGACATCCAGATCGTCGAGGACGATATCTATGGCGAGCTGATGTTCGAGCAGGGCCGCACCAAGGCCCTCAAGGCCTACGATCGGCTGGACCGGGTCATCTACTGTTCGAGTTTTTCCAAGACGTTGTCGCCGGGTGTGCGCATCGGTTGGATGATCGCAGGGAAATTCCAACAGGAAATCCAGCGGCTCCAGACCTTCAGTACTCACTCGGCGTGCAGCGTCACGCAGATGGGCATTGCCGCCTACCTGGAAAACGGCGGCTATGACCGGCACTTGCGCTATATCCGCCAGGAGTACCGCAAGAACCTCAGCGCCTTTCAGCTGGCGGTGCAACAGCACTTCCCCGAAGGCACGCAAATGAGCCGTCCCAACGGCGGTTTCATCCTGTGGGTCAGCCTGCCGGGACGGGTCAATACCCAGGAATTGCACGTGCGGGCGCTGCAACAAGGCATCAGTATCGCGCCAGGGCTGATTTTCAGTAACACCGAGCAGTTCAACCACTGCATCCGCTTGAACTGCGGTACCCCCTGGAACCGTGAGGCAGAGCGGGCCTTGATGACGCTGGGGTTGTTGGCGACTCAATTGTGCCAAGAAACGGCCAACGGCCTTCTATAGAAATCAGCGGCTTAGCTTGATGTGCTTGTCAGCGCCTCATTATCAGGCGAGCATGGGGTTTTCTGCCGTCAGTACCGTTGTGTCTATGAAAGCCAATGTTCCTGTTGCCTGGATTTTGATCGGCCTGTTCAGTGTCTTCCAAATGGGAGGCGTCGTCGTGGCGGCTCCGGCGCAGGAAAAACCGGCCGTCAGTGCCACGAAGAATGCGCCGAAAAAAACCGCAGTGGCCAAGAAGCCTTCCGCTAAAAAGGCGACTGCGACGAAGAAAAAAAAGCGTGCGCCCATTGCTTCCAAGAGCAAATCCGCCCACGAGGTCGCCAAGACTCCATTGCCGCCGGCCAAGCTGGACCTGAGCCTGCCCCATGACATGGTCGAACAGCTGGAGCCACCGGGTAAGGTTGCGCCGCTCAAGCGCGAACCGCTCTTGCCGTCCATGTTCGGAGATAAACCCGGACCGTTCCAGCTCAATGGCCGGTTGTTGAGCAATGAAATGCAACTGCCGCTGCGCAATCAGGAGCGTAACGAGGTGGAAGGCGCAGCGCTGGATTTCGAATTCAAGCAGTAAGCCTTGCACAGGACATGCAGCTCGTCGCTGACCGTTCGGTCATTTGGCCAACGGTAAAAAAACACGCAGACGGTAATTTAAAACGAGTGTTTTAGCCGTTACTCTGTCTTCTGTTACTCATCATTACCCGCCGCGAGGATGTTGTCGTCATGAAGTGCCGTGAAGGCTGTGGCGCCTGTTGCATCGCCCCTTCCATCAGCTCACCTATCCCTGGCATGCCCCAAGGCAAACCGGCGGGAGAACGTTGTGTGCAACTGTCGGTCGATAACCTGTGCCGGATCTTCGGCCAGCCGGAGCGTCCGGCGGTGTGCTCGGCGTTCGAAGCCAACATCGAGGTGTGCGGCGGCAGCCGTGAAGAGGCCATCCGCTTGATCGGTTGGTGGGAGCAAGTCACGGCCGCGTAATGGGTCAATGAACAGATCCGAAATGAACGAACTTGGACAATAAGGAAAAAACTATGGGTTCGCTGCATCGTATGGCTGTGTTGTGTGGGTTGACCGTGTTGCTGGCGACGGCCACCGCCCAGGCAGAGGACTGGCAGGTTGCCAAGGAGAAGGAAGGTATCAAGGTTTCCCTCAGTGAAGTGGGGGGCTCCAAGTACAAGGCCTATCGCGGCGTGACGGTGATGAAAACCACCATGGCCAAGCTGCGGGCCCTGCAGGAAGACGTTCCCGGCGCCTGCGCCTGGATTCATGAGTGCAAGAGCCAGAAACTGCTCAAGCACGAAGGCGACAAGAGCTGGACTTATACCCAATTCAACACGCCATGGCCGGTGACGCCCCGGGACTCGGTGCTGGAAGTCACCACCGAGGAGGGGGCCGACGGCAGCCTGACCCGCAAGCTCAAGGGCGTGCCGACATACCTGCCTGAGGAGCAAGGTTTCGTGCGGGTGGCCCAGGTCGACGGCTTCTGGAAGTTCACGCCAAAGGGCGCGGACCAGATTGAAGTCGTTTATCAAGTCCACACCGAACCGGGTGGTGACGTGCCGTCCTGGCTGGCGAACAAGTTCGTGGTGGATGCGCCGTTCAACACCCTCAAGGCCCTGAAGGAACGCGCCGAAAAGTGATCGGCCAAGGCTGCACGAAGGAGACCGCCCCCGAGGCGGTCTTTTCATGTGTGCCGCCCAAGCACCCAGCGGAACGATTGTCCGCCGCTCAATGTCGAGATGAAGGTAAGCCCTGCCCTGAATTGATCAAGGAGACACTGATGCAAAAGTGGGAAATCACTTTCATTGACGATCACGGTGAAACCACCGTCGAGCAGTTCGACTATGACCACAAGCCCACCATGGAGCAGGCCGCCCAACTGATCCGCGAAAGGTTGCTACCCGTGCTCAGCCAATTGGACCTCAACGACCTGGTGGACCGCACCGAAGACCCGACCGTCAAAAACCTCAAGTCCCAAAACAGTATCGAAATCCTCAGCATTACACCGATTTCATGAAACGGTGGCTGGTCTCGCTTGGCAGTGGCCACCACTTGCGGCTACTCTGCAATTGAGATCAGCGAAAGGATCGCCAAGGTCCGGTCTTGTCAGCTACATGCTTGTGTCCCGACGGCCATTTGATGCCGTATCGCTTGCAGCCTGAAGGCTTCACGCACGGGAAGACGGAAAGTCTATCCATCGGTTTTAGGAGGACGTTTCATGAGCACAGCCTATCAAGAAGACATCAGCACCAGCGTATTGCGCCGCATGAAAGAAGGCGGTTTCGATTTTTCCCGATTCCATCCCATTGAGTTCTACGCCATTTTCCCGGACGAGGAGCGGGCGCGCAGGGCGGCAGGTCATTTTCGGGGCGAATCGTTGAACGCGCAGATCAGTGCACGGGACGACGGGGCTTGGTCATTGGAACTGAGCCGGGTGATGTACGCCACTTACGATGATATTGGCGACTTCGAGCAAGACTTCGAAGCCGTTGTCGAACCTTTGGGGGGTGTTATCGAGGGTTGGGGCGTCAAGCAAGAGATCCGGCGCCTGCAGGCCTGACAGTCACTCACCGCAACCACAGCAACGGCTGACCTTTGTGTCGGCCGTTTTCATGTCTGTGAGCTAACCGAGAGTCCCTGTGGGAGCCGAGCTTGCTCGCGATGGCGGCTGCAGGATCAACATCTTACCCGCTGACACACCACAATCACTTCCCCAGGTTTTGTACCTAACTGTATCCATACCAAGCCGCTTCGTTTTTCCATGGCTATGCTCAGGAGAGCGACGCCCCTGCGTCGCAATGAAGCGGGGGGCAGCGGGTGGGGGGTATTTGTCGCACCATAAAGGTGCGCTGCCTTTCGGTGGGGATTCCAACCCGTTGATCATAAAGCGTTTATGCCGATGGCACGGGGCTTGCGAAGCCTTGCTGCCAGGGTGACAAGGAGCACGGCATGATCCGCAGCGGTTTTGATGAAATGTACGATGCCGAAGGCCAGGTCCGCCCGCACTACCAGGCATTTGCCCGCTGGCTGGCCGACACGCCTGACGAACTGCTGGCGCAACGCAGGCGCGAAGCCGATCTGTTGTTTCACCGGGCCGGCATCACCTTCACGCTCTACGGGGACGAGCAGGGGACCGAGCGCCTGATCCCGTTCGACACGATCCCGCGCAGCATCCCGGCCAGCGAATGGCGGGTGGTCGAACGTGGCTGCATCCAACGGGTCAAGGCGCTGAACATGTTCCTGGCCGACCTCTACCACGAACAACGGATCATCCGGGCCGGCATCATCCCCGCCGAACAGGTGCTGGCCAACGAACAGTACCAACTGGCGATGCAAGGGCTCGATCTGCACCGTGACATCTACGCGCACATTTGCGGTGTCGACCTGGTACGCGACGGTGACGGCACCTACTACGTGCTCGAAGACAACCTGCGTACGCCCAGCGGCGTCAGCTACATGCTCGAAGACCGCAAGATGATGATGCGCCTGTTTCCCGAACTGTTCGCCGCCCAGCGCATCGCCCCCATCGATCATTATCCGAACCTGCTGCTCGACACCCTGAAAAGCTCCAGTCCACTGGATGACCCCAGCGTCGTGGTGCTGACGCCGGGGCGTTTCAACAGTGCATTTTTCGAGCACGCCTTCCTGGCCCGGGAGATGGGCGTGGAGTTGGTGGAAGGCGCTGACCTGTTCGTACGGGATGACAAAGTGTTCATGCGCACCACCGACGGGCCGAAGGCAGTGGATGTGATCTACCGTCGCCTCGACGACGCGTTCCTCGATCCACTGGCCTTCAATCCGGATTCGATGCTCGGCGTACCGGGGCTGTTGTCCTCCTACCGTTCCGGCAACGTGGTGCTGGCCAATGCCATCGGCACGGGGGTGGCGGACGACAAGTCGGTGTACCCGTTCGTCACCGACATGATCCGTTTTTACCTGGACGAAGACCCGATCCTGAAGAACGTTCCCACCTGGCAGTGCCGTAATCCTGCAGAGCTTTCCCATGTACTGGCGAATCTTCCCGACCTGGTGGTCAAGGAAACCCAGGGCTCCGGCGGGTATGGAATGCTGGTGGGGCCGGCCGCGACGGCCGCGCAAATCGATGCCTTTCGCGAGCGGATCAAGGCCAAGCCGCACGCCTACATCGCCCAGCCGACGCTGTCGCTCTCGACGTGCCCGACCTTTGTCGAAAGCGGTATCGCCCCACGTCACATCGACTTGCGCCCGTTTGTGCTGGCCGGCCGCGAGACCCGCGTGGTCCCTGGCGGGCTGACACGGGTGGCGCTGCGCGAAGGCTCCCTGGTGGTGAATTCATCCCAGGGCGGCGGTACCAAGGACACTTGGGTGGTCGAGGATTGAGGAGCTGCCATGCTGAGTAGAACCGCCTCGGACCTGTACTGGATGTCGCGCTACCTGGAGCGGGCGGAAAACCTCGCGCGGATGCTCGACGTCAGCTATTCGTTGTCACTGATGCCCCAGGACGGGCGTGGCGACGGCCTGCACGAACTGGCCATGCCATTGCTGATCACTGGCACGCTGGACGATTACCGGGAGCGACACGGCGATCTGCACGCCGAGCGCCTCCTGCACTTCTTTGCCCTGGAAGCGGCCAACCCGGCCAGCATCTACAGCTGTCTCGGTTCCGCGCGAGCCAGTGCCCATGCGGTACGTGGCCGAATCACCGCCGACATGTGGGAAAACATCAACGCCACCTGGCTAGAAATTCGTGGTATCGGCCAGCAAGGCTTGAATCGCTACGGCATGAGCCGTTTCTGCGAGTGGATCAAGGAGCGCTCGCACCTGTTTCGTGGCGCGACCTACGGCACCATCATGCGTAACGACGCGTTCCGGTTCATTCGCCTGGGGACCTTTATCGAAAGGGCCGACAACACCCTGCGCTTGCTCGATGCCCGCTACGAAATGGCCGGTGACCAGGCCGACGCAGTCAGCGACGGCACGGCCCACGCCTACTACCAATGGAGCGCCTTGTTGCGAGCCTTGTCGTCCTTCGAGGCCTATACCGAGATCTACCGTGAGGCCCCGGGCGCTCGCCATGTGGCTGAGTTGCTGCTGTTGCGCGCCGACGTGCCGCGCTCGCTGCGTGCCTGTACCGAAGAAATCGACCAGATCCTCGCGAGCCTGCCGGGCACCAACGGTCGGCAGGCACAACGACTGGCGGCGGAAATGGACGCACGCCTGCGCTACACCGGCATCAACGAAATCCTCGACGGGGGCCTGCATGCCTGGCTCACCGAATTCATCCCACTGGTCCGTGAACTGGGCAATACCATTCACAGTTCCTACCTGGAGGTCATATGAGACTCTCGATCAGCCACGAAACGGCCTACCACTATGACGATCAGGTTCGCGCCAGCATCCAGTACCTGCGCCTGACGCCCCACGACAGCGAACGCCAGCATGTGCTGAGCTGGCAGCTTGATTTGCCACGGCCGGTGCGGGCGCAACTGGATCCGTTTGGCAACATCCTGCACGTGCTGACCCTGGATGAACCCCACGAAACGGTCATCATCGGCGCCCGCGGACAGGTGGATATCGATCCGTTGCGCGAAGCCGAACACGAGAGCCAGTCGGCGCTGCCATTCCTGCGCTTCACCCGGCTGACCGAGGCGGACGAGGCCCTCCGAAACTTCGCCGCGCAGCAATGCCAGCAGCGTCGCGACCGCACCGCGTTGATCGACCTGATGCATGGGTTGAACCAGCACATGATCTACACCCCTGGCACCACGGCAGTCGAGACCAGCGCAGCCCAGGCGTTCGCCGGGCGTAGCGGGGTGTGCCAGGACCATACCCATGCCTTCCTGGCCTGCGCTCGTAGCCTGGGTGTGCCGGCGCGGTATGTGTCGGGTTATCTGTTCAGCGAAGAGAGCGAGCACCTGGCGAGCCATGCCTGGGCAGAGGCCTGGCTGGACGACGCCTGGTACAGCTTCGATGTGACCAACCAACTGGCTCGCCCGGAGCGCCACCTGAAACTGGCCGTGGGCCTGGATTACCTGGACGCCTGCCCAGTGCGTGGCATGCGCCGCGGCGGCGGTGGCGAGCAGATGCATGCCAGGATGATCGAGACCCCCGGCGCCCCAGCGATCACTGTGCAAATCCAGTAACCACCTGGCGAACGAGCCTTTGTGGCGAGGGAGCTTGCTCCCGCTCGAGTGCGAAGCGCTCGCAAGCTCGTCAAGAGGCTGCTGCGCAGCCCGGCGGGAGCAAGCTCCTTCGCCACAAAAGCGATCTCATGGAGCCAGCGGCTGCTTGCGTCCCGCCATATGCTTCAAGTAACCCACCAGCAAAGCCAGGTCCGAATCCGGCAACACCGCTGCCGAGAACCCAGGCATCTTGCCCTGGGGCCAGTGTCGCAGGCCTTGAGGGTCGCGAATGTAGCGCTTGAGGAAATCTCCGGAGAAGTATTCGGTGGGATTGAAAGGAATGTTCAGGTCAGGGCCGAACTGTGCGTCGCCAGCGCCATTGAGCCGATGACACGCCAGGCAGTTCTTCTGGAACAGTTCGAAACCTTTATTGATCGGGTCGTCCTTGGCCAGGTTGGGCGCTGGTAGCAGGGCCGGGAAGCGTTCAGCCACCGCCGACAGGCGCTTGATGTTGGCCACTGCATAGGGCCATTGTTCCGGGCTGATACGGCCAGCCTGCGGGTCGGTCCAGACCAGATAGAAAGGTCCGGCACTGGACTTGCCTTCCCCCAGCGACGGCCACGGCTTGGCCGGGTCTTCGATCGCCAACCAGGCCCGGGCCCCGCTCTTGTTGAGTAACGGCGCCGCGGGCATCTCGGCGGCGAAGCCATCCAGGGCAACGGCCTGCAGGTGGTCGTCCGGCTGGATGCCCGTCAACAGTGACGTCATCGGCACGGCTCGATAACTCATGGGCTTCTTGTAGGAAACGTCCTCAGCAATCTCGACCGTTTGAGCGTCCGGATGCTTGAGCAGTTCTTCGGTTTGCCAGGTGCGCGTGCTCGCGCCCAACTCCAGCACCAGTTGCGCGGCATACAGGGGCGTGCTGAGCAGCAACGCCCCGAACACAATGAGAGCTTTCAAGTCGATCGCCTTCCATGTCGAGGGGGAGGCCGCAAAGGTTGGCACAGCCATCGCAGCTCGAACAGTGAACCCATCACATTTTTTGGCGATACAACGTATTGGATGAAACAGGTGCCCCCGCGCAGGATTCAGCCAATCACCTTGGTGATATTCGGCAAAATCAACAGCAGCGTCGTGGCAAAGAGAATGAGTCCGGCTTGACGAACTTTCGAATGTTTGAACATGGCTGATCCGCCTTTTTTGTTATGTCCTGAAAACCAGCCTGCATATCCATGACAGCTGGCGTTGCACTTCCTGTTCCGACAAGTGCCTCGGCAAAACCCGACGACTGACTTGTACAAGGATTACATTAGGGGCCACGACCGCCTTGGCTTAGATCCAATTCGTATCAGCTTGGCACATATCGCTATTAAAACGGTATGAGGCCTAGTGCCACCTTCCTGCTGGCCCTTTTGCTAGACAGCTTGCCTTCCTGAATCGGTTAACCCGATAGCTCGCTACCGTTCGTCTGAGCGTGCCCGTCAACGCCATTGAGCACTGTGGTCATTGAATCCGGCGCCGCTGGGCTTATGGTTGGAGGCGTCGCATTACCCCCGTGGTTTCGAGGATGTCATGACCCAAGCTTTGATTTTCGACGCATTACGCACGCCTCGTGGTAAAGGCAAGGCTGATGGCGCCCTGCACAGCGTCAAGCCGGTGAACCTGGTGGGCGGCCTGCTCAGTGCCTTGCGCCAGCGCATGGATTTGGACACCAGCCAGGTCGACGACATCGTGCTCGGTTGTGTGACGCCAGTGGGCGAGCAAGGTGCCGATATCGCCAAGACCGCAGCGTTGGTGGCCAATTGGGATGTCAGCGTGGCGGGGGTGCAACTCAATCGTTTTTGCGCCTCGGGCCTGGAAGCGGTGAACCTGGCGGCGATGAAGGTGCGTTCCGGTTTCGAAGACCTGGTGGTGGCCGGCGGCGTCGAATCCATGTCCCGGGTGCCCATGGGCAGCGATGGCGGTGCATGGGCGCTGGACCCGCAATCCAACCTGCAGGGCCACTTCATTCCCCAGGGTATCGGCGCCGACCTGATCGCCACCCTGGAAGGTTTCAGCCGCGAGGACGTCGACCGCTACGCACTGCACTCCCAGCAAAAAGCGGCACGCGCCCGGGCCGACGGTTCGTTCGATAAATCCCTGGTCGCCGTGCGGGACCAAAATGGCATCGTGTTGCTGGACCACGACGAATTCATCCGCGCCGACTCCACCCTCGAAGGCCTGGGCAAGCTCAAGCCGAGTTTCGAAGCCATGGGCCAGATGGGGTTCGACGGCACGGCGCTACGGGTCTACAGCCATGTCGAACGCATCCATCATGTGCACACGCCGGGCAACAGTTCCGGCATCGTCGATGGCGCGGCGCTGATGTTGATCGGTTCCGAAGCCAAGGGGCGCGCCATGGGCCTGCAACCCCGGGCCCGGATCGTCGCCACGGCCGTCACCAGTACCGACCCGACCATCATGCTCACCGGCCCGGCGCCGGCCACCCGCAAGGCCCTGGCCAAGGCCGGGCTGCGGGTGGAGGACATCGACCTGTTCGAAGTCAACGAAGCCTTCGCCTCGGTGGTACTCAAGTTTATCCGGGACATGGCCATCGATCCCGCCAAGGTCAACGTCAACGGTGGCTCCATCGCCCTGGGGCATCCCTTGGGGGCCACCGGCTGCGCAATTCTTGGCACGTTGCTCGACGAGTTGGAGGCGCGTCGCCTGCGCTATGGCCTGGCGACCCTCTGTGTCGGCGGCGGCATGGGCATTGCCACCGTCATCGAACGCCTCTGAGCCCCTTCAAGGAACATTTTTCATGACCGCTGCCATCCGTTACGAAACCGGCCAGGACCGGATCGTCGTCCTGACCCTGGACATGCCGGGCCAGAGCGCCAACACCATGAATGCACGCTACCGCGAGGCCATGGCCGCTTGCGTTACCCGTTTGAAGGCTGAAAAGGACTCGATTGCCGGTGTGATCATCACTTCGGCCAAGCAGACGTTCTTCGCCGGTGGTGATCTCAATGAACTGGTCAAGGTCGGCAAGCCCGAGGCCAAGGCATTCTACGACATGGTCCTGCTGCTTAAAGCGCAACTGCGGGCCTTGGAGACCCTGGGCAAGCCCGTGGTGGCAGCCATCAATGGTGCGGCCCTCGGCGGTGGTTGGGAGATCTGCCTGGCTTGTCATCATCGCGTGGCGCTGGAGCAGCCATCGGTGCAGCTCGGCTTGCCGGAGGTCACTCTCGGGCTGCTGCCGGGGGGCGGTGGGGTGGTGCGGATGGTGCGCCTGCTCGGTTTGGAAAAGGCCCTGCCGTATCTGCTCGAAGGTAAGAAGGTCAATGCACAACAAGCGCTGCAGGCCGGATTGATCGACGAGCTGGCCAAGGATCGTGAGGAACTGCTGGCCAAGTCCCGGGCCTGGATTCTGGCCAACCCCAACGTCGTGCAACCCTGGGATGCAAAGGGCTATCGGCTCCCGGGCGGCACGCCGTCCGACCCGAAAGTCGCGCAAATGCTGGCGATCGCCCCCTCGATCCTGCGCAACAAGACCCAGGGCTGCCTGCCGGCACCGGAGAAAATCCTCTGCGCGGCGGTGGAGGGGGCCCAGGTGGATTTCGACACCGCGCACCTGATCGAAACCCGCTACTTCACCGAACTGACCACCGGCCAAGTGGCGAAGAACCTGATCGGTACCCTCTGGTTCCAGCTCAACGAGATCAAGGCCGGTGGCTCTCGCCCACAAGGTGTGGCGCCTTATCTGACAAAAAAAGTCGGCGTGCTCGGTGCAGGCATGATGGGGGCGGGAATCGCCTATGTCAGCGCCGTGGCCGGCATTGCCGTGGTCCTCAAGGACGTCGACCTGGCGGCAGCCGAGCAGGGCAAGGCCCGCTCGGCGGCGTTGCTGGATAAAAAGGTCGGCCGTGGCCAACTCACGGCCGAGCAGCGCGACGCCACGCTGGCGCGGATTCAAGCCACCGACAACAATGCTGACCTGGCCGGTTGCGACTTGATCATCGAAGCGGTGTTTGAAGATCGCGCCCTGAAAGCCAGCGTGTCGGCTGCCGCCCAGGCGGTGGCGGGCGACGACGCGGTGATCGCTTCCAACACCTCGACCTTGCCCATCACCGGCCTGGCCATGGCCGTGCCGGACCCGACGAAGTTCATCGGCCTGCACTTCTTCAGCCCGGTGGAAAAAATGCCCTTGGTGGAGATCATCAAAGGCGCGCGTACCAGTGACGCGACGTTGGCTCGGGGTTTCGATTTTGTCCTGCAGATCAACAAGACGCCGATTGTGGTCAACGACAGTCGCGGTTTCTTCACGTCGCGGGTGTTCGGTACCTTTACCAATGAGGGCATCGCCATGCTCGGCGAGGGCGTGAGTGCACCGATGATCGAGACGGAAGCGCGCAAGGCCGGGATGCCGGTCGGGCCTCTGGCGATCTCTGACGAAGTTTCCCTCAGCCTGATGAGCCATATCCGCGCGCAAACCGCCAAGGACCTGCACGCAGAAGGGAAAACGCCGATTGAGCACCCGGCATTAGCCGTGATTGACTTGCTGCTCAACGAATACAAGCGGCCGGGCAAGGCCGCCGGCGCCGGTTTTTATGAATACCCGGCCAACGGGCAGAAGTACCTGTGGCCGCAGCTAAAGAGCCGCTTCGAGCAAGCCGATGGGCAGATTTCGCCCCAGGATATCCGTGATCGCCTGCTATTCATCCAGGCCTTGGAGACCGTGCGCTGCGTGGAGGAGGGGGTGCTGACCTCGACGGCCGATGCCAACATCGGCTCGATCTTTGGCATTGGTTTCGCGGCCTGGACCGGCGGTGCGTTGCAGTTCATCAACCAATACGGCTTGCAGGACTTTGTCGGTCGCGCCCAGTACCTGGCCGAGCAATACGGCGAGCGTTTCTCACCGCCGGCCTTGTTGCTGGAGAAAGCCGCCCGGCACGAACTGTTCTGACAGACCGGGGAAGGGGCTTGCCTTGGAACCGTGTTTCAGGGCAGGCTCTGGGTGTGCAATATTCCCATCATCGTGTCAGGTATTTTTTATGTCGCTACGCATCTGCATTCTGGAAACCGATATCCTGCGTCCGGAACTGGTCGACCAATATCAGGGTTACGGGCAGATGTTCCAGCGCCTGTTTTCACAGCAGCCCATCGCGGCCGAATTCATCGTGTACAACGTGATGGAGGGGTATTACCCCAGCGATGATGAGCAGTTCGACGCTTATCTGGTGACGGGCAGCAAGGCTGACTCCTTCGGCACCGACCCTTGGATTCAAACCCTCAAGACCTACCTGCTGGAGCGCTACCAGCGGGGCGATAAATTGCTCGGTGTGTGCTTTGGCCATCAGCTGTTGGCGTTGTTGCTGGGCGGCAAGACCGAACGCGCCACCCAAGGCTGGGGCGTCGGCACCCATCGCTACAAACTCGCCGCCAAGGCGCCGTGGATGAGCCCGGTGATGGAAGAGCTGACCTTGCTGATCAGTCATCAGGACCAGGTCACCCAACTGCCCGAAAGCGCGACGGTCATCGCCTCCAGCGATTTCTGCCCGTTCGCTGCCTATCACATCAACGACCAGGTACTGTGCTTCCAGGGCCACCCGGAGTTCATCCACGATTATTCCCGGGCCTTGCTGGAGATTCGTCAGCAACACCTCGGCGAGCAGATCTACAGCCAGGGCATGGCGAGCCTGGCCCACGAGCATCACGGCACCACGGTGGCGGAGTGGATGATGCGTTTCGTCGCACACAAGCCGCAGGCCGAAACCACCCAAGGCTAACGATCACCCCTCTCCAATGTGGGAGCGAGCCTGCTCGCGATGCAGGCCGCGCAGCTCCCCCAGGAGAACAGGCCTACAGCCAACCCGACCGCTTGAAACTCGCCCACAAAGCCGTACATCCAATCCCGATGAATCCGAGCACCAGAAAGTAGCCATAGTGCCAGGTCAACTCCGGCATGTTCTCGAAGTTCATCCCGTAAATCCCGGCCACCGCGGTGGGGAATGCCAGAATCGCCGCCCACGCTGCAAATTTTCGCTGCACCACGCTCTGGCGTGAGGCTTCCAGCAGCACCCCGACTTCAATGGTCTGGCTGGCAATGTCCGCCAGGGTGGCCAAGTCTTCCATTTGCCGCGTGACGTGGATCTGCACGTCGCGGAAGTACGGCCCCATGTTCTTGTCGATAAAGGGGAAGTCCAGCCGCTGCAGCTCCTCGCTAATCTCCACCATGGGCGCCGCGTAACGACGCAGGCGCAATACATCGCGGCGCAAGCTGTGCAGGTTCTGGATGTCTCGCTCATTCAGGGCGCTGCACAGCACGTTGCGCTCCAGCTCATCGATCTCGGCGTGAATGGCTTCACCCACCGGTAGGTAGTTTTCGATCACGAAATCGAGGATCGCGTAGAGCACGAAATCTTCGCCATGCTCCAGCAGAATAGGACGAGCCTCACAGCGCTGTCGGACGTGGGCGTAGGAGGCTGAATGACCGTTGCGAGCGGTGATGATGTAGCCCTTGCCGGCAAAGATATGGGTTTCGATAAACTGCAGCTTGCCGTCCTTGCGTATCGGCGAATACGTGACGATGAACAGCGCATCGCCAAAGGTCTCCAGCTTGGGCCGGCTGTGTTTCTCCATGGCGTCTTCAATGGCCAATTCGTGCAGGTTGAATTGACGCTGCAGGTTGGTCAGCTCCAGGGCGCTGGGCTCTTCGAGACCGATCCACACAAAATGACCAGGTTTGGCAGCCCAGGCACTGCCTTCGTCGAGGGTGATATTGGTGACTTTCTTACCGGCGCTGTAAACCGCAGCAGCAACGACTCTACCCATAATGGTGGTTCACTTCTTATTGGAAAATGGCAGTAGCAGGCAATGTCCAGCTTAGCGCGCCCTCTAGCCTGAGAGTCAGCAAAATCTGCGGAGTTCGGCGGCAAAAGAAAACCCGCCGAGGGGCGGGCTTTCCATTAGGCAGTTTGCAACTGCCGGTCCATTACCGCGATGCATTCGCGCATCTGCTCACGGCATTGGGCGATGAGCCGGGGCATGTCATCCATGCTCAATCCGGCCGTAGGAATCGCCGGCAACGAGCGTATGAGGATGTCACCGCTGCGCCAGCGATCGAGGCGCATGTGCTTGATGTAGCTGCTGACGCACACCGGAATAATCGGGACCCCGGCGGCGATTGCCATCTGGAATGCGCCTTTCTTGAAAGGCAGCAGATCCTCGCCCAGATTCCGTGTGCCTTCCGGAAAGACCCAGATCGAGGTGTCCTCGTGTTGCAACGTATGGGTGGTGGTCAGCATTGACCGTCGTGCCTTGATCGCGTTGCTACGGTCGATCAACACATTGCCCGCCAGCCAGAACAACTGCCCGAACAGCGGCACCCATTTCAGGCTCTTCTTGCCGATGCACACAGTGCGGCGCGGCACTACGTTGCCGAACATGAACAAGTCATAGTTGGATTGATGGTTGGCGATGATGACGCAGCCGTTGGGCTTATCCACTAGGGTGTCGACCTGCGCCCGGACCCGCAGGCGCAAGATGCACATGGCCGGCAACGCGTACAGCCTTGCACATAAACGGCTGTTGTCCGGATTGAACGGCCTGCACAGGCCCAGAATCACTCCGAGCACACCCGCCAGGACAAAGTGCAGGCCCATCAACAACATACGCAATACAAACAGCATCTACAGGCCCCATCGGGACAAAAGGTGGCGCAGTGTACGGATGTGCACTGTTTTCGGCAATTGCCCCTATAGAGGTAGGAAATGGACGATGTTTAAGCGCATGTTTCCACATTGCGTGAGGGAAGCGGCCTAGAGCGGTTACGGACTTTTAAACGATGCGCGTAGGAAAAAGCCCCGCCCTAGGGAGGGGACATCTGTGACGAGGGCGCTTGCTCCCGCTGGGCTCGTAGGCGCTGACTCGCTCCGCTCGACAGCGCCTACAAGCGTCAGCCCATATGCTCCTGATCCAGCAAAATCGCAGTGTCCAGCGTCTCCAGCAGGGCCTTGCGAACTTTCAGCTTGGTGTTCTTGTGGGCGGACATGTTGATTTTCTTCAACTGACGCGCTGCTTCCAGGGCCGCGTCTTGCAGTTCCTCGGCCGACACCACCTTGTCGAGGAAACCCGCATCCACAGCGCTCTGGGGATTGAACATCTCGGCATTGATCACCGAGCGGTGAAACGCCGACTTGCGCAGGCGATCACGCGCCAGCTCGATACCGGCGTGGTGCATGGTCATGCCGATCTGCACTTCGTTCAGGCCAATGCTGAACGGCCCCTCCACACCAATGCGGTAATCCGCCGACAACAGCAGGAACGCACCTTTGGCCACCGCATGCCCGGGGCAAGCGACAACGACAGGGAAGGGGTGCGACAACAGGCGACGGGCCAGCGTCGAGCCGGCCGTGACCAGGCTTACCGCTTCCTTGGGACTGGCGGTCATCACCTTCAGATCGTAGCCACCCGACAGAATCCCCGGTTGCCCGGTAATGATCACCACCGCCCGATCCGCCGTCGCCTGGTCCAGCGCAGCGTTGAACGCGGCAATCACATCCGGCGAGATGGCATTGACCTTGCCGTTGTTCAAGGTCAGGGTCGCGATACCGTCTTCGAGATGGTAAGCAATCAAGTCGCTCATGACGCTATTCCTTGTAAGAGAAGTGTCGCAGACGTTACCCACCACCGCAGGCCAGGTAAAGCACCGTGACTGACTCACCGGTCAGCCCCAGGCCCCGTAAACAGCCCGGCCCGCCCATCCCGCCAAGCCTCCATCTATAGAGCCTTGCCTGTACAGCCCCGAAGATTGGCCGGTTTGCCCTGCCCAGACGCGTTTGAAATGCTCAACCAAGCTTAACCGCATGAAAATTCTGAAAAAAACCTTTGCCATCGGAAAAGCTTTCGACTACATTAGCGCGCCTCGACAGACTGAACAGTTTGCCGAGATACGGTGAAGTGTCCGAGTGGCTTAAGGAGCACGCCTGGAAAGTGTGTATACAGGAAACTGTATCGAGAGTTCGAATCTCTCCTTCACCGCCACATTCTGCAAGCACAAACCCCTGATTTTCCTAGAGAAAGTCGGGGGTTTGTGGTTTTTGGTGTCTGGAAAAGGGCGATATGGGAACAATTTGGGAACATGGCTTCTTTTTTCGGTCATGCTAGCTTTCCCAGAGGCCGGATTATCGCTGGCTGTTTGACCTGCCGGTACGAAAGGCCGCATCAACGTGACTATGCGATCTGATACGATCGATGAATGGGCTAGAGGTGGATATGGCGACTAATGAAGCTTATGTTGCGGTAGGAGCTGATTTCAGTAGGATATTTGAACCGAATGACTTCCTCGCAATGATCAATATCCCCGACGAGGCCCTTTGTGTGCTAAGGGCTCATTTGATACTTGAAGAGTTTTTAAATCTTTGGTCTAGGAAGTTGACTGGCACTGAAGATATGTACAACAAAGGTTTTGTACCCTTCAGGACCAAACTTTCTAAGTCAAAAGATCTTGGAATGCCGGACGATATCTACGTCGTGATGGATAAGATTAACGAGATTAGGAATCGTTTCTCCCATAGGAAGGGGTATGCCCTTGAAGGATCTATGGTAGACGCGCTGAAGAAAAAAATTGACGCCATAGAGTCAACGGCTCAAATTTTAAGGTGTGAAGATTTATCGGTGTACGCAGGAGGGAAAGATCAGCACGGTAATTCAATGACCATCACTCACTCTTGGGTGGGAGCTGATAACAGAATAAGATTTCTTATTATATTTATGGCTTTTATGCTTAAGTTCACTCTCTGGATTCAAGAGGCATTTACAGCTCACAGTATCACCTTCGAGATCGCCGCCATCCCTAAGCACTAACCGCGTTGACAGATAGGAATGAAAGCTTGTAGCCCGTTTGCTTCCAATATTTTAGACGGGGGGCGCTTCGTCGCCGGTTGGAGTTTCGAACGCAAACGGGAATTCCCAGGCGCACTCGTCCTTTAAGCGATCAAGGAGTTTTTGTTGATCGTCTAATTCTTTATGGTCAGCTAAATCTAAATAGTAGTTGAGCCCATCATGGATGTAGTAAATTAACCATTCACCTGTCAGGGCTCCCCTTCTTTTTCTCGCTTCGATTCCACCATAAACGATGGCGTGTGATATTTGGTTGGCCTTGGTTAGTCGATAATTTTCCATGTCTGAGTCATCTTCATCTATCATCAAAATTTCATGTAGCTTATCTTTCAGTAAGTCTTGATTTACTGCGTAGTCGCTGAACCATTTGTTAACTACATTCTGAGGTAAATGTTGTGCGTCGAAATAATGCTTGTGCCAGAAACGTCCCAGAATTGGACCTCTGAATTTTTCAGATTTTTTTGTGCCGGTAAATTTACTGGTTGATGTTTTTTCAAGTAGCGCGATTTCATCTAATACCGAAAATTTGTTGAGTCGCCTGAGCAAAGAATAATTATGAAGTCGCAATGCCAGGCATTGACTCATGCGATGGGAATAGGGTTGTGCAAGAGCAACATTCTTTTTCAATAGAAGTGAATCATATCGATGCAGTAAGGGCATTTTATGCCATCCATAAAGTAAAAAATTTATAAACCAAGCGCGTGCTGAAGCATACCAACAACATCCGGCCCATCCTCATTAATCCATGTCCCATAGTGCTGTCGAATCATATTCCCATTCGTATGCCCCATCTGCTCCGCGATCCAATCAATCGAAGATCGATCAGGAAGTGGGTTGGCACAAGACCCTGTCCAACGTCGCCGCTCTTTCACGCATTGCAGAACGAACCGCTCGAAGGGCAGACCGTTGCCAATACCGGGCGAATGGAGATTTTCACATGACCGAACAACTCGCCAGCCAAGCGCTACTGCCGGCCACCCTCGACGCCGCCAGTGCGGGTACCCAGGTATTCAGCTTCGGTGACCCGACGCCGGTGCTGGGTGGTCGGGAGGTGTTCGATTACCTGGAGTGTTGGTTTAACGGGCGGTGGTATGAGCCACCTCTGGCGCTCAACGGCCTGGCTCGGTCGGTGGGGGCGAGCGTGCATCTGCATTCAGGATTGATGTTCAAGCGCAACCTGTTGAGCAAAACGTTTATTCCGCATCCGATGTTGTCCCGGGCGGCTTTTGAACAGTTCGCCCTGGACTTCTTGTGCCTGGGGAATGGGTATCTGGAGAAACGCCGTTCGATGCTGGGCAACACTTGGCAACTGGTGCCGTCGCTGGCGAAGTACATGCGCGTTGGGCCGGAGGGGCAGTTCTACCAGGTGCAGGGCTGGAAGAATGAGCACGTGTTTGAGCCGGGGAGCATTTTTCATCTGCGTGAGGCGGATTTGCACCAGGAAATTTATGGGTTGCCGGAGTGGATCAGTGCGTTGCAGTCGGCGTTGTTGAATGAGTCGGCGACGTTGTTTCGGCGCAAGTATTACGAGAATGGCAGTCACGCCGGTTTCATTCTGTACATGACCGACGCGGCGCAGACTGAGGCGGATATCGATGCCTTGCGTAAAGCATTGAAGGAGTCCAAGGGGCCGGGGAATTTTCGAAACTTGTTTGTCTATTCGCCCACGGGCAAGAAGGACGGGATTCAGCTGATCCCCGTCAGCGAGGTGGCGGCGAAGGATGAATTCAACTCAATTAAGAATCAGACGCAGGATGATGTGTTGGCGAGTCTGCGCATTCCTCCGCAGTTGATGGGCATTGTGCCACAGAACGCAGGTGGGTTTGGATCGATCAGGGAGGCGGCGCTAATCTATACGGCTAACGAGCTGGAGCCTATTCAGACGCGGATGACCCAATTGAATTACTGGATCGGGGAGGAAGTGTTGCGCTTCAAACCCTATTATTTCGCTATCGAAAAAAGTTAAAATGGTGACTCTGGGGTTGGCTAGCATGTAATGTGTGTAGTCAACTTTTATAAGTATAAAGAGGTACATTGTATTATGTTTTTGTTTTTTTCTGGCGCGCTAGCAGGGATTGTTCTGTTTTTTTTCTTGTTACTGGTGTTGTTTGCCTTCTCTCAGGACCTGGTGCAAATGATAAGCCCCTTAATCGTCGCGGTGCTTAAGGATGTAGGCGGTCCTGTAGCGGCTGGTTTTGGTGGGGCAATCTCTGGTGCTGTATGTTCCTATGTTTTTCAAATAAAAAATGAGCGTAAAAAAGAAGAAAAGTCGGAGATTTCAACCGTACACAAAACTGTTGTTTGTCTTTCAGCGCAATTGAATGATCTTTATTCAATAAAAAAATATAACATTTATCCCAGTCGTGAGCACCCTGCTAGATTTCTCGATATTTCTAAGATCCCTAGCAATCCTAGTGTGACTGAGCGAATAGATCCGAAAATAATTGATGTCGCCCTGTCGGTAAAAGATGCGACAATCATAGATGTTCTTTATCTTGCTGATGCTAGATATAGAGCATGTTTTGAGAATTTTTCAAATCGTAACCTGTCGCTTGATGAATATAGGGCGACGCTCAAGCAGTCAAATCTAAAAAAAGGTGGGGGGCATAGCCTTGAAGAATTGTATAAAGCAGTGGGTGAAGGGCAGTTGGTCTCATTACACATTATGACGGAGCAAATGATTGAGGTTTTAGATGAGGCCATTCAAACTTTAGGTGAGGCAATGGCGAAGGTGTCCGCTGTTATCGATAAAAAATATAAAGGTACGGGAGTTACAAGTTTGAAAATGAATGTGGAGGAAAATGAGTATCTAAATTCCACCCCTAAGCCCTATTTTGATGTTGAATCACTTAAAGCCTATTTGAATAAATTTGACGGATAACTATTTTCACTTGGTTATGAGGCTTGCTTGGTCCCGCGCAGTGCTTGCATATGGGCTGCCCCGGTCCCGCCTGTCAGATTTTTCCTATACCAAATTGACCGCACACCTTGTATAAAGTTAACTGTATTCTTGTACAGTATTTTGGGTGTCGTGCGTCATGAGCTTCTCAATTTTAGGCCCTATCGCCACCGGTGCTTGAAGCTACCTTTGTGTTCGTTTCGAGTGCCCGCCGGGTTTCCGTCCCTAGCAGCGGACCACATCAAGGCGCACATCTCATTGGATGAGGTTCTGAACATTCGCGCCCCGCATGTGTACTTGGTGTCTATCGCGGGGGAGAGCATGCAGGCGCCGGCATTTTTGAGGGGGACCTCGCCGTGGTGGACCGCGCTCTTGAGCCTGCGCACGGTCACATCGTCGTAGCGCTGCTCAACAACGAGCCCGTATGCAAGCGACTTTGCATTCGCGGCAGAGAGGTGATTCTCCTATCGGAGAACCCAAAGTATCCACCGAGGTACGTGCTTGAGGGCGACGAGCTAGTGATCTGGGGCGTCATTACATTCAGCGTGCGCAGCCATGTCTAAACCCCAGCCGGTTTTGCCCTGATCGACTGCAACAGCTTCTACGCCAGTTGCGAGCGCCTGTTTCGGCCCGACCTGGCCCGCGTGCCCATCGTGGTCCTGAGCAACAATGATGGCTGCGTGATCGCCCGCAGTTACGATGCCAAGCCCTATGTGAAGATGGGCGAGCCGTATTTCCAGATCAAGCACAAGCTGCATAAGCACGACATCGTCCCGTTCTCGTCGAATTACGCGCTCTACGGCGATATGAGTGAGCGGGTCATAACACTCATTGAATCAATGGTGCCTGTCGTTGAGGTCTACAGCATCGACGAAGCCTTTGCCGACATGACAGGTATCGACGGCCGGGATGCCCTCGGGCGGAAGATCCGCAGCCAGGTGCTGCGCTGCACCGGCATCCCGGTCGGGGTATGGATCGCCCACACTAAAACCCTGGCAAAGCTAGCAAATCACACCGCCAAACGGCTCCAGGTGGAAACCGGCGGCGTCGTCGATATCTGCGACCCGTTCAAGCGTGACTGGGTTTTGCGCAACACCGACGTGTCAGAGGTCTGGGGTGTCGGTCGCAAGATGAAGCTGCACCTGGACGCCATGGGTATTAAAACCGCGATGGACCTGGCAAAAGCCGACCCATGGACGCTACGCAAGAAGTTCAGCGTAGTGATCGAGAAGACTGCACGGGAGCTGAGCGGCACACCGTGCCTGGAGCTGGACGAGCCGGACCCGCCGAAGCAGGAGATCTGTTGTAGCCGGATGTTTGGTAAGCGGCTCACGGAGTTGGCACCCATCAAGGAAGCAGTGGGCTACCTACATGATGCGTGCCTGGGAAAAACTCTGGGGACAGAAGTCGCTGTGCAAGAAGATCCGCGTCAGCATCCGCACCGGCATGTTCAACCCCGAGGAGGCGAAGTACGCCAACGGAGTGCTGATTGACCTGCCGTATCCCACCGATGATGTTCGGTTGCTGACCAAGGCTGCGGTGGACGCGCTCGACCGAGTCTTCCGGCCAGGCTTCAAGTACAGCAAGGCTGAGGTGTTGTTGATGAATCTCTGTCAGCAGGGAGAGTACACCGACGACCTGTTTGCCACCTCCCAATCTGCCGACGCCACGAAATTGATGGTGGTGCTGGACCAGATCAACGGGCGATGGGGAGGGGGACACTCCGGTCAGCCAGCGTGCCCGTCAATCCTGGTTGGGGGATGCGTCGGGAGATGATGAGTCGGAGTTTTACAACGAGACTGGATCAATTATGGGTTGTTGCTTGTAATTAGGCGACAACTGCCCCGTTCCGAGAGATCCAACATCTAAGTCAGATGACAGGATGACGGGCTGGTATCGGCCATAAGCGGTAAGTCATGGGCTGAGTGAGAGGAAGCCGACCATTTCTCACTTTGCCCTGACTGATCATCTACGAAAACTAATATCGGTTGAGGCTGACGATGTGATTTGCCCACTCCGTTAGCCGGCATCAAAAGGCACCATTTACTTCCGCGCAGTCAGACAGGCAAACCCTCAGCCTTACATCTATCTAGGAATGTAAGACGATTCAAAAACTCTGTATATGTGTCTCTACTACCTGTAGTCATCCCTATAAAACTCTTAATGTGTTTGAAGAAGTCATTTGCATCATCCGATTTTTCAAGGATCATTATAATTTGCGGAATGCTCATGAATAGAGAATTATGAAATGGCATTCTGTGTTCATCCAGTTCTCCATTTGCCATGGCAAGATTTTTTAGTTTTTCGGAATATTCTCTCCATTTTCTCAACTTCTTATCCTCATCGCTATTCGGGTGGCTAGCATGACTGAATGCCGCAATAGTAAGAAGTCTTTGTAATACTGTTTTATCTTGTAATGCACCGAAATCCGGAAGACTCACAGAAATTCGTTGCACCTGCCGGTTGTTCAAGCGAATAGTTTGCTCGCCCTCCTTGTTAATCAGATGTAGGGAGTCATTATTTTTTAGTACGTTCTCGATACGCATGGCTTGAAAGTGAGATGCAAGGACACTATCGGCGAGATCCGTCAGAATTTTGCTCTGATCCCCAGATTGAGCCTGACGAGTGAGTCCTTTTTTCTTCATCTCAAATATAAAAATATCTTTATCGGTCTCGCATAACAAGTCCACTTCGAGATCAGAATCGCCACCGAATCGGTCGCCATAGGTGATGCTTATACCTTTATCGACGAAGGCTCTCCGAAGGTACTCTTCGATGGCATAACCTAGTTCGCTATCGATTTCATTTGCCCATTTACCATTTGGAAGGCCGATAGAAGCACAAACTGTGTTAATGCAGCCTAGTGAAGCAATGCTTTTTGGAAAAATCTTATATGTTTTTCCTATTTTTATTGCTGGCTTGAAATAATGATCTATGTCTAGGCTTGAAGGCGGAAACTGCAGGCCTGAATTTACGTCTCCAGAAGCCACGCTCAATAGATTGTCCATTGCCGCTAAAATTTTGAACTCAGGTATCCTTGTTTTCAAAGCAAGGTCTTTGACAGTCACAGTGGTAAATTTTTTAGGCTCAGCTTTAGAAATCAACGCAAGGGCTACCCTGGCGACATCCTTTACTGGCACACCAAATGATTCATATTTAGCTCCATCAAATTTAGCATGCAAGAGCTTTATCAGGGACGAGGCATAACTCGCTTTTGTCTGCGCAATACCAACAAAATTGTCATACAAGATATTGGTTCTAATGAATTCAATAAGCCCCTCTTCCTTGATATACATAGCCTCAAGCTGGCTGTAAGGCTGTATCTCATAGACAACAATAATATCTGCAATCAACATCAACAAACGATCTAAAAGTCTAGGATCCTTATTTCCGCGGGTGCCTGCATACTTTGATGCTATAGCCAGGAGATAACCGAATGGCATTGCCGCGTGAACTTCTGTTGTGCCCATTGAAACTTGGCGGTACTCCATGAGGCGCCCAGTAATAGCGCTGTATGTTTTTCCAAGACGATCCAGCAAGGCGCTTAACAGCTCCTCGCCTCCATACTCGCGGCAAATCCGCTCAATATTAGTATTGATGAGCTCATGGCTACTGTCTGATATATAAAAATTGTAATCATTCTCGATAAATTCAACGCCAATACTTTTTAGCCTAAGGTATGAATAGGCAAACGTATGTAGTTTGCTCTCAAGCTGGGGGGGGTGTTTCGATTTCAAAAAAGTGAAGTTCTTTGCGATTCTCTATAACTATTCTGATCAGTTGTTCCCAGTTGGTCTCAGGCAACGCAGATAAACTAGGTTTCAGCTGTTCTCTAGCGATCTCACGAATAGAGTCCAGTACTGGGCTATATTTGGAGTAGTCTAGTTTCTTTTGATGATGCAGGATTACAAGCTTTTGCCGCAGGTAAATGATTGTCGAAAGCACTTGGCCGGTATCGCTAATCTGCTGCCTGGCTTTCTCATATACCTTTTCATAACCATTTCTGGTTCGATATTCTACGGCTTCGTGGTCGTTGAAAAAACCGTCACATATCGTGACGAAGTTAATATCGTCCATAACGTTCCCAAATCCTTAGTAAATTTGCGCAAGAAATATAGCACTTTGATATTGCTGGTTCCACTCTACTTATGTCTGAGGCTCGTGCTTTTTGAAGCCGTGAAATCAATAATCCGAAGGAGGCAACAGCTCGTCAAAACCGATCCCTACGCTGCCCGCTACTCCAAATCCGCTTCATGACGGAGTGAGCGCTTTGCTGCAGGGCCATTCAGCTCCGACATAACCCTCCAAGCATGTGCGGCTGCATCGCTCAGGGCCGCTATCGCCCCTAATGCTGGAGTTCGAAAAAGGTGAATGGCTAGACGCTTACTTGGATATGGATACGGATGTGGAGCACAGTAGAGTTATCCGGTGGCGGCGATAAATTCATTTAGGGGCCGCGGTAAGCTTCGTAGGCTCCAGCAGATCCCGGCGCGCGCCGTCATCCCCCCATCACGCCTGCGGTCTAGATAGGTCTTCTATTCTGCATTCCTGCACATTGCTGAGCGGGATTAAGGCTGGGCGTCACCGTGATGATCGTGGAGAGCAAAAAGCCTGCGAATCCCTGCGAAGGGTAGCCCGATGTGTCCCCCAGGACGTGGCTTGTCGCCAAGTGCGATTCACCATCAGACGCAGGATCGCAGTCGGAAAAAAGTAAGGTGGTGATTCGGAAACTATCGCATCGACAATCCCCGTATTTATTGGTTTTGCTGGATGATCTCGGGAAGTGATTTTGAGTAAGGAGAGAAGTGTTTTGCTGGTAACTAATTGATTTATATGAAATTAAAAAAAATAAAAATCACTTTCTTGAAAGGTAATTGCCTTACTTTCACACTGCTTAAAAATTACCTTGCACCAGTCCTATACAGGGCAGTGAAATCTAGCTCTCAGGTAAACCAGAGAATCGAGTTACCAAAATGGCTCATTTCCGACGCCGTTCCCAAAAAAACGCGTAAAGCCCTATATGGCAGCTCGCTTCCTGTTGCTGCACAGACTCCATGGGACTGCCATGGGAACGCTTGCGCGCTAACTATCGCCCTGAAACCCTTATAAACCGGGGGGCGACTTCGCGAAAATCGCAATCGGGTGCTTTCGAATCTCTCCTTCACCGCCACATTCTGCAAACACAAACCCCTGATTTTCCTAGAGAAAGTCAGGGGTTTGTGGTTTCTGGCGTCTGGAAAAGGGCGATATGGGGGACCGTGCTTTCCTTCGGATGCTGCAGGCAGCCAGCGGAACTTACACGATATCGCTACCATCCTGAGCAGGGGGACGCGGGGGCGCTGAGGACGTTGTTTGGGTCTGCGGAGCTGCGAGCGGCTGCATGGGTATGTTCTGACCTTGAACGGCTTGGCCTTGAGAGGAACCCACCGCACGTTGCCTCAGAGCTCCAATGCTTTTGTCCCAAGCCGATTGGGAGGTGGAACCAATGGCGCTCGCGGCGCTGATGACTCCATCCCCTGCCGCTTGAACTGCACTTTTGGTGTGGTTGGCCCCTGAAACAGCCACCTCTTTGGTAAATCTGGCGCCGGCGAGCGATGTCTTGAGTGCAAGCTCACCTCCCTTGACCGCCACTCTGCCAACTGCATCTGCGCTCCCTTCTACTGCTTTTGGTACATGGGCATCGACAGCAGCGGTGGCTTTTTTCGGTAATGACCCGCCTAGGGAGGCGCCAGCTGCCCACAGCCCGAAAGCCAGAGTACCCAATACGTTTCTTACACCCTCCCTGACTGCGGTAGTCGCCATGCTTCCCAGCTGGCTGGAGCTGGCCAAATTGGCTGTGGCGGCTGTAGCCGCGCCCATCGCAGAAAAACCCCCAATCAGGAGGCCATTTCCGAGAACGCTGACCGGGTCTAGCATCTCTTTCAGTGCCTCGCCGCTGATGATCGAATTCAGAGCCGTAGCCGAGCCTTCACCAAGTCGCGCGGAGACCATCTTAACCAGGGCAGTGGCATCGAGATCCTTTAAAGTCTTGAAGTCATCCAGCCATTCGGTCTCTTGATCGACAGGCTTATGCGGCTGCCCCTCCGGTACAGCATCTCGACGACCATAGAGCATTGCAGGATCAGCTATATGGTTCGTGCGGTCGAGGCTCACATTGTAATGCTCAATTGCCACACCCACGAGGATAGCCGTGACTGGGCGTAGCGCGGGCTGCAGGATTGCATCCAGACTCTGTCGGTCAGCCGCCGTCAGGGCAAACGACGTTGCATACATTAAAGTATTACGTACGGCAAACCCGGTCAGCCACTTATTGGCTTCGTCAAAGGCGTTCAGCAATGGACCTCTGTCCAATGCCATCAGTTTTTCCGCCACGGATGTTTGAAGCGCCGGGTGCAGTGTGTTGCTATCAGGTTTAAGGTAATAACCAGGCTTGAAGCCTGCAATCATCTTGTTGCCGGCAGCATCAGCCATACCGGCATACAAGCATGACATCGCGTTCTCTATAGCCGCTTCGCGTACTGTATTGGAATGCAGGCCTCCTACCTGGAGCATGGACGGATTGAAATTACCTGCCTCGGTAAGCGCCGCAAAGGGCGTCCCCCCCATCGCTGACTTTATTGACGCAAACAGTCTGTCGGCTCTGGCTGCGTTTTTTTCCGCCTTCTCCATGTCATGGACGTTATAGCCCTGCGCCTCTAACCGTTGGGCACGGTCATCGCGAATGGCGTTCAGCTCCGTGTTGTGAGTGCTTGAGGCAGGGGCAAGGACTTGACCGGAGTCAGTATCTATTTCGAGGTGGGGCTCGAAATGTGCCTGAAGCCGCATGCTCATCGCTGACCCGACAGGAGTAAGGTTGGGAGCGTGGGAAACCTGTTGCGCTGCATTGTGCTGTAGCTCATCAGGTACACGAGTCAGCTCGCGGTTTGCGCTTACATTGATTTTATCCATGGCATTACCCTCTGGTGATCGGCAGATAGAAGAATGCAAATGATTCCGGTGGCCTACACGGCCACCCACCATCATTCCCCGCCCCGACACATCTCGATCTGGACGCTATGAGCGGCGACATCCTCACCCTGAGTGGCGGTGGCGGAAGAAACGTTCCAAAGGACAGCGGTTATTTCATGGATTTGGCTGAGAACTCGTTGGGGGCTTCGATGAATCGGCGGATAGCTGTCTGGAGGTCGGCAACGCTGTGTACGATCTCCAATCGCACCAGGACGCATCCCCAGACAGCATCAGGCAAATTCGCAACAGTATCGAGCAACAGGATCCCAGCGCCTGCCGTTAAGGTTTCCTTCCAACGACTTTTTATCAACTGCATTGTTGGGAGAACAATCATGACCACTTGGATGAGTTCGGCTTTGCGCCCTATAGCTGTCGCACTGTCTCTGGCCCTTTCAACGAGCCCAGTCTGGGCGTCGGAAAACGCCAATGCAGATCGGCTGCGTCAAGCATTCACGAACTGGCAGCAAGGCAAAGGCACCGTGTTCGATCTATTGGCGCCCAACGCCACATGGATTGTTGCCGGATCCAGTCCTGTATCGGGCGTGTACAACAGCAAGGCAGATTTCATGGAACAAGCCGTACGCCCGATCAGTGCTCGGCTGGCGACGCCTATTTCCCCCACCGTCCAAAGCATTGTTGCCAAAGACGATGTCGTGGTGGTGCTGTGGAACGGTGAGGCAACGGCCTTGGATCGCAAGCCTTACCGCAACACCTACATGTGGCATATGACCTTCAAGGACGGTCAGGTCACCAAGGTACAGGCCTTCCTGGACACCTACGTGTTGAACGACCTTATGCATCGCGTAAAACCTGGGCAGTAAGCGCTACGTTTGCGAAATGCCGGGCACATCCATGTTGATCTTGCGCCAGGCCGCTTCGGCAAAGCTGTAGGCCGAAAAAGCGATCAGACCCAGCGCCATCGCCATTAGGAGCACACCGCCAGCCGGCAGGTTCTGCAGCGCGTCGAGGGCGTCTTTCATGCCGGGTGGGTCCATGGCCTTGTAGGTCGAGCCGCTGATGCTCAGCAGCAGGGCGATTTCAATGAAGACGACGCCACGGGCGATCAGACCGAAGCGCGATACCGGACGCACATAGCGCATGACGTCTTCGTCCGCTTCAAAGTACTTCTCGAACGTCGCTTTCCACCCCTTGATGATGTGAGCGATGCCCACCCCCAATGGCACCAGAGCGATGAGGTAGATCAGCAGGTTCGAATGGTCCCAGGACAGCAGGCGTGCCAGCAGGTCCTGGGTCTGTCCGCCACCGGAGCCGCCGGAGCTTTTCAGCCCGCTGACGAGCAGGCTCAACGCGAAGAACGCCAGCGCGCCGTTGATGAGCCCGCCCGCCAACAAGCCTGCGCGGATCACCAGGCCCTTGAGTGCCTTGCCGTGATGATCGACATCGCGAGTGGCCTGCAACACGCGCCATCCGGCGAAGGCGAGCAGGCCCATCACCACCAGACCCACCAGGGCGTGGCCGAAGGGCTGGCTCAACAGCGTTTCCAGGCTGCTGTGGCTGTCTTTCGGGTTGCTTGAGTCGCGAGCCGCCAGCAGGGCGAAGATACCCATGATCAGGTAAATAACGCCTCGAGCGGCGTAGCCACCTCGTGCCAGGAAAACGAGGCTTTGGTATGGGGACATAGGAGCAGATTCCAAAGAGGACATACAGGAGCAGACCCATGGCATGGCGAGTGGGTTCGATCAGTGTGATAGCGGTAGCGGCGGCATTGATCCTGCGCTGATCTCTAGGGTGTGAATCCGTGGCGAGGGCGCTTGCTCCCGCTTGAGTGCGAAGCACTCACAGGAAGGCGACACAGATAACCTGGCTACGCCGGCCAATCGCCTACTTGCCACAGTATGAGCCCCGCTGCCGCCAACCAATCGTCGTGGCCAGCACCTGGTATACAAGGAACAAAGGGGGTAAAACGATGAAAGAGGCTGGTACCGGTGCATACAACGTGGTGGCTTCGAAAGGCCTCAGAAAGACAGTTGGAGATGCGGAAAACGGCTAGGCGATAATTCTCCCCTTCCATCCAGGGGCCAGCCCAGCTAATGCAACATTTACAATGAGGGTCGTTGCTCATGGCAAACATTCAAAAGGCCGCCCAGGTTGGATACTCATCGCAAGCCCACACTTATGCCAAGGGGCGCCCGAACTATCCAAGTGAACTGAGTGCCTGGCTTAAACAAGAATTGGATCTTCTTCCGGGATCGGCAGTTATCGATCTAGGGGCCGGCACAGGAAAATTCACTCGATTGTTGAAGTCCATGGTGCTCGATGTCATTGCGGTCGAACCGGTTGAGGCCATGCGCGCCGAGTTTGCCCAAAGCCTGCCGGACGTCAGGATTGTGGAGGGGACGGCAGAAAGTATCCCGTTCGAATCTGGAATGGCACAAGCAGTGGTGTGTGCCCAGGCCTTCCACTGGTTTGCAAATGAAAAAGCGCTTGCCGAGATTCACCGAGTGCTCAGGGCGAATGGCCGATTGGGCCTGATCTGGAACGTACGTGATGAGTCGGTGGACTGGGTGGCCGCTATCACTGACATCATCACTCCATACGAAGGCGATACCCCGCGTTTTCACACCGGGTCGTGGCGGTTACCCTTCACAGGCAACTATTTTTCGACTCCTGAACCGACCTGCTTTCGATACACACATTCAGGAAGCGCCAGGGAAGTCATCATGGACCGGTTTCTGTCGGTGAGTTTCATCGCCGCCTTGCCTGCCGCCGAAAAGGCCAAGGTGAGTGATCAGTTGCAGCATCTTATCGACACGCATCCCTCCTTGAGGGGGCGTGAAACGATTGATTTCCCTTATCAAACCCAAGCCTATCTGTGTCGCCGTCTGGATTGAGGACAGCGCTGGAATGGGTTGTTTTTCAAGGACAGCATGATGTTTGAAAAGGACTTCCATGATGCAAACCATCCCCACATTCCAAACCCGTCGCCTCATCCTCACACCCCTTGAACTGACGGATGCTCCGGCGATTCAACAGTTATTCCCATACTGGGAAGTGGTCCGTTACCTGGACCGTCGCGTGCCTTGGCCCTACCCGAATGACGGCGCGCTGACGTACGTGCGCGACCAAGCGCTCCCCGCTGTCGCCGCCGGGCGCGAGTGGCACTGGATGATCCGTATTGCCGACGCCCCGCCACAGAGCATCGGCAGCATCAGCCTCTACGATCAGCCTGGCAACAACCGAGGTTTCTGGCTGGCGCCGCAATGGCAGGGAAAGGGCTACATGCGCGAAGCATGTGAGGCGATCAACGCCTATTGGTTTGAAACCTTGGGACGCCCCGTCATGCAAGTGCCCAAGGCGGTGGGCAACCTCGCTTCGCGCAGGGTTTCGGAGCGCGAAGGCATGCGCATGATCGGGACTCAGCAGGGAGACTTTGTCTGTGGACGTCTGCTTAAAGAGGTCTGGGAGATGACGCGTGAGGCGTGGCTTGAGAGAAAACCCGTCGTTAATGAAAGGGCGGGGAGTATCTGAGAGCCGCCAACCTCAATCGAACGGCCATCGTCGGGGGCATCGGTCCTCGCACCTCGTCGACAACAAGTAACAAGGAAGAGCACATGCAACCGTCACTCATCTCCAGCAGAGCGTTTGTATGCCACTGAGCTTTCATAAGATGCATGCCAATGGCGATGACTTCGTGATTGTCGATTCGCGAAATTCGGCCAGTGCGATGACGAGTGCCATGGCGCAACGGATGGGGAATCGGAACCGGGGCGTAGGCTTCAACCAACTCGCGGTGTTGCTCGATTGCGACGATGCCGATGCGCGGGTGATGTTCTGGAACGCGGATGGCTCCGCGCTGGACGTTTGTGGCAGCGCGACACGAGGTGCGGCGGACCTGCTCATGCGCGAAGCCAATGTGACTTCGCTGGTGCTATGCACTAACCGTGGTTTGCTTACTTGCGAACGTACCCCCACCGGCGACATTTCCGTCGACATGGGCGTGCCGCTTTTCGGCTGGTCGGACATTCCCTTGGCGCAAGAACTGGACTCCGCTGCCTTGCCACTTGCTGGCAGTCCAGCCGCCTGCAGCATGGGAAATCCCCACTGCACCTATTTTGTCGATGACCTGGCTAGTATTGATATCGCGACGATCGGACCGGCCATCGAAACCAACCCGCTGTTCCCGCTCAAGACCAACGTGCATTTTGTCCAGATCATTGATCGCACACATATTCGGTTGCGCATCTGGGAGCGCGGGGCGGGTATTGCGCTGGGGTCGGGGTCCTGTTCGTGCGGTGCGGTTGTCAATGGGATTCGTCGTGGTTTGTTGGACAGTACCGTCGAGGTTGAATGTGATGGCGGCAGCGTGACGGTGCAATGGGATGGCCTGGGCGCGGTCTTTCTGATCGGGCCGGTGGAGGCGAGTTTTTCGGGAACGATGAGTCAAGGTTGAGTGGATAGGATGAACTCCACAGAACCGGTGTCCACCGTCAATCTCCCGGGGGAGCGAGCTTGCTCGCGAAGGCGGCAGCAAGTGACATACATAGTCTTAAAGGTCCCTCGCCACAGGATTATGGCGGTTGCATCATTTCTCCATAATGCTGAGCCACGGCCAGCGAGCCTGATAACTTTTCGCCTTCTCATCGAACAAGTCCGGCTGGGGATTTCTTGGATTCATGCGAAGGACGCCTTGCTCTACGTCGTCCAGGCCATAGGGCGCATAGACCTCACCGGTTTCAACATCCAGCCCAATACACGTACCCGCAATCAAGTAACGATCAATGCCATCCTTGGCCGACTGTAGCTGAGGATACGGCTTGCCAAACCGCTGGCCGTACCAAAGGTGGACGCGCGCCTGGTTCTTGATCTCGATGTTGACGTCGAGGTCCTGAAACAGACGCTGGGCGGCGCTGATCACTTCATTCTCGGCTTCCCAAGACAGATCGGGGTCGAAGTAAAAAACGTCGTAGTCCTTCACGCCCCAAGCGGGTGGGCGCTGCGACTGATGATTCCAGACGGCTTGGAACAGGCAGCCAGCCGTGAGCATGCATTGATTCAAGCCGAGTGAAGGCAAGCGCGAAGTGATTTGCGCGTTGATTGGATTGGTCATTGCTATGCTGAGCAAACTTTCGACCGTCAATGTCATATTCATCCTTTTGAAATCGATCCAGGCATGGTGACTGAGCCTACATCAACTGCAATTTTCGGATAGGAACGTCCATGAATTTCTTCAAGAAGCTCTTCGGTTCATCGAAAACCCCTGAAACCCAAAACGACCAGCCCGCGCCGCAGTCCCACGAGCTTGGCGACCTGACCGAGGCTGAAGCAGCCAATCTGGCCGTCCGGGAAGCCGGCGCAGCGTGCCTGGACCGTCATTGGAGCGCTGTCGGCACGGTCGAGCGGGATGTTCTTTCCTACCTGATCAGTCCGACCTTTTCCGGCGGCCCGTACTGGCCTTCGACCCGCCAGGCCTACCGCGTGGTTCGCCGTGGTGACGCGATCATTCTCGCCACTGAAGGCCTGTCCGATCCATTCGATGATACGGAAGGAATGGGCAACGGCTTCGAAATGGAATTGTTCGTCGAAACCGCGGATATCCCCGAGCACGCTTATGGCCCGGTGGGAGAGGTCGATCCTTTCAAACGCAGTTGGGCATTCGAATTGTTGGAACACGTTGCCAAAACGGTGGCCGACGCGGGTGGTATCACCCATCAACTCGACCAGCACGGGGCGCTATCCCTTGAACTTCCCGGGCTGAGCCAATCGCACCACATGAGCGATCAACTGCCCAAACTCTTCGTGACCGATGACGACTCCACCGGCGTTCTGCTCGGCGCCCCGGCACCGGATTTCCCTACCCAACTGGATGACATGCCCTTGTCCCCGGTCAGATTGGTGCCGGTGGTATTGATCACCGCGGCGGAGCTGGAGTATGTCCGTTCCGGTGGACGAGCGGCTCGGGAGGATCTGGTGAGCCGTTTGAAGGCGGCGGGCGTTGGGCATATGAGCAGTCTGCATCGGGCGAGTGTGGTGTGAGGCTGGAACCGGTCATTGAACCTGGCGGTATCCCTTTGGCCTCCTGCAGACTCTTTCAATTCCATTTTCAAGGACGAACCTGTGACCGCATCCCCCGCCAAACTCATCTTCTTGCCCGGCGCCTCAGGCAACACCCAATTCTGGCATCCGGTGGCTGAGCGCTTGGCCCACCTGGCGCAGCAAGTTCATATCGGCTGGCCCGGCTTTGGAGACACACCGCCCATGCCTGGCGTGACCGGCATGAATGACCTGGTGGCGCGTGTGCTGGCCGAGATCGACCAACCCACAGCGCTTGTGGCGCAATCCATGGGCGGTATCGTCGCGGTGCTCACAGCACTTGAACGCCCTGAGCTGATCACCCACCTGGTGCTGACCGTCACCTCGGGCGGAGTGGACATGTCGGCGCTGGGTGCGTACGACTGGCGCCCGGATTTTGCGGCGGCCAACTCGACACTGCCGAGTTGGTTTCTCGACGACCGCACCGACCTCACATCCCGCTTGGTCGAGCTGCGCATGCCGGTCCTGCTGCTCTGGGGCGAAGCTGATCCGATCAGCCCCGTTCGCGTCGGCCAGTACCTTGCCCAACTGTTGCCCCGCGCTGAACTGCACGTTTTCCCTGGCGCCGATCACAGCCTGGGCTTTACTCACGCAGATGAGGCAGCGAGGCTGATCGAGAGACATCTGGCCAGCGAGTGAGCGCAGCACTTGCCGCTTGTTATCGATGCGTCGGACTGATTGTGCGACGCGGTGTGTTTCAAGACCTCTAGTGTCCCAATACCTTTTCGAGACAACAATGACTGACTATCGCGGACTCATCCTCGAAGACACCCGTGAAGGCGCCACCGACCGCTCCATCGCGCAACTGGAAACCAGCCTGGGTGCCCGCTTGCCGGACGACTATCGCCAATTCCTCAAGACCTGCAACGGCGCCTATGTGGAATACGATGTGCTGGCGACCCTGGCCAATGGCGATGAGGAGCTACTGAGTTTTTCACTGTACGGGCTGGACCCGGACAAAGAGTATGAATCCAACCCCTTCGAACTGGAGCAACTGCGGGCTCAGCCCGGCTTCCCCGCGACGGGATTGCTGCCGATCGGTCGCGACGGCGGCGCGAGTATCCTACTGCTGGATTTGCGCGAAGGGCGCCAGGACGTGGCGGCGATGGTGGCGGGCTTACCGGCCTGGACCGGGCGCCGTCAGCAGGGCGATGAGTACGTGGTGCTGGCGGATTCTTTCAATGGCTATCTGGATTCGTTGCATTTATCGGAAGAGCGGATCGAGGAGCATATCAATCACTTCATGATCAGCCCTGAGAGTATCGAGGCGACGTTGGAGTGGCTGGATAAGGGGAGTCCGGGCTGGCGGGAGCGGTATCGGGAATTGTGGAATGCGAGGGTTGTGGATCGGTTGATTTGAAGCCTGATTGGATGGCTGAAAGCCGATTTCCCGAATGAAGCCAGTCTTCAGTCGAGACGGTCGATGGCGCGTGCAAGATTGGCCCGTGCCTGCTGCTCGAATGCGTCGAAGTACGCTGCAGTCGTATAAATGTGCCCGCGCGCCAGAAAGCCTTCAAGGACCTGCCGGCGCTTTTGGCGGTACACAGACAGAGGTACAAACGAGTATTCGCGGCGGATTTGTTGGTCGTACTCCTCGAACCGCTCGAACGCTGCCCCAAGGATCGCCAGATCCGTGTCCACCAGCACCGCTTCGTCTGCCGACGCCGGAGCACCGTCGTGCCGCGTCACCATCACCAGCTCGTAAAGCCTGCGCCGCGTTTCATCGCCCAGGCCGTTATCACGTGCCACATCATCCAACCATTGGGCACTGCGCAGCTCATTGTCGCTGCGAACAGGGTCGTAGATCGCATCATGGAACCATAGCGCGAGGTCGACTTCGGCGGGGGCCGGGCAGGCCGCGTTGACGAATCGGCGCACCTGAAGGCATTCCTGCAGATGTTGGAGGGTGTGGTAAGCGCGGTGCGGCTCGCAGTAGTGTCGAATGAGTGCTTCGTACGTCTCTTGTGACGCGCATCCGATGCCAAGCTCCGCCCAAACGCGAGCCCAGGCAGCGAAACCCGTGCCATCAGCCACGTCGAGGTCGCCGTGTGTGCTGGTCGGCAACAGCGCACTCCCTTCTGGCGACGTCATCGTCTCTCCTGCGCTTCAAAAATGAAAAAGGGCACACCCATTTTGAATTACTGGGCATCGCCCGCTGGCGCCTCGTCCGCACCGTCCGGTGGCGCTCCGTAAGGTACACCAATCTCGACCCGGTCTGCCTTTACCCAACCGGTGTAGTCGTCGCCACTCTTGGCGATGAAATTCACTTGCAGCCATGATTCGTCTTCAAGGCTGGCGTAAACGGTGAGAGAGTCGCCGGGTATTACGAAAATCTTTTTATTGGCACAGGCTTCATCGGGCGCTTCGTGAAAATGCAGGCGTCCGGTGCCAATGACCTTGCCTTGCACCGACGGATGAAACTCAGGCACGGTTCCGGAGATCTTTTCCGCGAGGGCAGAACAGTTGACAGCGGCCTGGCTCAGGGTGCTGAAAAGGCATAGGCACAATAAGCTTGAGCGCAGATACATCTTGGTCGAATTCCGTTTGGGTTGGAGGCTTAGGACAGTTAGTCAGAAACTATTGGGGAAGGGACATACCTTGACTCCTTTCGGGCTAAAAGCTGCCGTTCCCAAACGGTCGCTTTATGTCCGAAACTGTCCCTGTAAATTTTCTCATTGGAATAGAAGATGGCTCATCACATTTTTGTCTTGATGGCGCGAATGGCTGCCAGGTAAGCGCTATTTCCGATTCCGACCTGACCCCAGACCTTGCGACTCTCTCCTCCTTGACGGTCGTATTGTTCATCCGCATCCCATAGCGTCAGGATTTGGTTAGGAAATAGGTATTCATATGTTGAGAATTCATGCGTACCGGAATTGTCCGAAGCAGCCATCAGCGAAAACACGTCGATGGCAGAGTGCCTGAAGACATCAATGCCCTTGAAGACGAATGTGACGTTCGGATTTCCGGAGGCACCAATGAAGCTGACTTCATCGTTTGGTCCGTGGGAAACCTGCATGCAGGACTCGCAAAAATAATCGACGCTGTTCCGGGAATGCTCAAGCGGGAACCCAATGGCGGCCATTGCTTGCCTCGCTACAGCGCGTGCTACACCAAGACGCACAGGACCAATAGCTTCGAGCGGTAAAATTTCAAAAGCAGGCATTTCCTGGGCTCCGTAAGGTGGATGGCTAGCCAACAGCTCCGCTGGGGAGGGCGCGGGAGTTTTGCGGTACATTGTCCGAGAGTGGCAACTCGGTACGTTGTCGACCTTATCTGATATGGAAATCATTAACATGGATGCGCACGCTCTGATCGCCAGAAATTTCGTCGGGTGCGAAGCATACGAAGACGCCTCGTTCATCGGACGGTTACACGAAGCAGGACTCTGGGATCGTGAAGAATACTGGTTACTGGAGTGGGCACTTTATCAAATCGCGACAGAGGCAAGCTTCAGTCAGGCGCTCTCACATAGGGTGTTCGAGATATTCAGCTACGGCTTTCTGTTATTCGGGTGCCACTTTGATCGCAAGGATCTCTTCAAGATCCGAAATCTAAAAAGAAAGCAGATCTATGATTTTCGCGAGAGATTCCAGATGGTTTTTGAGGGCTTCTTCGCAGGGGAAATGCCGACACCGGCTCGCTTTGACGAACCCAATCCGTGGCTCCGAGGGGGCCAGTGATTCTGACCGGACGGGATTAATAGCCACTGATATGTATGGGCGTAAAAATGGCTCCTCCGGCGTTTGCATCAAACCGCTTAAAGTCAGCACCACCCGGTTACAAACTACCTTCTTTATTGCCCGATGACTGCGCCAAAAACTCAACGATCAGCGATGCAACCTGCTGCTGAATCACCCCCCGAGCACGACCGCCATCACCTCAGGCAGGCCAACAACAGGGCGCCGAAAACTATTTTCAATGTCGTTTCTTCCTTGATCAGACGAATGGTGTTCTCAAAAAGCACGGGCATTAAAGCTCAGATTCGAACCGTTGCGCACAACTTTCATCGACCCACAAACCTAGCCCTCGAAAGTAAACTCCGAGGGGGCGAATCGATCGCGGGTGTCCATGCGAATATTGCGCAGCGCCACGGTTTCCAGGTGTGACGCGTAGAGCGATTCTGCGAAATAGCTGATCAGGATGGAGCGACGGCGTGCACCGATCGCGTTCAGGCTGCCCGCGTGCACCAGGTCGACATCGAACACCAGGATGTCACCGGCACTGCCTGAAAGCTGTACCGCGCGTGACTCGTCATTGAAGTCGAAGGGTGGCGCATCCGGCTCGGGGCGATGGCTGCCGGGGACGATCCGTGTCGCACCGTTCTCGGGGCCGTAATCGTCGAAGAATGCCAGGGCGATGGCGATGTCGCCTGGTCGTTGGGCCGACAGATCGCGGTGCAGTGGTTGCTGGCCGCCACCGGCAAGGGGCTCGCGGCCTTCCACTTGGGAGAGGAAGAATTGCTCGCCGATCAACTCACCTGCCACGGCCAGTAGCTGGGGTAGGCGACATACGGCCTGAATCCTCGAATCATCGTCCAACATCGAATAGCGCCAGTCCGTGCCACGGGGCACTGGCCATTGATCTGACGGCCGCACGCCTGCATCGAACACGCTACGCAAGTCAGCCAGCCACTCGTTCGGGATGGCTCGGCGGAGCAGGGCGTAGCCGTCTTGGTGGAGTCGTTTGCGGTCAACCATGGTTCGTCCTTGGGCGGGCATTTGGAAGGCTAGCCTGTAAACCAAAGTGGGCAACTGCGCTGAATGATCAATCGCGGGTTGGTGTGATGACGTTTGTGGAGTTGTTCAGGTCGACGAGGTACCCGTGGCGGACAGGCTTATAGCGTGGAGCCTGCCGGTGCCGCATCCAATCGTCGTGCAATCACATCCATCACGTCGCACCCATCGCGCAGTGGGATGCAGCACAGTTGTGCGAGGTCCTGAAGGGTTGCGGGATCGATGGTCAATTCATCACGCATCGCCAGGTTCTCCAGGAATTGGGTGGCGGCACGGATTCGGTAGGCGGCTGAGTCGAGCAGGATGTGTAGCGGGGCGGTGGTATCGACGTAGAGGGGTTGGTCGTCGGCGTTGCTGGTAAGGCCCATATATTGATTCATAAGTAAGCTCCACTGGAAAAGTTTCACCACCTAATCGTCGCCAAACGAAAGGTGGCAACTGTACGCAGGTTGGCGAACCGGAGTGGAAGCCGGCAGACCCGAAGGTCTCCCGCGTACAGCTGCCATAACGACAACTCTACAGATGCAAGAACGCCTGCAACAAAGCAAGCGCTTTTGCATCCCACTGCGGGTCGCCAAACCCGGCCACCATCTGGGCGACGCGAAGACTATAGTCGCCGCCGCAAAAAATACGCAAGGGATTGATAGCGAAGGGGATTCCCAATCATGTGTAGGACGTTGCCACAGCCGTAAGTATCTGAGCTATATGTCTTACAACTGAGCAAGCCCCTCACTTACATCGGGCCAAATCCCAACGATATGTAGGATATTTCTGTAGCCTCATCGCCATTATCTGCCCGTTCCCCCCCATTTGCCCCCCGACGCCTCCCACAATCCAATCGCGCATTCCCACCCGGCGCGGGATAATACGGCCCTGCCTGGGGTCACAAGCGTTTCCCCCCTCGTTGGTATTGGCGTCTCAGAAGGATCGAACGCAATGACAGATTGGCTTCAGAGCTCTGGAGAAATGGCTGAACGGGTTCGGCGCCATCCTTGGGAGGGCACACCGCTCGGGCCGCCTTCGCAGTGGCCTGATGTGCTGAAGACCACCGTGGCCCTGAGCCTCGCCTCGCATTTTCCCCAGGCCATTGTGTGGGGACCGGACCTGATCACGTTGTACAACGATGCGTTCCTGACCATCCTCGGCAACAAGCCTGAGGCGTTGGGGCGGCGGTTCGATGAGGTGTGGCGGGAGGTCTGGAACGATATCGGGCCGATCGTGCGCGCGGCCTTCGATGGACAAGCCACTTATATAGAGAACTTCCCCCTGGTCATCGAGCGCGGCGGCGGTCCTGAGCAGGCTTATTTCACGTTCTGCTACAGCCCCATCCGTGACCAGTTCGGTACAGTGGTGGGCATGTTGGATACGGTCACCGAAACCACGTCCACGGTGTTCATGACCCAGCGGCTGGCCGTGCTGGATGCCATCGGCAATGCCGTGGCCAACGCCACCGACCCGCAGGCCATCATGGCAACCACCACGCGGATTCTGGCAGCGCACTTGAACCTGTCCAATTGTGCCTATGCGGACATGGATGAGGACGAGGACGGTTTCACCATTCGCGGTGATTGGGCCAGGGCCGGTTCGCCTCACATTCTCGGGCATTATCGGTTGGCTGATTTTGGGCGGCTGGCCGTCGCCAACCTGCGGGCCGGCAAGCCGCTGGTGATCAACGATAACCTCAAGGAACTGGCGCCGGAGGAAGCGGCGACGTTCCAGGCCATTGGCATCGCGGCCACCATTTGCGTACCGTTGATCAAGGGCGGCCGCTTGACCGCGCTGATGGCCATTCACGACAAAACGCCGCGGGTCTGGTCATCCAACGATCTGGCGCTGCTGATGGAAGTCACCGAGCGCTCCTGGGCCCACATCGAGCGCGCCCGTGCCGATGCTGCCGTGCGCGAGGGTTTGGCGGCCCTGGCCGAATTGAACGCGACGCTGGAAGAACGGGTCGAGGAACGTACCACGCGTTTGAAACAGACCGAAGCGGCGCTGCGCCAGTCGCAGAAACTCGAAGCCATCGGCCAGCTCACCGGTGGCGTGGCCCATGATTTCAATAACTTGCTGACGATCATCCGCTCTTCGGTGGACTTCCTGCGCATGCCCAACTTGTCCGAAGAGCGCCGACAACGCTACATGACGGCGGTGTCCGAAACCGTGGAGCGCGCCTCCAAGTTGACCAGCCAGTTGCTCGCGTTTGCCCGGCGCCAGCCGTTGAAGCCAGAGGTCATCGATGTGGGCAAGCAAGTGCAGAGCCTGGGGGACATGCTGCAAACCGTCACCGGGGCGCGGATCCAGGTCAACGTCGAATTGTGCGATCGGCCCTGTTACATCCGCGCGGACCTGAGCCAGTTCGAGACGGCGTTGATCAACATGGCCCTCAATGCCCGGGATGCCATGAACGGCCAGGGCACATTGTGGCTTCGGCTCAGTTGCGGCGGTGGCATACCGCCGATCCGTGGTCATGCCGGGGCCGGGCAATCCTTTGCCGCCATTGCCCTGGCCGATACCGGCACCGGCATTGACTCGCAAGTGCTCGAGCACATCTTCGAACCTTTCTTCACCACCAAGGAAGTGGGCAAGGGCACGGGGCTGGGCTTGTCCCAGGTGTTCGGTTTTGCCAAGCAGTCCGGTGGCAACGTCGATGTTTCGACCGTGGTGGGCGAGGGCACGGTGTTCACGTTGTACCTTCCGGAAGTGGCGCCCGAGCAAAACCACGAGCCGGTCAGGGAAGAAGTCGCGCACCTGGTGCTGGAAAAGGGCAAGCGCCGGGTGCTGATCGTGGAAGACAACCTGGAGGTGGGGCGTTTTGCCAACCAGATCCTCCAGGATCTGGGCTACGAAACCGCCTGGGCGACCAACGCCGAAGAAGCGCTGGAAATGGTCGGGCCGGATGCGATGGCATTCGACGCGGTATTTTCTGACGTGGTGATGCCTGGTATCGGCGGTATCGCCTTGGCCCGGGAACTGCGCCAGCGTCGCCCGGATCTGCCAGTGGTGCTCACTTCCGGCTACAGCGAAGAGTTGGCCCACAGTGGTCATGAAGGCTTTGAGTTCTTGTCCAAACCCTATTCGGCCGACCAGGTTTCCCGGGTTTTGAACCGGACGATACGGGGGGCTGAATGAGTGTTTCCTTTTTGCAACAGTGAGTTCCACTCGTCGGCGAAGGACCTTGTTGAATCAACAGTCTGTTGATGACCAACTAGTCTCATTGTCGTGAAGGTCGATATTGTCAGGCAACTGGTTGTTGTCGGTATGGACCTCAATGAAAGGGGAAAGGCAATGGGAGCATCGTACAGCGAGGAGCACGGAGCCGCGTATCCGATCAATGAAGGATTGCAGTGTGGTCAGTCGACCTACCATGCAGACTTTGGAGACGAGCCGATCAAGTCCATCAGGACGAAGGTGGCCAAAGTGCAGCGAGGGGAGAAGGCCAAGTTCTTGCCCAGGGTTCCGGTCAAGAAGTGACAGGCTCCCACCGGGCTGCGATCTTTCTCCTATCGATTGAATCCACAGCGAACGATAAAAGGTCGCAGCCTTCGGCAGCTCCTACAGGCGGAAATATTTTTCATCTTTTCTCAACCATTGGTTTCTTTCACGTTTCTTTCACAAGCAGGTACGTACTCTCAGCTCATCCGTTAGAAAGCAGTACCTGCCCGTTTCCCCAGCGGGCTTTTTTTTGCCTGTCACAAAATAATCCGCCGTTTCGTTGTCCAACCATTATGGTTGAGGCTGTTTGGCGTACACTCGCGCCCGCGCGCACTGGCCATTTCTCCCCGATGCGGCATTCTTGAGGTTTCTATCATGCGTTTGACTTTGTCCACCTTGGTACTGGGGCTGGTGGTTGCCCAGGGCGCGATGGCTGCCGGTGACGGTACTGCTGCAGTCGGCGGCGGTCTGGGCGGTGTGCTGGGCAACGTGGTCGGCCAGCAGATGGGCGGCAGCACAGGTGCCGCGATCGGCGCGGGTGTCGGCGGCGCAGCCGGCAGCGCCGTGGGTGCGCGCAAGGGCAGCCGCACGGAAGCCGCCATCGGTGGTGGCCTGGGGTCGGCCGGTGGTTCGATCGTCGGTAACCGTCTGGGCGGCTCCACCGGTTCCACCATCGGCGCTGGCGTCGGCGGCGCGGCGGGCGGCGCGTTGGGCAGCAACCTGTCCAATGACAACGACGGTCACTCTGGCGGCAAGAAGCACAAGTACAAGCACAAGAGAAATCATCGTTAAGCGGATGCTTGGATGAAAAGACCCGGCCTCTGTGCCGGGTTTTTTATTGACCTGCCATTCCCGTGTACAGGGCTCTCCTGAACTTTTCTCGGAACGATTGCCGCCCCCCCACCTCAAATTCATACATCCATCAGCGATTGCGAGGTGTGCCATGACGCCGGAAACCGAAGGCAAGGAAGAAAAAGGCCCGACGGGCGTGCCCTTCATCAATGATCCGGGCCCCAACGACCCGGGCAACGAAGACCCCGGTTCCCTGATGGATGACGCCCAGGTGCCCTTGCTCGACGATGAAGACGCTGAACTCGAGGACGAATCCTACGAGTGAAGGCGTTCAAACTGAACGTCCGCGTTCTCTAAGCTGCAGGACAGGTGCGTGCACCTGTCAGGAGATTGTATGACTGCCGATTCCCCCGTTCCCAATGACGAAGAAACCCCGGAGTACCCGCTGCCATCGCCCACCAATCCGTTGAGCCGCGACCAGCTCCCGCCCGATGACGAGGCGGGCGTCGAGCAGGTACCCAGCGACGACGAGGACGTCGAAGCGACTCCGGATGATCCGGACATCGCCGGTGACGACGCCTCTGGCACGCCGAGCTGATCGACGGGCCCGCCTGTCGATTCAGTGGCACCATCGCCCCGCCACGCGTGCCAGACATCAGGTAAGTATCTTGAAAAGGAGACTCACCATGATGAATTCCAATCTGACAGCGCTGACACTCGCCGGGATTCTTTCCGTCAGTTCATTAGCCGCTTTCGCACAAGCTTCGAGCGGCACGCCCCCCGTGGACAAGGGCGGGATGCCACCTTCCTCGGAAATGGAAGCCGGCTCCAATTCTGGTGCCAGCGGTAACGCCTTGCCTCCGGGCTCTGTAGGCGGCGGTAATGGCGGCGATGCCAGCGGCAGCAGCACCAGCCCTGGCACGGGCAGCGGTTCGCTGAGTGGTGGTAGTACGATGGGCGGTGCCGACGCGGGTGGTGGTACCAACGGCGGAACCGGTAGCAGTGGCAGCGGGGGCAGCTCGGGCAGCAGTGGTTCGGGGTCGGGCGGCTCCGGTCAGTAACTTCCCATCATCATCCGACACTACTGGCGAGGGAGCTTGCTCCCTCGCCACAAAGCTCATCCTCATTTCCCATTGCCGGTTCCAAGCCCCCTTCGTTATCCTGCTGAATCCTTTAAGGCGAACACGCTGCCCTGGCCGCACCTGAGCCATCCCTGGAATGTTGTGTTGATAACGGATCAGATGCGATGAATGCACCGCTGAAAGAGTTTGGCCCGATCAAGGCTGTGATTTTCGACATGGATGGGCTGTTGCTGGACACCGAGGGGATCTACACCGAGGTCACCTCCATCATCGCCGAGCGCTACGGGCGCACGTTCGATTGGAGCGTCAAGCAGAACATCATCGGGCGCGGGGCCACGGACCTGGCCAATTACGTCGTCCAGGCCCTGGAGTTGCCGATCACCCCCCAGGAATTCCTGGTCATCCGCGAACCCTTGATGCGCGAGCGTTTTCCTCACGCCCTGGGTATGCCCGGTGCCGAGGAACTGGTGCGGCATCTCAAAGCCCACAACGTTCCGATCGCGGTGGGTACCAGTTCATCGAGTGCCACGTTCGAACTCAAAACCACCTTGCACCGGGACTGGTTCGCGCTGTTCGATTGCATCGTGACGGCGGACGATCCTGAAGTCGGCGCGGCGAAACCGGCACCGGATATCTTCCTCACCGCCGCCCGGCGCCTGGGTGTCGAGCCGCGCGATTGCCTGGTGTTCGAGGATTCGCCGTTCGGCGTGACAGCCGCGAAAGCCGCCGGCATGACCGCCATCGCCATTCCGGACTCGGCCATGGCGGACGAAAAATACGCCCATGCCGACGGGATCATCCGCTCCTTGAGAATGTTCCAGCCGAGCCTTTGCGGTTTGCCGGAGTTGGAATGGACCTGACAGCGAAGGGCTGCTGCGCAGCCCTGCGGGAGCAAGCTCCCTCGCCACAATGATCGGCTCGGGTCAGGCGCCGAAACCACCGTCGATGGTCAGGCTGGCGCCGGTGATATAACCGGCTTCCGGCCCTGCCAGGTAGGCGACGAAACTGGCGATTTCATCGACGTTGCCGTAGCGCCCGACGGCCATCAGAGACAGCAGGCTGGAGGCGAAGTCGCTGTCGGCCGGGTTCATGTCGGTGTCCACCGGGCCGGGCTGCACGTTGTTGACGGTGATACCGCGCGGGCCGAGGTCGCGGGCCAGGCCTTTGGTCAGGCCCACCAGCGCGGATTTGCTCATGGCGTAGGTCGCGCCGCCGACGAAGGGCATGCGGTCGGCGTTGGTGCTGCCGATGTTGATGACCCGGCCACCTTCGCCCATGTGCCGCGCTGCCGCCTGGGTGGCGACGAACACGCTGCGCACATTGACGGCCAGGGTCTGGTCGAAATCTTCGAGTTTGAATTCATCCAGCGGCCCCATGGCCAGCACGCCCGCGTTATTGACCAGGATGTCCAGCCGCCCGAACGCTTCGACGGTGGCGGCGACGGCGTTACGGACGGCATCGGCGTCGGCGCTGTCCGCCTTGATTGCCAAGGCCTTGCCGCCGGCTGCGGTGATGCTGTTCTGCAGTTCTTCGGATTTTGCGCCAGAGCTGACGTAGGTGAAGGCCACGGCGGCGCCTTCTGCGGCAAGGCGTTTGACGATGGCGGCGCCGATGCCGCGAGAACCGCCCTGGATCAAGGCGACTTTACCGTTCAGTGCTTGGGTACTCATGATGTTCTCCAAAAAGTGCCGGGGCGAGGTGCCGCGGTGATGGAGCGAGTATCAAGAAGACGTCGTGGGCTGTGTAGATCGTCATTGCTATAGTCTGTCTAAACCAAAAGTTTAGAGTGAGGCTCATGGAGACCTTCAACAGTATCGAATGCTTTGTGCGCAGCGCCGAAGTCGGCAGCTTTGCCGAAGCGGCGCGCCGCTTGAGCGTGACCCCGGCGGCGGTGGGTAAAAGCGTCGCCAAGCTGGAGGCGCGGATGGGCGTGCGCCTGTTCCAGCGCAGCACCCGCAGCCTGAGGCTGACCGAAGCCGGCCAGTTGTTCCTGAGGGAAGTCGGTAGCAGTTTCAACACTATCCAGAACGCCGTCGCCAACCTGGCCAGCGCCGGTGGGCAACCGGCGGGAACGCTGAAGGTGAGCATGGGCACAGCGTTCGGTCGATTGTATGTCGTGCCATTGCTAGGAGAGTTTTTGCGGCGCTACCCGGCGATCAACCCGGATTGGCATTTCGATAACCGCCAGGTGGACCTGATCGGCCAGGGGTTCGATGCCGCCATCGGCGGTGGTTTCGAGCTGCCCCAAGGCGTGGTGGCGCGCAAGTTGGCGGTGGCCCATCGGGTGCTGGTTGCATCCTCGGACTATCTGAACACCCACGCTGCATTGGTGGAGCCGGAAGATCTGGCGCAGCACCAGGGCATCCTGATTCGCTCGCCGCAAACCGGCCGCGTGCGTTCCTGGCAACTGACCAGCCGAACCCAGCAACACAGCCCGCTCATGCTCAAGACCCGCATGACCATGAGCGATTCGGAAGCCGACTGCGCGGCCGCGGCCCAAGGGCTGGGCATCGGGCTGGTGAGCATGCCGGTGGCCGTGCCCTACCTGGAGTCCGGTGCGCTGCGACGGGTGCTACCGGACTGGTACGTCGATGACGGCAATATCTCCATTTACTACGCCGAGCATAAGTTGCTGCCGGGCAAGACCCGGGCGTTCGTGGATTTCATCATCGAGCAGTTTGCCGAGCAGGGGTTGGCGCGGCGGTTCAGTTCGGTTTGAGTTGGGCGCTGGACCGCGTTGGCCTCAATCGCGAGCAAGCTCGCTCCCACAGTCGGTGGATGATCAGCAGTTTCGTGAGCACCACAAACCCTGTGGGAGCGAGCTTGCTCGCGATTAGGGGCACCTCGGTCCAAACCTGTGAACTCACCGCCCAAACCGTCCCGGCCAGCCAATGATGGTCTTGGGTCGAGGCGTGGCGTAGGTGCGCACTTTCGAGGTCGACAACCCCAGTCGCACCAGCGACTCGGCAATGGTCACCGCCGCCGTTACGCCATCGACCACCGGCACCCCGGTGCGCTGGCGGATCTGCTCATCGAGCCCGGCCATGCCGCCGCAGCCCAGGCAGATCACTTCGGCCTTGTCCTGGCTGACCGCCAGTTCGGCCTGGCGCACGATGGCCTCGACCGCCCGTTGCGGGTCTTGCTCCAGTTCCAGCACCGCCAGGCCGCTGGCCCGTACCGAGGCGCAGCGGTCGAACAGGCCGGACAGCTTGAGCCGGTCTTCGATCAGCGGCACGGTGCGGTCCAGGGTGGTGACCACCGAATAAGCGTGACCGAGGAACATGGCGGTACTGGCCCCGGCATCGGTGATGTCCACCACCGGCACGTTCAGCAGTTCTTGCAGACCTTCGCGGCCATGTTCGCCGTAGCCGGCCTGGATCACTGCGTCGAACGGCTGGTCGTAGGACATCACCCGGTCCATCACCGCAATGGCCGCCAGGTAGCTTTCAAAATTGCCCTCGATGGAATCGGCACCGAAATGCGGCGTGAGCCCGACGATCTCGGTGCCCAGTGCGGCCACGGCCTGGGCCTGGCGGGCGATGGCCTGGGTGATGGATTCGGTGGTGTTGACGTTGACCACGAGAATTCGCATGAGCTGTCCTCCTTGATGCATGAAAGTAAGCGGCCCGTACTGGCCGGGCCGTTTTAGGGATCAATGATGAACGTTATCCACAGCGATGGATTCGCCGCTGACGTCGTCGTAATACGGTTCGCGCTTGGCGATGATCAGGTACAGCAGCCCTGCAATCGAAGCGCCAATCAGCCAGGAAAACGCTGAGACGGCGTCAAAACCCGGCACCAGGGCCAGGATAATGGCGATCAGCGCGGCCGGAATGAACGCCGCCACCGCCCGCAGATTGACTCCATTGCTGTAGAAATACGCACCGTTCGGGTCCTCGCTGTACAGTTGTGGCACGTTGATGCGGCCTTTTCGCAGCAGCCAGTAGTCGACCATGATCACCCCGTACAGCGGCCCGAGCAGGGCGCCGAGACCGGACAGGAAATACACGATCACCAGTGGGCTGTTGTACAGGTTCCACGGCAGGATCAGCACGGCAATGGCGGCGCTGATCAGCCCGGCGCGGCGGAAGGTCAGGTACTTGGGCGCCAGGTTGCTGAGCACGAACGCCGGGGCGACGAAGTTGGCCATGATGTTCACCGCCACGGTGACGATCAGGAAGGCCAGGCAGCCCAGCACTAGAAGGAACGTGTTGGGGATCGAGGCGACGACCTGGGTCGGGCTTTCGATGATTTGCCCGTTGATCTGGAACTGCGCACCGCAGAGCAGGATGGTGATCCCGGCAAACACCAGGATGTTTACTGGCAGGCCCCAGAAATTGCCGACGATGATGGTTCGGCGGCACGGTGAGGAGCGGGCGAAGTCGCAGAAATTGAGGATCAAGGTGCCGTAGATCGACAGCCACAGGGCGCCGCCGGCAAAGATATTGCGCCACATTTCGCCACCGGTCAGCGGCTCGCGGATCGACCAGGCAATGGTGGCACCGGCCTGGGTGTACATCCAACCGGCCAGGGCCGCGACGGTCACCAGGATCACCGGACCGGCGAAACCTTCATAACGGCGCACCGTCTCCATGCCGTAGGCCAGGATCACCAGTTGCACGAACCAGATCGCCACGAAACACACCCAGCCCAGGCTCGACAGACCCAGGATCGAGTCGCGGTCGTAGTCGGCGAAGCCCGGGTGGATCGCCACCAGCAACACGCGGAACACCACCGACGCCAGGTAGGTCTGGATCCCGAACCAGGCAATTGCAATGACCGCCCTGATCAGCGCAGGAATCTGCGCGCCGTGGATCCCGAAGCTGATCCGGCTGATCACCGGGAACGGCACCCCGGTTTTCTGGCCCATGTAGCCGGACAGGTTCATGAAGCCATACACCAGTGCCGCGCCTATCCCCAGGGACAGCAAGATCTGCCAGCCACCCAATCCCAGGGCATAGAGGCCAATGGCGAAGGAATAGTTGGCAATGTTGTGCACGTCGTTGGTCCACAGGGCAAAGATGCTGTAGCGGCCCCAGCGGCGACCTTCGGCCTTGGTGGGCGCCAGGTCCTTGTTGTGCAGCCGCGGGCTCAAGGCCAGGGACGCTGCGGCGTTGTCATCGGGGGCAGAGGTGGAGGAGGGCAGATCCAGCGCGATGTTATTGGAGAGACTTGTACGCATTCCGGCAGGCTCCTGATTCTCGGCGCTGCGATGACTGTGCATGAGCGCGGGGCTCGACAAATCTTCGTCGCGGCGGGCGAGCATCATTGGTTACGGGGCATCTGCAGCCTGTACGGGATAGGGCGCTTCAGGCTTGCGGATCTAGAGTGTGTGTATGTTTTACAAATGTTGTATACAAAACACTTGTCGACTCAAGCCAGATTTATGCCACTTGTGGATCTATCCAACGTAGCGCTAATTTCGTTTCGTTATGTTCTTTGAATAACTGGCTGAAATACGGAGATTTAAAGCTGACCGTTTAAACAGGTATTTATTTTTGGGCGAGCGCCGATGAGGGAAGGAAACCAGGTGGTGCGGGGAACTGGGTGTAACCTTTCGGGGCAGTAACGATATAAGTGCACACAAAAAATGCCACTTGCGGTGACATTTTTGTGTACAGAGGGCGATGGACGCTTAGACGGTCTTGGATTTGGCGATGATGTTTCCGGCGTGCAGCCCGCATTCTTTCTGCGTGGCTTCTTCCCACCACCAGCGGCCTTCGCGTTCGTGCTGGTTCGGCAGCACCGGGCGGGTGCAGGGTTCGCAGCCGATGCTGATGAAGCCACGTTCATGCAAGCTGTTGTAAGGCAGCTCGAGCATGCGGATGTAGCCCCAGACTTCTTCGCTGGTCATCTGCGACAGGGGGTTGAACTTATACAGGGTGCGTTCCGGGGTGGAAAACGCCGTGTCGATTTCCAGCACGGCCACCTGGCTGCGGGTGCCGGGGCTCTGGTCGCGGCGCTGGCCGGTGGCCCAGGCACGGACATCGGTCAGCTTGCGACGCAACGGCTCGATCTTGCGGATGCCGCAGCACTCGCCGTGACCGTCCTTATAGAAGCTGAACAGGCCTTTTTCCTTCACGAAGGGTTCAAGTTTCGTGTAGTCCGGCGAGACCAGTTCGATGTCGATCTTGTAGTGCTCGCGCACCTGATCGATGAAGCGATAGGTCTCCGGGTGCAGGCGACCGGTGTCGAGGCTGAACACCTTGACGTTCTTGTTCAGTTTCCAGGCCATGTCCACCAGCACCACGTCTTCGGCGCCACTGAACGATATCCACAGCTCGTCGCCGAATTCGGCGAAGGCCAGCTTGAGGATGTCCTGAGGGGACTTGTTGGCATAGGTCGTGGCGAGTTCCACGACGTCGAACGATGGGCTCATCAGGGCGGTTTCCTACAGGTCGGTGGCGCTGGGCGCTCTATATGGGGCTGATGGTAACAAAAGCTGTCGGGGCTGGCGCGCTCCTGTGCGTTGCGCGGGCTCTGGCGAATGGCTAGAGTCGGCAAGCCTTTTATTCGCTCAACCGATAAACATCAGAAAAAATGGGAGTGTCTTGTGGAAATTGCCTGTCTCGACCTGGAAGGTGTGCTGGTCCCGGAGATCTGGATCGCCTTCGCTGAAAAAACCGGGATTGACTCCCTCAGGGCAACCACTCGGGACATTCCCGACTACGACGTGCTGATGAAGCAACGGTTGCGCATTCTCGATGAGCACGGCCTCAAGCTCTCCGACATCCAGGAAGTCATCGCCACTCTCCAGCCGCTGGACGGCGCCATCGAATTCGTCGACTGGCTGCGCGAGCGCTTCCAGGTGGTGATTCTTTCCGACACGTTCTACGAATTTTCCCAACCGTTGATGCGCCAGCTGGGCTTCCCGACGTTGCTCTGCCATCGCTTGATTACCGATGACAGCGGGCGGGTGACGGGGTACCAGTTGCGTCAGAAAGATCCCAAGCGCCAGTCGGTTCTGGCTTTCAAGAGCCTGTATTACCGTGTGATTGCGGCGGGGGATTCCTATAACGACACCACGATGCTGGGCGAAGCCGACGCCGGGATTCTGTTCCATGCGCCGGAGAACGTGATCCGTGAATTCCCGCAATTCCCGGCGGTGCACACGTTTGTCGAGTTGAAGCAGGAATTTATCAAGGCGTCGAACCGCGATCTCAGCCTGTAAGTAAAAAACCTGTGGGGGCGAGCTTGCTCGCGATAGCGGTGTGCCAGTCGGCTCAAATGCTGCTGATCCAATGCAATCGCGAGCAAGCTCGCTCCCACAGGGGTATAGCGCCAGTCTGTGGGAGCAAGGCTTGCCCGCGATGCTTTTAGAGGTTCTGCAAGGTTTCCAGCAACACCCGAACCTTGGTAATCGACTCCTGATACTCGGCCTCCCAGTCCGAATCCGCGACAATCCCGCCGCCGCCCCAGCAGCACACCTGCCCATCCTTGACCAGTAAACTGCGGATGGCGATGGAGCTGTCCATTTCTCCGCGCACGTCCAGGTACAGCAACGAGCCGCAATACAGCCCGCGCCGGGTCGGTTCGAGTTCGTCGATGATTTGCATGGCGCGGATTTTCGGCGCGCCGGTGATCGAGCCGCCGGGGAAGCTGCCGGCGATCAGGTCCAGGGCGTCCTTGTCGTCGGCCAGTTCGCCGGTCACGCTGCTGACCAGGTGATGCACGTTCGGGTAGCTTTCCAGGCTGAACAACTCCGGCACCCGCACCGAGCCGATACGGCAGGTGCGGCCCAGGTCGTTGCGCAGCAGGTCGACGATCATCAGGTTTTCCGCCCGGTCCTTGGGGCTGGCCAGCAGTTCGGCGGCGTGGGCCGCGTCTTCCTCGGGCGTCGTGCCGCGGGGGCGGGTGCCCTTGATCGGCCGGGTTTCCACCTGGCCTTCGCTGATTTTGACGAAGCGCTCTGGGGACAGGCTCAGCACCGCGCCGCCCTCCGGCAGGGTCTGGAAGCCGGAAAACGGCGTCGGGCAAGCCGCCCGCAACGCCTGGTAAGCGGCCCAGGCATCACCCTGGCAGGGCGCGCGGAAGCGTTGGGCGAAGTTGACCTGATAGCAGTCGCCGGCCTGGATATACGCCTGGATACGTTCGAACGCCTGTCGGTAGGCTTCGGCACTGAGGTCCGGCGTCATCGGTCCTTCAAGGCTGAACGAGGGAATGGCGGCGGTGGTCGGTTGGCTGAACAACGCGATCAGGCGTTGGCGTTCGTCTTCGCCACAATGGGGATGGAACACCAGTTGGCTGGTGCCCGCCTGGTGGTCGCTGATCAAAGCCCAGTCGTACACGCCAAAACGCGCGTCGGGCAGTTGCAGGTCGTCCTGGGCGTGGGATGGCAGGGTTTCGAGGTGTCGGCCGAAGTCGTAACTCAAGTAGCCGATCAGGCCGCCGGCGAAGGGCAATTGCACCGTGGCTGGCAGCACCGCGTCGCCCAGTTGCGTCAGCTGAATGCGCAGGCGTTGCAGGAAATCGCCGCCGCTCTCGTTCGGCAACACCGCCAATTGTGCCAGCGGCCAGGCACTGAGCAGGTCGTAACGCCCACGCTCGGCACTCGGCCGGCCACTGTCGAGCAGCACGCTGCCGGGGGCATGACGGATCGCCGCGAAATACTCGGCGGGGTTGGTGCGGTAGGGCAGCGGGTGTACGGAGCAGGTTGGCATGGGCGGGGCGGGTCAGCCATTCAGGCGGGGGAGCGATTGTAATCCCCTGTAGGATTTGCTCCTAGGGGGATGTCGGAGATGAGCAAGTATGGGGGCTATCGAAAATATTCGGGTGTGAACACCTTGTGGCGAGGGAGCTTGCTCCCGCTGGGTTGCGAAGCAACCCCCAGGCAGTTGAACGCGCTCAGCCTGGTGCACTGCGGGGCTGGGTTTTGAGGGGCGCTTCGCACCCCAGCGGGAGCAAGCTCCCTCGCCACAGGGTTTCACACTCCAGCCTTCAGCATCAGCTTCAGACTCCCGCTTTCAAGCCTCAGCCCTCAACCGGCGGAATATGTCCAAACAACTCCTGGGCAAACGCCACGCGTTCTTCCGCGGTTTCGATAACGCCCCGTTCCTTGAGTTCTTCCAGGCGGGCTTCCACCGCATGGGTGCGCAGGGTCAGGCCGCAGTCGTTGGCGATCTGGATGTTCAGGCCCGGTCGGGCATTCAGTTCCAGGATCAACGGTCCTTTCTCTTGGTCCAGCACCATGTCGACGCCGATGTAGCCCAGCCCGCACAGTTCATAGCAACCGGCGGCCAGTTTCATGAAGCCGTCCCAATAGGGCAGTTGCACGCCGTCCACCGCATTGGTGGTGTCGGGGTGTTTGGTGATGATGTTGTTCAGCCAGGTGCCGCGCAGGGTCAGGCCCGTGGCGAGGTCGACGCCCACACCGATGGCGCCCTGATGCAGGTTGGCCTTGCCGCCGGACTGACGGGTTGGCAGCCGCAGCATGGCCATCACCGGATAGCCCATCAGCACGATGATGCGGATGTCCGGCACGCCTTCGTAGCTGATGCTCTTGAAGATCTGGTCCGGCGTCACGCGGTACTCGATCAGCGCCCGGTCACGGTGACCGCCCAAGGAATACAGGCCCGTGAGGATGCTGGAGACATGGTGCTCGATTTCCTCATGGCTGATGATCTTGCCGGACACCGTGCGGTAGCGGCCTTCGAAGCGGTCGGCGATGACAATGATGCCGTCGCCGCCAGCGCCCTGGGCCGGCTTGATCACGAAGTCGGTGCGCCCGCCGATGATGTCGTCGAGCTTGTCGATTTCTTTCTCGGTGGAGATCACCCCGTACAGCTCCGGCACATGGATGCCGGCGGCGATGGCCCGTTCCTTGGTGATGATCTTGTCATCGACGATGGGGTACAGGCTGCGCTTGTTGTACTTGAGCACGTAATCGGCGTTACGCCGATTGATGCCCATGATGCCCCGGGCTTCCAGGGCCTTCCAGGTCTTCCAGAAGCCGAACATCAGGAGTCTGCCTTGAGGAAGGCCTTGAACCGGACCAGCTCGGTCAGGCGGTAGCCGCGATACCGTCCCATGGCCAGCATGAAGCCCACCAGGATCAGCAGGATCGCTGGGAAGGTGAACACGAAGTACACCAGTTCCGGCACGCTCATGATCAGGTGCGCCAGGGACGCGGCGAACAAGGTGCCGATGGCGACTTTCATCGCGTGGCCGGCGCCGCGCTCTTCCCAGGTGATGGACAGGCGTTCGATGGTCATGGTCAGGATCACCATCGGGAACAGCGCCACTGACAAGCCGCGCTCCAGGCCCAGCTTATGGCTGAACAGGCTGATGGCGGCGATCAGCACCACCACGAACGTCAGTACCACCGAGAGCCTTGGCAGCATCTGCAGCTTGAGGTGCTCCAGGTACGAACGCAGCGACAGGCCCAGCGTGGTAATCACCGTGAACAGGATGATGCCGAAGCCCAACTGGGTTTCACGGAAGGCCAGGGCGATCAGCACCGGGGTAAAGGTCCCGAGGGTTTGCAGGCCGATCAGGTTGCGCAGTATCAGGATCACCAGCACGCCGATCGGGATCATCACCATGATCATGAAGGTTTGCTGGGTTTGCAGCGGCAGGCCGTAGAGCGAGTATTCGAGGAAGTTGGCGTCGGTGTTCTCGTCCGTCAGCTTGGCCAGGCGGATGGCGTTCATTTCGCTGTTGTTCATGCTGAAGGTGACGGTGGCTTTCTTGCCGCCATCGACGGTGATCAGGTTTTCATCGCCGGTCCACCACAGCAGGCGGTCGGTGGGCAGGCCCTGTTCGCCGGAGTCCGGGTTGAAATACAGCCAGTCGGTGCCGTTGAAGCTGCGCAGCCACAGTTCGGGCGTCTGCGGCTGGTCGGCCACCAGGCGGATGGTGTGGACCTTCTCCACCGGCACGTGGGCGATGGACAGCACCAATTCGACGATGCGCGCCTTGTTGGCCGAGGAAGGATCACCGGCCAGCAACAGCTTGACGTTGTCGTCGTTGAGGTTGTTGACCCGCTTGATCGCTTCGCTGATGAACGTCTCGACGTCGGCCGAGTGCTGGCGGATCGGCGCGAGCAGGGCTTCGGCGGCCAGTTTCTCCGGGCCTTCGACGGCGATGCTGTCACGGAAGGTCGGGCCCTTGACCTTGGTTTTCTCGGCGCTGTAGCGCTTGGTCAGCACCAGGCGGTAATAAAGGGTCTGGTTGCCCTTGGCGCGCCGGGCTGACCAGGTCACTTTGCGGTTACCGTCGACCCGGTTCACCGCCACGCCGTAATTATTGGAAATAAAACTCTCGTTGAGGCTCACGTAGTCGCGGCTCAGGGGCGGCACGAACATCTGGATCTTCACCGGATCCTTGGCGTTGGGCACGAATTCGACCTTGGCGTCGATGTTCCACAGATCGTCGGTGGCGTCTTCGGTGACTGGAATGCCGAGCACGAAAATCTGATAGGCCGTCACCGACAGGCCCAGCACCACCAGGATGGCGATCAGCATTTTCAGATGGAGGGTAAGGGAGCGCATTGGAATTACTCTGCGGTTTGAGCGGCATTGGCGCAGGCGGGTTTGCCGGCAGCGTATTTAAGACTGGGGTCGACCAGCGCGTCGAAGCGCTTGAGCGCCTCGGAGCCGATCAGCAACGGGTATTGGAAGGCGCTACGGTCGGTCAGGTTCACTTCGATGCTGCGCAAGGCCGAGCCCATGCAGATGTCCAGTTCGATGACCGGCCGGGCCGTGTATTTCTTGCCTTCTTCCGGGTCGTAGTCACCGGCGCGACGCTTGATCTTGCTGACCCGCGCCAGCGGACGTTCGATGGGGTGCGAGTGGGCGGCGTCGATGGCCAGGTAAAAACGCACCCAGGATTCGCCATTGCGCTTGAAGCGCTTGATGTCCCGGGCGCTGAGGGATGCGGTCTTGGCGCCGGTGTCGAGCTTGGCGGCGACCTCCAGGTCGATACCCTGCAGGGCGGCGTATTCGTTGAGGCCATACACGGTTTTTTCACCCGCCACGGCAAGCCCCGGCAGGCACATGAAATAGAAAGCGGCAGATAAGGGCTTGAGTGTCATAGATCCTGGTGCGCAGCGTTCCGTTTATCGGTTCAGGCCCTGGCATTACTGCACAAGCTCCCTAGGCAGCCTTTCTCTAATAAAAGGAGAGCGGCGAATAACCGCGGCATTCTAGCACGGTGGTTTTCTGACGCCACCGCTGGCCGGAGGCTACGAGTCTTCATGCAACAGGGTTATCTTCAGGGCGTTTATTAGACGATTGTCGACAATGTTGATTTTTGTTTTGACGTAAAGGTCGTTGTTGGTTAGTTTTTGCCATATTGATTTCCAAGGTGTCGACAATATGCTCGATCAGCTCGAAACCCCGGTGATGGTCCAGGACGACTCGGAGACCCTGTCCGAGAACGTCTTCCGGCGTATCCAGGCCGCCATCGTCAAGGGCGAGATCGCCCCCGGCAGCAAGATCTCCGAGCCTGAGCTGGCGCGCACCTACGGCATCAGCCGCGGGCCGTTGCGCGAGGCCATTCACCGCCTGGAAGGCCAGCGCCTGCTGGTGCGGGTGCCTCATGTCGGTGCCCGGGTGGTGTCGCTGAGCCACGCCGAACTGCTGGAACTCTACGAAATCCGTGAATCCCTCGAAGGCATGGCCTGCCGCCTGGCGGCCGAACGCATGACCTTGGAAGAAATCGACGAACTGCGCCGGGTGCTGGAAACCCACGAGCGCGATGCGGCGTTCCAGGCCGGTGTCGGTTATTACCAGCAGGAAGGCGATTTCGACTTTCATTACCGGATTATCCAGGGCAGCGGCAACCGCACCCTGACGCAGATGCTGTGCGGCGAGCTGTACCAACTGGTGCGCATGTACCGGATCCAGTTCTCCACCACGCCCAACCGTCCGCGCCAGGCCTTTGCCGAGCACCACCGGATTCTCGACGCCATCGCCGACCGTGACGGCGAACTGGCTGAATTATTGATGCGCCGGCACATCGGCGCTTCCAAACGCAATATCGCGCGTCATTTCCAAGACAGCGCCGCCACTGAACGAGGTGAGTCATGAGCAACAGCACTCCAGGCCAGCGTTTCCGCGATGCGGTCGCCAGCGAGCATCCGCTGCAAGTGGTGGGCACGATCAACGCCAACCACGCGCTGCTGGCCAAGCGCGCCGGTTTCAAGGCGATCTACCTGTCGGGCGGCGGCGTGGCGGCCGGTTCCCTCGGCGTGCCGGACCTGGGCATCACCGGCCTGGATGACGTGCTGACCGATGTACGCCGCATCACCGATGTGTGCGACCTGCCGCTGCTGGTGGACGTGGACACCGGCTTCGGTTCCTCGGCGTTCAACGTGGCGCGCACGGTCAAGTCGATGATCAAGTTCGGCGCCGCGGCGATTCATATCGAAGACCAGGTCGGCGCCAAGCGTTGCGGCCATCGTCCGAACAAGGAAATCGTCTCCCAGCAAGAAATGGTCGACCGCATCAAGGCCGCCGTCGATGCCCGTACCGATGACAGTTTCGTGATCATGGCGCGTACCGATGCCTTGGCGGTGGAAGGCTTGGAGTCTGCCCTGGACCGCGCCGCCGCATGCATCGAGGCCGGTGCCGACATGATTTTCCCCGAAGCCATCACCGAGCTTGAGATGTACAAGCTGTTCGCCAGCCGTGTGAAAGCGCCGATCCTGGCCAACATCACCGAATTCGGCGCGACCCCGCTGTACACCACCGAACAGCTGGCCGGTGCCGACGTGTCCCTGGTGCTGTACCCGCTGTCGGCCTTCCGGGCCATGAACAAGGCGGCCGAGAACGTCTACACCGCGATCCGCCGCGACGGCACGCAACAGAATGTCATCGACACCATGCAGACCCGCATGGAGCTTTACGATCGCATCGACTACCACACCTTCGAGCAGAAGCTCGATGCGTTGTTCGCGGCGAAGAAGTAAGGCGCGACTCCCCCACAATTTCAAGAAAATGGAGACAGCAAATGGCCGAAGCAAAAGTACTCAGTGGCGCCGGGCTCCGTGGCCAGGTGGCCGGGCAAACCGCATTGTCCACCGTGGGCCAATCGGGTGCCGGCCTGACCTATCGCGGCTACGATGTTCGCGACCTGGCGGCAGATGCGCAATTTGAAGAGGTGGCCTACCTGCTGCTGTACGGCGAACTGCCGACCCAGGCACAGTTGGACGCCTACACCGCTAAACTGCGCCAGTTGCGCGATCTGCCACAAGCCTTGAAGGAAGTGCTGGAGCGCATTCCCGCCGACGCCCACCCGATGGACGTGATGCGCACCGGCTGCTCGTTCCTGGGCAACCTGGAGCCCGAGCAGGATTTTTCCCAGCAACATGACAAGACCGATCGCCTGCTGGCCGCGTTCCCGGCGATCATGTGCTACTGGTATCGCTTCAGCCATCAAGGCCAGCGCATCGAATGCGTGACCGACGAGGTGTCCATCGGCGGCCACTTCCTGCATTTGCTGCACGGCAAGAAGCCGAGCGAGCTGCACGTCAAGGTGATGAATGTCTCGCTGATCCTGTACGCCGAGCACGAATTCAACGCCTCGACCTTCACCGCCCGGGTCTGCGCCTCCACGCTGTCGGACCTGTTCTCCTGCATCACCGCCGCCATCGGCTCGCTGCGTGGCCCGTTGCATGGCGGTGCCAACGAAGCGGCGATGGAAATGATCGAGCGCTTCAGCTCACCGCAGGAGGCCATTGAAGGCACCCTCGGCATGCTCGCGCGCAAGGACAAGATCATGGGGTTCGGCCACGCGATCTATAAGGACAACGACCCGCGCAACGAGGTGATCAAGGGCTGGTCGAAAAAACTCGCCGACGAAGTGGGCGATACCGTGCTGTTCCCGGTCTCCGAAGCCATCGACAAGACCATGTGGGAACAGAAGAAGCTGTTCCCCAACGCCGATTTCTACCATGCCTCGGCGTACCACTTCATGGGCATCCCGACCAAGCTGTTCACGCCGATCTTCGTCTGCTCGCGCCTGACCGGCTGGGCCGCCCACGTGTTCGAACAACGCGCCAACAACCGCATCATCCGACCGAGCGCCGAGTACACCGGCGTCGAACAGCGCAAGTTCGTGCCAATCGAACAACGCTGAGCTGGAGGGCGCTGACGTAGCGACTGAAGGAGCCGACCCTCCATGTGGGAGCGGGCTTGCTCGCGAAGACGGACTGACATTCAACATCGATGTCGACTGATGCACCGCCTTCGCGAGCAAGCCCGCTCCCACAGTTGATCGAGTTCACTTCAGCGGCTGCGCCAGCCCTTCTGAAACCACCGTGACCGAGTCCTGACGATGAACACAGAATTTCGCAAACCGCTGCCTGGCACTTCGCTGGATTATTTCGACGTTCGCGGCGCCGTGGAGGCCATCCGCCCTGGCGCCTATGACGGCCTGCCGTACACCTCCCGCGTGCTGGCGGAAAACCTGGTGCGTCGCTGCGACCCGGCCACGCTGCGCGAGTCGCTGCTGCAACTGATCGAGCGCAAGCGTGACCTGGATTTCCCGTGGTTTCCGGCCCGCGTGGTGTGCCATGACATCCTCGGCCAGACCGCCCTGGTGGACCTGGCCGGCCTGCGCGACGCCATCGCCTTGCAGGGTGGCGACCCGGCGCAGGTCAATCCGGTGGTGCCGACCCAACTGATCGTCGACCATTCCCTGGCGGTGGAAAGCGGTGGTGCCGATCCGCAAGCCTTCGCCAAGAACCGCGCCATCGAAGACCGGCGCAACGAAGACCGTTTCCACTTCATCAACTGGACCAAGAAAGCCTTCAAGAATGTCGACGTGATTCCGCCGGGCAACGGGATCATGCACCAGATCAACCTGGAAAAAATGTCGCCGGTGATCCAGCAGCGTGATGGCGTGGCCTTTCCCGACACCTGCGTCGGCACCGACAGCCATACCCCCCACGTCGATGCCTTGGGCGTGATTGCCATCGGCGTCGGTGGCCTGGAGGCCGAAAGCGTCATGCTCGGTCGCGCCTCGTGGATGCGACTGCCGGAAATCATCGGCGTCGAGCTGACCGGCAAGCTGCAACCGGGCATCACCGCCACCGACATGGTGCTGGCGCTGACCGAATTCCTGCGCAAGCAAAAAGTCGTCGGTGCCTGGCTGGAGTTTTTCGGTGAAGGCGCCAGCGCCCTGACCTTGGGCGACCGTGCGACCATTTCCAACATGGCCCCGGAATACGGCGCCACGGCGGCGATGTTCCATATCGATCAACAGACGATCGACTACCTGAAGCTCACCGGCCGCGAAGACACCCAGGTGCAGTTGGTGGAAACCTATGCCAAGCACGTGGGCCTGTGGGCCGATAGCCTCAAGGGCGCGCAGTACGAGCGTGGCCTGACCTTCGACCTGTCCTCGGTAGTCCGCAACATGGCTGGCCCGAGCAACCCCCACGCCCGCGTCGCGGTGTCGGAGCTGGCCGCCAAGGGCATTTCCGGCCAGTGGGACGATGTGCCCGGGCAAATGCCCGACGGCGCGGTGATCATCGCCGCGATCACCAGTTGCACCAACACCAGCAACCCGCGCAACGTGATCGCCGCCGGCCTGCTGGCGCGCAACGCCAACCGCCTGGGCCTGGCCCGCAAGCCGTGGGTGAAGTCGTCCCTGGCGCCGGGCTCGAAAACCGTGGCGCTGTACCTGGATGAGGCCGGCCTGACGTCCGAACTCGAGAAGCTGGGCTTCGGCGTGGTGGCATTCGCCTGCACCACCTGCAACGGCATGTCGGGCGCGCTGGACCCGGTGATCCAGCAGGAAATCATCGACCGCGACCTGTACGCCACCGCCGTGTTGTCGGGCAACCGCAACTTCGACGGGCGTATCCATCCGTACGCCAAGCAGGCGTTCCTGGCATCGCCACCCCTGGTGGTCGCATATGCCATCGCCGGGACCATCCGTTTCGACATCGAAAAAGATGTGCTGGGCGTGGTGGACGGTCGCGAGATCCGCCTCAAGGACATCTGGCCGAGCGACGAAGAAATCGACGCGGTGGTCAAGGCTTCGGTGAAACCTGAGCAGTTCCGCCAGGTGTACATTCCGATGTTCGCCATCCAGGAAGACACCGGGCCGAAAGTGACGCCGCTGTACGACTGGCGCCCACAAAGCACCTACATCCGTCGTCCGCCGTATTGGGAAGGGGCGCTGGCCGGTGCGCGGCCGCTCAAGGGCATGCGCCCGCTGGCGGTGCTGCCGGACAACATCACCACCGACCACTTGTCGCCGTCCAACGCCATCATGCTGGACAGCGCCGCTGGCGAGTACCTGGCGAAAATGGGCCTGCCGGAAGAGGACTTCAACTCCTACGCGACCCACCGTGGCGACCACCTGACCGCGCAGCGCGCCACCTTTGCCAACCCGAAACTGTTCAACGAAATGGTCCGGGAAAACGGCAAGGTCAAGCAGGGCTCTCTGGCCCGCGTCGAGCCGGAAGGCAAGGTCATGCGCATGTGGGAGGCCATCGAGACCTACATGGAGCGCAAGCAGCCGCTGATCATCATTGCCGGTGCCGACTACGGCCAGGGTTCGTCCCGGGACTGGGCGGCCAAGGGCGTGCGCCTGGCCGGTGTCGAGGCGATCGCCGCCGAAGGTTTCGAACGCATCCACCGCACCAACCTGGTGGGCATGGGCGTGTTGCCGCTGGAGTTCAAGCCGGGCACCGATCGCAAGACCCTGGGCATCGACGGCAGCGAAGTCTATGACGTGATCGGCGAACGCACGCCGCGGGCGACGCTGACCCTGGTCATCACTCGCAAGAACGGCGAGCGCATCCAAGTACCGGTGACCTGCCGTCTCGATACCGCCGAAGAAGTGTCGATCTATGAAGCCGGGGGCGTGCTGCAACGCTTTGCCCAGGACTTCCTGGAATCGGCGGTGGCCGTTTAAATCGCTTGGGTGGTCCGTTCTCCGGCCATCCTTTTTTTCAGGAGTTAGAGCACATGGCTCACTCGCCTCAAATCAAGATCCCCGCGACCTACATGCGTGGCGGCACCAGCAAAGGCGTGTTCTTCAGCTTGCAGGACCTGCCCGAAGCGGCCCGCGTGCCTGGCCCGGTCCGGGATGCCCTGCTGTTGCGGGTGATCGGCAGCCCCGACCCGTACGAGAAACAGATCGATGGCATGGGCGGCGCAACGTCCAGCACCAGCAAGACCGTGATCCTGTCCAGGAGCTCCCGGGCCGACCACGATGTCGATTACCTGTTCGGCCAGGTGTCCATCGATAAGCCGTTCGTGGACTGGAGCGGCAACTGCGGCAACCTGTCGGCGGCGGTGGGGTCGTTTGCCATCGGCAGTGGTCTGGTGGCGCCCGACCGTATTCCGCAAAACGGCGTGGCCGTGGTACGGATCTGGCAGGCCAACATCGGCAAGACCATCATCGCCCATGTGCCAATCACCGAGGGCGTGGTCCAGGAAACCGGTGACTTTGAACTCGACGGCGTGACCTTTCCAGCGGCCGAAGTGCAATTGGAATTCATGGACCCGGCGGCCGAGGAGGAGGGCGGTGGTGGCTCGATGTTTCCCACCGGCAACCTGGTGGACGACTTGGAAGTGCCCGGTGTTGGCACCTTCAAGGCGACGCTGATCAACGCGGGGATCCCGACGATTTTCATCAATGCCCGCGATGTCGGCTACACCGGCACTGAATTGCAGGGGGCGATCAACAGCGATCCCAAGGCGTTGGCCATATTCGAAACCATTCGCGCCCACGGTGCCTTGCGCATGGGCTTGATCAAGCACCTGGACGAAGCCGCCCAGCGCCAGCACACACCGAAAGTGGCGTTTGTCGCACCGCCGGCGGATTACCTTTCCTCCAGCGGAAAAGCCGTGGCGGCGGGGGATGTCGACTTGTTGGTGCGGGCGTTGTCCATGGGCAAGTTGCACCACGCCATGATGGGCACCGCAGCGGTGGCCATCGGCACGGCCGCGGCGATTTCCGGCACCCTGGTGAACCTGGCCGCCGGCGGCATCGAACGTAACGCCGTACGCTTCGGCCACCCCTCCGGCACCTTGCGCGTCGGCGCCGAGGCCAGCGTGGTCAACGGCGAATGGACCGTTAAAAAAGCCATCATGAGCCGCAGCGCGCGGGTGTTGATGGAAGGGTTCGTGCGGGTGCCGGGGGATGTCCTGAACTGAGTCGAAAAAACTGTGGGAGCGAGCTTGCTCGCGATGGCGGTGTGTCAGCCGACACCAATGTTGAATGTGCCGGCCTCATCGCGAGCAAGCTCGCTCCCACAGGGGATTTTCAGTGGATCCGGAATCTCGATCAGTCACCGATCAAACTGTGGGAGCGAGCTTGCTCGCGATGGCGGTGTGTCAGCCGACACCAATGTTGAATGTGCCGGCCTCTTCGCGATCAAGCTCGCTCCCACAAGGGATGGCCGTCAGCCTTCCGTCAGCGCGGTGACGACCAGCCCCACATTGCTTTCCAGCTCCGCCACCGGATCGGCGGCATCGGTGCTGAGCACCAGCAATCGGCTGCCGCCCTCGGCAATGGCTGCCTTCAGCGCATCCGAAGGCTGGCGATGATGGAGCACCAGCGCCACGTCGTTGTCCTTCAACGTCGCACTCAATTGCTTGAGGGTTTCGGCGGTCCATTCGGCATCGGGCCGGGTATCGGTGCTGATGGCGTCCAGGTTGAGCCCGCTGATCAGGTAGCCGAAATGCTCGCTCAGGCTGACCACGCTCAGGTTATCGGCGCTGGCGAGGCGTTTTTCGCTGTCGGCGCTGAGTTTGAGCAGGCGCTGCTTGAGTGCCGCCAGGTTGGCGTCGATTTTCGCTTTGTCCGCCGGGGCCAGGCGCACCAGGTCGGCGGCGATCACGTCGGCCATGCGCCCGAGGTTATGGCTGGCCATCCACGGCTGGCTCGCCAGCCCGTCGGCCATGCCCGGTTGCACGGCGATGCCGGGAAGGGCGCCGTCCACCGGGCGCGCGGCATCGACTTCGACGATGCGGATATTGCTGCGTCGGGCCATGGGGTACAGCGGATCGTCCGGCCATAGCGAGCGCAGGCCGATCACCCCGTCGGCAGCGCTGGCCAGTTTGCTCAAGGCCGGCGCGCCACGACCGCTGAAGTAGGCACTCTGGCGGGTGCCGGGCAGATTGGCGGGCGCGGCCCGCTCCAGGCTGACCTCGGTGCCCTTGAGCAACGCTTCGCCCAACCCATAGGTGACTGGCAGCGATGCCAGCAGATGAACCTTTTCGCCGGCGAATGATGAGGTGGCGGCCACGCCGCACAACGCGACGGCCAGGGTCAGTTGTCGCAATGAAAAAACCATTATCCAAGATTCCCTTTGAGGCTGGGGACGACACCACGGGCGATGGCGCTCAGGGCGAAGGCGATGCCGGCCACCAGGATGATCGCGGCACCGGACGGGATCGGCAGGTCGAACACAATCGGCGCGAGAATCCCACACAAGGTGCTGACGGTGGCGATCAGCACCGAACACCAGAAAAAGCCTTTCAATGATTGACTGAGCAAGCGCGCCGCCGCGGCGGGAATCACCAGCAACGCGCCCACCAGAATGGCGCCGATGACTTTCACCGCCGCCACGGTGATCAGCGTCACCAGGACCACGAACAGGTAGTCCAGGGTCTTGACCGCCACCCCGCGCACCGCTGCCAGTTGCGGGTTGAAGCTGGCGAGCATGATGCGGTTGTACAGCGGCAAGGCCAGGGCCATCACCAGCGAGCCGACCACCGCCAGCACCAGCAGGTCATTGCCATTGACCGTCAGCACCGAGCCGAACAGTACGTTTTCCAGGATGTGCACATTGATCTTGCCCGCCAGGATCAACAGCAGGCTGGCGCCCAGGGCCAGGGACACCGACAGGAAGACGCCGATCAGCGTATCGGGTGCCAGGCCGGTGCGGTTGCGCAGGTAATTGAGCAGGATGCCGAACAACAGGCAGTAGCCGAACAGGCTGCCGTAAGGCCCGGTGTAGGGTTCGCCGAGCAGGATGCCGATGGCCACGCCGGTGAGCGCCGCATGGCCCACCGCCTCGGAGAAAAACGCGAAGCGCTTGACCACCACCAGCGTGCCGAGGCCGCCCAGCACCGGGCCGATCAGCAGTCCGGCCAGCAACGCATTGACCACGAACCCATAGGCCAGCGCTTCTGGCAGGTAACCGGCCGAGGCCCAGCCCTGGACCATCAAACGAAAGGCTTCATAACTCATCAGGCCGCGCTCCCGTTCGTGCGTGGATGGGTGGAAAACAGCGTCAGCAGCCGTTCCGGGGTCAAGGTCTGGCGTGGCGGGCCGTCGAACAGCACGCGGCGATTCAGGCCGGTGACACGGTCGGCCAGGCGCCCGACGGCTTCCAGGTCATGTTCGATCCACAGCACGGTGATCCCTGCCAGGCGCCAGTCCTGCAGCAATCGTTCGAACACCTGGATACCGGCCTCGTCCAGGGCCGACATCGGTTCATCCAGCACCAGCAATTGCGGCGAGGGAATCAACCCTTGGGCCAGCAACACCCGCTGGCGCTCGCCGCCGGACAGCGCGCCCATGCGCCGCTTGCGCTTGTCCTGCATGCCGACCCGCTCCAGGGCCTGGCCGATGGCGCCGGCGTAATGCTTGCTCAAGCCGAGAAACGCCGGCCGCCGCTGACACATCGCCGCCATGAAATCGTCCACGGTCATGGGCAGGCCCCGGTCGAATTCCAGCGCCTGGGGTACGTAGCCGATCACTCCGGGTTCGCCCGGCCATTGCAGGCTCAAGCGTCCCTGGTGTGGCATCTGCCCCAGCAAGGTCTTGATCAGCGAACTCTTGCCGCCGCCATTGGGACCGACCAGGGCATGGATGCTGCCGGACTCCACCTGAAAGGCCACGTTGTCGAGAATGGTGGTGCGGCCCAGATTCAAGCTGACCTCGGCAAACTCGATCAAGGGCCCGACGTGTTGCAGGGTGAGGGGTTCCTGGACAGTCATGCGCCGGACTCCTGGATCGCCCGGACCACGGTGTCGAGGTTGCCGGCCATTTCCTTTTCGTACTTCTCGGCGCTGTAGTCGCCATAGGAGATGTGCGAGAGCGGGTACAGCTTTACGCCCGATTCACGCTGGATGGTGTCGACGTAGGTGGAGGGAAAATCCATCTCCGAGAAGATCACCTTCACGTCCAGCTCCCGCAGTTGGTCGATGGTTTTCTTCAATTGGCTGGGGCTCGGTTCGATGCCATGGGCCGGTTCGACCACGGCGGTCACTTCCAGGCCGAATTCGCGCAGCAGGTAGTCGTAGGCGGCGTGCACCGTGGCGACGCGCAATTCGGCATTGGGGGCCTGGGTCAGCTTCGCCAGGGCGGCGGCGCGCATCTGTCGCAGGCGCTTGCCATAGGCGCGGGCGTTCTGGGTATAGGCCTTGGCGTTGTCCGGGTCGAGCTTGCCCAGTTCCCGGGCAATGTTATTGACCTGGGCGATGGAGGCGCTGATGGACAGGAAGGTGTGCGGGTTCACGACCTTGCCCGCGCCTCGGGCCGCCGTGCCGGTGGCGGCCAGCAGGGGCACGTTTTCGTTGGCCTCGATCACCTTCACGTCCGGGGTCTCGCTGGCGGCGATCATGCGGTCGGCAAAATCGTCGTGACCTACGCCATTGAGCACGATCACGTCGAGGCCGCTGATGCGCTTGATGTCTTCGGCCCGTGGTTCATAGGCGTGGGGGTTGAAACCGGCCGGTATCAGCGGTACGACCTCGGCCTTGTCGCCGACGATGTTGGCCACGTAGCTGTAATACGGGTGCAAGGTGATGCCAATGCGCAGGCGCTTGGCTGTTTCGGCGCTCACCGGCGAGGTGAACAGGCAGGCCAGCAGGCCGATCAACAGCAAGCGCAGCAAGGGTCGGCGTTGGGATGCAATAGGCATGGGCAAACGGTCTTCTCTCGAATGAGGGCGTGGAGGTCAGTGCCGGTGCTGGCGGGTTACGCCGGCATCGAATTGCGCGACGATCTGTTGCCAGCCAGCGGCGGACAACGCCGCATCGTCCAGGACGGTGGGCGTCGCGAGGCCAGTGCCGCGGTTGAGCCAGATGTCCGGGGCGGCGTCGGACGCTTCGCCGATGCGCATCAGAAACGAACCGGCCACCGACGGATTGGCACTGGCGCCGAAGTAGGCCCGGTCCTGCAGTTGTTGCCAGGCGTGGCCGCCCCGGCTGACGGAACTGGCGTCCTGGGCGAACGGCGCGAAGCCTTCTTCGGCCAGGGTTTGCGGGCTGGGCAGAGTGGGTTGGTCTTCGCGCAGCAAGCGGATTTCATCCAGGGTCACCCGCAGGTCGGTATAGATGCCTTGCTCGGCGGCGCTGAGGTCGCGGCGGGCGTCGAGCTGGTTCGAGGCCAGGTGAGGCGTGTCTTCGGCCTTGCCATGCCAGGCCACCACGGACCCGGCCACCAGCACGATCACCAGGCACAACAGCAACACATACAGGGTTTCATGGCCCGCGCCGGCGGGGCGGATGACTTGAGTCGTGGCGTTGCTCATGGGGCCTCGATGTCGGCTTGGTCGATTTCCACCACGTGGCCGGGGCCGGCGTCGAAGAGCACGTAGAATTCAGCGTTCGGTTTCTTGAAGGTCAGCTTCGAGTCGGCGCCGAGCTTGCCCGGGACGAGGATGGTTTCGTCATAACCGATCACGTCCAGGGTCACTCCGGGTGCACCGCTGCCGTCGGAAAAGCCGCCGGTGCATTGGATCTGTTCGGCGTCGATGGCCTTGCACTCGCACATCGGGTTATGGGCCAGGACGCTGGTGCTTGCGCCTGCGCAGAGCAACAGCGCCAGGCCCTTGAATAAAACGCGGAGGGTCATGGTTTGGCTCCTTGGTTCTTCAGCCAGGCGACGGTGGCCGGGGAGGCCTGGCTCAGGGGAATGGAGGCCTGATGCATCGAACCGTCCCAACCTTCGAGGGTTATCCACAGTTCGGCATCGGGCTGGGTCTTTGGCGGGACCAGCAACAAGGCGCCCATGCGATAGGGCGAACCGAAGAAAATCACCCCGGCGGCGCGCAGGCTGCGGGGCTTGCCGATGCGCAGGTAGGTGGCCTTGACCTGGCCGATACAGCTCTGGCACAGGGTCGCGTTGAAGTGCTTCATCGGCCCGGCAGGCCCTTGGACGCGGGGGGCTTCGTTGCGAAATTCCGCCAGGCGCAGGCTCCAGGGACCGACCTGGACTTCGCCGACGTCCCGCTCGCCAAGCCCGGCATCACCGCGGAACAGGGCGGCTTCGGAAAGGTATTTGGGCATGAACCCCAGGGGAATCAGCAGCAACAACACGTTGAGATGGAAGCGCCATTTATGCCAGAACAGGCTCAGGCGTGACGGTGATGAAGCGGTACTGGACGGGTTCACAGGCTGCCCTCCGACGATTCACGTTGGACGGACGGCTGCAGTGCCTGCGCGATTCGGGCGCCACGGGTGGGTTTCTGGCTACGCTTGAAGGCATTGGCGGTGGCCAGGGCCGTGCGTTTGGTCCAGATCAGCAGGCCGCTGAGGACCATCATGCTCAGGATCAGACCGAAGAAAAACCAGATGAGCTTGATCCAGAGTCCGCCGAAGTCCCCGGTGTGCAAGGGCCGCATGGATTCGGTGACGAACTCCAGGGTCGTGCGGTCCGACAGCAACCGGGAGGCGGCCACGTCGCCGTTGTAGGGGTTGATGGTGGCAGTCTGGAACATCAGCGGATACCAGCCGCGGCCACCGATTTCCAGATGGCTGTAGGCATTGCCGGGCAGGCTGATGAAACTCGCTTCCAGTCCCGGGATGCGTTGCTGGGCGATTTCGATGGCCCGGTCCAGGTTCAACTGCGGTGGCGCCTGGCCGTCAACGGACAACGGCACGTTTTCACGGGCCACCACCGGGATGACCGGTTCGCTGGAAATGGAGATCTGGTTGTCGCCCAGCAAGGCCTGGATCAGGAACCAGGTGCCGGTGACAGAGATGACCGCGATGAACCAGATCGACCAGATCCCGCTGAGCCGGTGGAAATCACCCCAGAAAATCCGTGCGCCGTGGCGAATCCGCAGGGTCGGACGGAGGAAGCCTTTCCAGAAGCGCTTGTAGACCACCAGCCCGGTCACCAGGGATGCGAGCAAGGGCAGGCCCAGGAACGACACCAGATACCAGCCCCAACTGTAGCCGTTGGTGAACGGCACCAGCCACCAGCCATGCAGGGCGCGGGTGAAGGCCTGGAAGTTGAACGTCGGCGCCGAGCCCTGGATGACGCCGCTGTACGGGTTGACGTAGACCGTGTCCGGGCGTCCGTCGGGGTAGGTCACGCCGACTTCCAACGCAAAGTGCGACTCGTCCGGACGGATGATGCTTTGCACCTGGGTTTGCGGCTGGGCCTGCTTGATCGCGGCGATCACCTGGTCATAGCTGAGCAGCGTGGCCTCGTCCGAGGGCTTGCTGGCCCGCATGTCGGGGTTGGCCAGCCAGACGATCTCCTGGCTGACCACCGCCAGGGTGCCGGTGACGCAGACGATGAGCACGAAGAACCAGATGGGCAATGCCAGCCAGCTATGGACCAGGAACCAGAGTTTGGAGCGGGATTTCTTCGACATGATTGAACGTCTTGATTCGATGAAAGGTTCCGTATTACGGGCTTCGCGACACCGTGAACCCAAAAAGGCAGACCGTGGCTTTTGCCGACGCGGCCTGCTGCATCTAATTAAGACGAACGAGCGATCGTAATCCTGAAGGGGAAGATGAAAGAAAATGTTTCGCGTTCAGTTTCAGTGTCTGCTGTGGCTAGGGAGCGGGCCCCCTAGCCACGGACACCGGTCAGCCCTGTTGAAACATCTCCCTGGCCCGTTGCTCGATCTGTTCCTGGCTCAGATCTTCCTTGTGCGTCGCGAGGAACCACAGATGCCCATAGGGATCCTTCAGGGTGCCGCTGCGATCTCCGTAAAACTGGTCCTTGACCTCGGAAATCACCGTGCCGCCGGCGGCAATGGCCTGGGCAAATGCGCTGTCCACGTCCTCGACATATAAATGCAGGCCGACCGATGGCGATGGGTCCGGATTCCTCAAGGGGCCTTGATCGCAAGGCGTGCCCAGCATGATCGGATAACCGTTGATCCGCAGCTCGGCATGCCCGATGCCCCCGTCGGGCATGGCCAGGCGCATGACCTCGGTGGCATTGAAGGCTTTTTTGTAGAAGTCGATGGCTTCGGCAGCTTTTTGAATGCCCAGGTAGGGCGTGATGTTATGGAAACCTTCGGGAATGGCATTGACGCCCATGACGTTTCTCCTTTTGTTATAGGGAGGCGAAGAGAGTCTTCGTCGATTTGCGCTCCTCCACTATAGGCCAGCGACCCTGGCTGGACGCGGGGGCCGACGAACGCTTCAAGGCGATTCCAGCAGATGCGCCCCCGGCCCGCGTTGGCCCAGTACGTCGCCCTGATTGCGCAGCGGACAAGTTTCCATCGACAGGCATCCGCAGCCGATGCAACCGTTGAGTCGATCACGCAGCACCATCAATTGGTTGATGCGTTCGTCCAGGTCCCGGCTCCACTGTGCCGACAAGGTCTGCCAGTCGGCGGCCGTCGGGGCGCGGTTGTCCGGCAGGTTGTTCAACGCCTCGCCGATTTCCGCCAACGGAATGCCCAGGCGCTGGGCGACCTTGATCAGTGCCACGCGACGCAATACCGCCCGTGGGTAACGACGTTGGTTACCCGGGTTGCGCGTGCTTTTGATCAGCCCCTTGGATTCGTAGAAGTGCAGGGCGGTGACCGTCACGCCGCTGCGGGCAGCCACCTGGCCGACGGTGAGTTCCTTGTGGATATCGATCTGCGCCATTGTTTCAATTCACCGCTTGACCTCAAGTTAACTAGAGGTTTTACCCTGCACGCCTTCGGATCGCAAGATTCGCCTGACCTGCATAGGGGACCTTTCATGCAATCGCCAAGGAACAATCGCAGTTTCACCCAACTGATGGAATTCGACATCGAACCTCAATGGCAGCAGGCGCTGATAACCGCCTTGTCGGAACAGACCGAGCGCCTGGCCCGGGACCACCAGGGGTTCCTGAGTGCCAGTATCCAGGCCAGCGACGATGGTCGACGCGTGCTCAACTATTTGCAGTGGCAGACCCGCGAGGCAGGCGAGGCGGCACTTCGAAGTGTCGAAAAGGGCGAGCAGGGTTTCTGGCGGCTGATCCAGGCTCACCGCGCCAAAGCCGTGACGTTCGCTTCGTTCCAGGTGCTACGCAACATCGAGCGCAGCCTGGACAACGCGTTGCATTGCCAGTTGGTCGATTAAGCGCAACGGTTGATCCAGGCAGGCAATACCCACTATCGAGAGGGTTGATTTCTGCCGCGCAGGGCCGGCGGGTAGCCTTTGTTCATCGCCCAACTCCAGAACACCGGACACTCGCCATGAACCGTACCTTTGCCGTTTTGCTGCTCTTGACCGCCACCCTCCTGGGCGGCTGTGCCAGCTCTTCCCCGGAGCTGCGCCCCTACACCGCCGATGAGACCCGCGAGCTGGCCCTTGAAGCCTTGAATCGCCGTGGCCTTTCATTCGAGGAATACCACGCGAAAAAAGCCGAACTGCTTGGCTCGTCGCAGAAAAACGTGGGGTTCGACGATCAGGGCCAGATGAGTGCCGAGCAGGTCGTGCAACAGCCTGGCCGGTCTAGCTGAAGGACTGTACCGCTCAAAGTTTTGCCCACTGTCCGTGGGTTTGCGCCAGGACGTGGGGTAGGGTCATGACTTGACTGACCGCCCCTGATGGACTGACCTGACATGACCCTTTCGCTTGACCTGCTGCTGGGCTTCGCCCTGTTTGCCCTGGTGACTTCGATCACGCCAGGTCCTAACAACACCATGTTGCTGGCCTCGGGTGTCAATTTCGGTTTCAACCGCACCATTCCACACATGCTGGGTATTACCTGCGGCTTCTTTTCCCTGGTGCTGGCGGTGGGCCTTGGCCTGGGCGCGGTGTTCCAGACGTATCCACTGCTCTATACCGCGCTGCGCTACATCGGCGCGGCGTACCTGTTGTACCTGGCGTGGAAAATAGCCCACTCCGGCCCGGTTTCGGACAGCCAGCCGGGGAACAATACGCCGATCAGCTATTGGGGCGCAGCGGCGTTCCAATGGGTCAATCCCAAGGCTTGGATCATGGCCATTGGCGCTATCAGTACCTACACGCCCCTCCAGGGTTATTTCTTCAATGTGCTGGTGATTGCGGCGGTGTTTGCCTTGATCAACCTGCCAAGCGTGAGCCTGTGGGTGGTATGCGGCAGCCTGTTGCGCAACCTGTTGCGTGATCGTCGCTGGCTGCGCTTGTTCAACTGGGGCATGGCGCTGTTGCTGGTCGCTTCGATGTATCCCTTGTTGCTCGAAAGCATCCGTTGAGGGCTGAGCTTCGAGGCGATGCCTGCTAAGCTCGCTGTTCAGGAGCGTTCCTACGCACTTTTAAACGAAGTCCGACCTCTTTAAGGTTTACGATCAGGTATTGCTAGTCTCGAATCCAACGAGGGCACCTGATCCCGGAGCAGGCTCTGCGAGTTTCCTATGAATAAACGTCCTTTGTATTTCGATTACGCCGCCACCACGCCGGTGGATGAGCGGGTCATCCGGGTCATGGTCGAGTGTCTGGGTTTTGACGGCAACTTCGGTAACCCGGCTTCCAGTTCCCATGCCTTCGGCCAGGAGGCCCGGCGCTCGGTGGAGCATGCCCGCCAGCAGGTGGCGCAATTGGTGGGGGCCCAGCCCGAACAGATCGTCTGGACTTCCGGCGCCACCGAATCCAACAACCTGGCCCTCAAGGGTGTGGCTCAGGCACGCAGGGGGTCCGCCGGCCATTTCATCACCAGCCTGATCGAGCACAAGGCGATTCTCGATACAGCACGCCAGCTCGAGGAAAGTGGCGTCGCGGTTACCTGGCTGGCGCCGGACGCCGAGGGCCTGATCAGCCCGCAAGCGGTTCGCGAGGCGTTGCGCGAAGACACGTTCCTGGTCTCGCTGATGCTGGTGAACAACGAGCTGGGCACCGTCAACGACGTCATCGCCATTGGCGAGATCGTTCGCGAGCACGGTGCGTTGTTTCATGTGGACGCGGCCCAGGGCGCCGGCAAGGTGCGGATCGACCTGTCTCGCTGGCCGGTGGACCTGATGTCTTTTTCCGCGCATAAAATCTACGGTCCCAAGGGCATCGGTGCGCTCTACGTCGGCGACCGTGCCCGGCCACGGCTATCGGCGCAGATTCATGGCGGTGGACATGAGGGCGGTTTGCGCTCCGGAACCCTGGCGACCCACCAGATTGCAGCCATGGGCGCCGCATTCGAACTGGCAGCCGCGGCATTCGACGAAGAACTCGCTAAAATCGCCCGGTTGCGCAATCGTTTGCTCGAGCCGCTGCTGGCGTTGCCCGGTGTGCGTATTAACGGCAGTGCGAGCCGCCGGATTCCCCACACGCTGAGCCTGACGTTCAACGAAGGTGAGTTCAACCCGGCGACATTGGGCGCATCGATTGCATTTTCCGCGACCTCGGCCTGCAATTCGGCGCACAACACCCCGTCCCACGTGCTGCTGGCCTTGGGGCACGATGCCCGGGCGGCCGGGCGGACCATTCGCTTGAGCCTGGGGCGCTTTACCAAAGAGCAGGATATCGACGAGGCGGTGCGGCTGATCAAGGCGGCGTGCGCGGCTGCGCCGGCGTTCTGGGCCACGACCCCATAAGCCGAATTCGGCATCGAACAACAACATCAATGAGCAGGAGAAACAATGAGCACCGAGCCTTTGCCCCATGGACTGGTTCCCCAGCGCCTGGCCCGAATCCGCCAACTGATGAGCCGAGAGGGTATTCACGCGCTGCTGGTGCCATCGGCCGACCCGCACCTGTCTGAATACCTGCCGGGTTACTGGCAGGGGCGGCAATGGTTGTCGGGGTTCCATGGTTCGGTGGGGACCTTGATCGTGACCGGCAGTTTCGCCGGCGTCTGGGCCGACAGCCGTTATTGGGAGCAGGCCACCAAGGAGCTGGAGGGCAGTGGTATCGAGCTGGTCAAGCTGATCCCAGGCCAGCCCGGCCCCCTGGACTGGCTGGCCGAACAAACGCCTGAAGGTGGGGTGGTTGCGGTCGACGGTGCGGTCATGGCCGTGGCATCGGCCCGCACCCTGGGCGGCAAGCTCGCCGAACGCGGCGCGCGGTTGCGCACCGACATCGACCTGCTCAAGGACGTCTGGACCGATCGTCCAGGCCTGCCGGATCAACCGGTCTACGCCCATTTGCCGCCCCAGGCGACCGTCGGCCGGGTCGAAAAACTCGCCAAGTTGCGCGAATCCCTCCAGGAGCGTGGTGCCGACTGGCATTTCATCGCCACGCTGGATGACATCGCCTGGTTGTTCAACCTGCGTGGAGCAGATGTGTCGTTCAACCCCGTGTTCGTTTCCTTTGCCTTGATCAGCCAGCAGCAAGCAACGCTGTTCGTGGCCCTGGACAAGGTTGACGCACCGCTGCGTACCGTCCTGGAGCAGGACGGCGTGACCCTGCGCGATTACAGCGAAGCCGCCGCCGCGTTGCGCGAAGTGCCGGACGGCGCGAATCTGCAGGTCGACCCGGCGCGGGTGACGGTCGGCTTGCTGGATAACCTGGGCAGTGGCGTGAAGCTGATCGAAGGTCTCAATCCAACGACGCTGGCCAAGTCCCGTAAAAGCCTGGCCGACGCCGAGCACATCCGTCGGGCCATGGAGCAGGACGGCGCGGCGCTCTGTGAATTCTTCGCCTGGCTGGAAGGGGCCTGGGGGCGCGAGCGTATCACCGAGTTGACCATCGACGAGCACCTGACTGCCGCCCGCACACGTCGGCCGGATTTCGTCTCCCTGAGCTTCAATACCATCGCCGCCTTTAACGCCAACGGCGCGATGCCCCATTACCATGCCACGCAAGAGGCCCACGCCGTCATCGAAGGTGATGGCCTGTTGCTGATCGATTCCGGGGGCCAGTACCTGGGGGGCACCACTGACATCACCCGCATGGTGCCGGTCGGAACGCCCACCGCCGAGCAGAAACGTGACTGCACCCGTGTGCTCAAGGGTGTGATTGCCCTGTCCCGGGCCAAATTTCCGCGGGGCATTCTTTCGCCCTTGCTGGATGCCATCGCCCGTGCACCGATCTGGGCGGAGCAAGTCGATTACGGCCACGGCACCGGCCATGGTGTCGGCTATTTCCTCAATGTCCACGAAGGCCCGCAGGTGATTGCCTATCAAGCCGCTGCCGCGCCGCAAACGGCGATGCAGGCCGGCATGATCACCTCGATCGAGCCGGGCACTTATCGTCCCGGCCGCTGGGGTGTGCGCATCGAGAACCTGGTGTTGAACCGCGAAGCCGGAAGCAGCGAGTTCGGCGAGTTCCTCGAGTTCGAAACCCTCACCCTGTGCCCGATCGACACCCGTTGCCTGGAGCCTTCGCTGCTGACCCAGGACGAAAAAGACTGGTTCAACGCTTACCACGCCGAGGTTCAGCGTCGATTGAGCCCGTTGCTGGACGGTGACGCATTGCAGTGGCTCAACACCCGGACGATGGCGATTTGAGGTAGAGGATCAGGCGAGGGCTTCACGGACGAAGTCCAGCCGATCCTGGCCGAAGAACAGCTCGTCGCCGACAAACATGCTCGGGGCACCGAACACGCCTCGTCCAATGGCGTCTTCGGTGGCGCTCTTGAGTGCTTGCTTGACCTGCTCGTCGCTCGTCAGGGTCAGCACATGGTCGGCGTCGAAACCGCCTTCGTTCAGGACGGCTGCGACAGTCGCGGGGTCATTGAGGTTGCGGGCGTCCACCCAAAAGGCGCGGAACAGGCAATCGACGAAGGCCTCGAAGCGTTCGGGATGGCGCAGTTGCATGGCGGTCACCGCGCGCATCAGCAGCAGTGTGTTGATGGGGAAGTATGGATTGAACTGGAAGGCGACGCCGTAGCGCTTGGCGAAGCGATTCAGATCCTTGAACAGGTAAGGGGTCTTGGCTGGCACTGTCGCCGGTGATGCGTTGCCGGTTGCCTTGAAGACGCCGCCCAATAACATCGGACGATAGATCAACTGGCTGTTTGTCTGCGTACACAACGCCGGCAACTGAGTATAGGCCAGGTAGGTGGTCGGGCTGCCGAGATCGAAATAGAACTCCACTGATTTGCTCATGGTATTTGCTCTCTTGTTGTTATGAGGGGAGGGCTTACCAGCGTTCATTCCAGGGGCGCAGGTCCAGCTCGAAGGTCCAGGCGTCGCGAGGTTGGCTGTGCAGATACCAGTAGCTGTCGGCGATATGTTCAGGATTCAGGATGCCGTCCTGATCCTTGGTGGCATATTTTTCCGGGAAATGATCGCGGATGAAGTCGGTGTCGATGGCGCCATCCACCACCACATGGGCCACATGAATATTCAGCGGTCCCAGTTCCCGGGCCATGCTTTGTGCCAGTGCACGAATGCCATGTTTGGCGCCTGCGAACGCAGCGAACCCCGCAGCGCCGCGCAGTCCCGCCGTTGCCCCGGTAAACAGGATGGTTCCGCGTTCGCGCTTGACCATGCGCTTGGCCACTTCCCGGGCATTGAGAAAACCTGAGAAACAGGCCATCTCCCAAATCTTGAAATACTTGCGTGCGGTTTCTTCGAGGATGCTGCAGGGAACGTTGGCGCCGATGTTGAACACAAAGGCTTCAATCGGGCCGATCTGGTTCTCGATTTGCTCGATGAGTGCGATCACATCGTCTTCTTTACGTGCATCACAGGCAAACCCGTGGGCTTCGCCGCCCTGGGCGCGGATTCCATCCACAAGCGGCTGGAGTTTGTCAGCACTGCGACGGGTAACACAGGCCACGAAACCTTCCTGAGCAAAGCGTTTGGCAATCGCTCCGCCGGTGGCATCGCCGGCGCCAACAACCAGTACGACCTTCTTGTTATTCATGGGTTGCCTCATAGGTAAACGATCGTTAACTAAACGGACGTTATGCTAAGATTCGGCAAGCGTCAAGGTGAGCAATCAGGGGGCAGGGCCATGCGTTATTCAGCCAATCACAAAATGGAAACCCGCGAGAAACTGCTGGCCAGCAGTGCCGTGTCCGCTAAGAAATCAGGTTTCTCTACGGTCGGTGTCGACGGCCTGATGAAAGCGATCGGGTTGAGCGGCGGTGCGTTCTATAGTCACTTCTCGTCCAAGGATGAGCTTTTCAAAGCCATTGTCGAGCGGGAGTTGACTCAAAGCCTGGGTCGCTTGGGCGGCGACGGCACCATGGACTCGATGAAGCTGGAGCGCTGCCTCAAGCAGTACCTGAGCATGAGCCATGTCGAGCAGCCGGAGGGAGGGTGTGCGTTACCGGTATTGGGCGCTGAGATCGCACGATCGGATGTCCAGGTGAGGGAGGCGGCGCAAACGTGGATCTGTCGTCTGCACGAAAGCTGGGCGCGGATACTGGGGAGCGACAGCCTGGCCTGGGCCATTCTGTCTCAATGCGTGGGGGCGTTGGTTGTCGCGCGGATGCTGGTCACACCGCAGGTCCAGCATGACGTCCTCAAGTCCAACCATGAGGACATCAGTCGTCGAATCGCCGAACAAGGGCTCGGCTAAGCTGATCTATTTGCAGATGACGATCATGCTGCGGCTGGTATAGCCAGCGGGATTGAGCCCGAAGGGATAATCCCCTGGTTCTTCGACGACGTCGCCGGACTTGGCAATGACCTTGTAACCCTTGGGAGCACATGCATTGGCGGCACTGGCAGCGCACTGGTCCCAGGATGAGGACAAGCCGGAGCAGTTGATGTGCAGACCCTTTTTGCCGCGTTTGACTTCAGTTTTCGATGTTGCCGCACAGCCCGCTACTGCAAGTACGGCGATCAGTATCAAAATTCGTTTCATTCCCGTCCTTATAACCGCCGCGGATCTTATGCCTGCGTGCGATCGCGTTCGCTCTTGCTTGAAGCGTTCATGACGTCCTGTATGAAAAAATCCATGTCTGGCATTAGGTTACTGGCCTAAACATGGCCTAAATGCGCGGCAAATACCAGACCTTCGTTAAATCCTGATTCAATCTACCGCGACAGCAGGCTTTGCGGTGCTGGCCATGGTCAGCGTTGCGCCCACCGACGCGAGGATGATGCAGGTAATGGCCATCCACTGGGCCAAGGACAGGTATTCCTGGAGAAAGACCAGCCCCGACAAGGCCGCGATGGCTGGTTCGACGCTCATCAAGGTGCCGAAGGTGCGGGCAGGCATTCGAGTCAGGGCGATCATTTCCAGTGTGTAGGGCAGGGCTGTGGACAGGATGGCGACGCCGATGGCGATTGGAATCAGGCTCGGTGTGAGCAGTGCGGCGCCGGCGTGGACAATGCCGATAGGCGCGACGAACAGGGCTGCGATCATGACTCCCAGTGCGGCAGTCTGCACGCCATTGTCCGCTCCGGCTTTCTGGCCGAACAGGATGTACAACGCCCAGCAGAAACCGGCACCCAGCGCGTAGCCGGCTCCAATCAGATCGATACCGGTACTGGTCGCGCCGGTCGGTATGAGCAGCAGCAGGCCAACCACTGCCAAGGCAATCCAGAGAAAGTCGATTGCCCGGCGGGAGGCGTAAATGGCGACTGCCAGAGGCCCGGTGAATTCCAACGCCACGGCAATGCCCAGTGGAACGGTGCGAACCGACATATAGAAGAGGAAGTTCATGCCGCCCAGTGCCATACCGTAAACGATCACCGTGCGCAGGGATTGGCCGGTGAGCTTGGCGCGCCAGGGGCGGAGCATTAACAGCATGATGAGGCTGGCGAAAATGAGTCGCAGCGTCGTAGTGCCTTGTGCACCCACTACCGGGAACATGCTTTTGGCGAGGGAGGCTCCTGTTTGAATGGAAGCCATGGCGATCAATAGCAGGGCAACCGGGTACAGGGTAGAAGCCAGGCTGCGATGTGGGGGGAGCGTCATTACGAAGTGTCGTCCAGAATAAAGGCGGGGAGGCTGCGTTGAGCAGTATATTGCGCATACGCAGCGATTCCGTCTACATACCGGGCATATTTAAGTGCCATGTCGGGCTATAGATAGAAAAATCGAATTAAGGGTTGACGGCAGATTCTGGAAGTCTATAATTCGCCCCACTTCCGGCGCAGTCGAAACGGAAAACTCCTTGAGATTCAACGAGTTAAGTAGGTTTCGAAGGTGCAGGGCTTCAGTTCATCGAAGTCCGGAAGGAGCAGGTAGAGCAAT
>NZ_FMTK01000026.1:0-82540 GCF_900100025.1 Pseudomonas sp. NFACC56-3 | reverse complement strand
ACGGTTCGTTGGACCAACTTTGCTTGAGGCTGACACGCGCCTGGACCAAGGCTGCCCGACGCCGGAAGAGGCTTATAAGCCGGCAATACAAGGGCGATGGCGGGGTCCACGGGTGCAACTGGTGGCCTTCGTTGTTCAAGTAGCGAGCCAACAACCGAGCATCCAGCGCATCGGTTTTAGCGCGAACTTTCACACCTTTGCGGTAATGGCTGAGCTCGTAGCCACCGATCATGTAGATCACACAGCCTTGCGCATAAGCCAGGTCGGCGAATTCCTGATGATAGATATTGGTGGCTTCGATGGCGACATCCACTGGCGCGGACAATTCCTTGAGCCACTTCTTGATCGCTGCCTTGGTGTTGGGGAGCGCTTCCAGTCGATCTGTTTCTGCGTGATAAATCACCAACTCATCTTTGGCGACATCAACACCCACGATCGGCTTTGCGACAGAAACCGGCATTGCCATTGAAAATCCTCCGGGCTAAGGTTTGAACACTTGAAGGGTTCACCCAGAGGCGCAGGCTTGTTCCTATCGTCGGTCTAGGCCAGATGCATTCTTTATCGGCGCTTGGGTGAAAGGAGGAGGGGTGAAATCTCCCACGGTCTGTACTGCGGCTAACAGTCAGAATCGAGCTTTGTCCCTCCTCCCCCCTTCAAGTCCTACCATACAAGCGAGCTTGCTCGCGATGGCGCAGTGTCAGCCAACATCATTGTTGCTGATCCGGCGCTATCGCGAGCAAGCTCGCTCCCACAGGGGGCATACAAACTCAAATTGTCATCAAGTCTGCATAGGCTCTGAAGGTTAAACCCTGCGAGCCCCAAGCATGTCCAAAGGCTGGTTCCTGATCCCGCTGCTGATATTCAACCTGAGCGTCCAGGCCGAAGACTGGCCCGGCGAGCAATGGCCAAGCGGCCCGACCCCGAGCGGGCCGGCCATCGAAGCCTTGGAACACTACGCCTTCCCACCCCGGGACGATGCCAGCCGTGAGGGCATCCGCACCGATGCGCTGCTGGTGATCCAGGACGGTCGACTGGTCTATGAACGCTACGCCGGACCGACCACCGCCCAGACCCCGCACCTGACCTGGTCCATCAGCAAAAGCCTGCTGGCGACGGTGTTCGGCGTGGCCTACGGTGAACAGCGCTTTGCCCTGGACGATCCTGCAGCCAAGTACTTCCCACCCCTGAACCGGCATCCGGGCCTGACCCTGGCCGATCTTTTCCACTGGGCGTCTGGCCTGGACTGGCAGGAGGACTACGAATACGCGCCGCTCAAGTCCTCGGTGGTGGCGATGCTCTACACCCGCGGGCGTCATGACATGGCGGCGTTTACCGCGCGGCATGAAAGCTTCAGCCCCCCGGGGCAGGCGTTTCGTTATTCCAGCGGTGACAGCAACCTGTTGGCGGCGGCCCTGAAAAGCATCGTCGGTGCGGTACGTTATCCCGATTATCCCTGGACGGCCCTGTTCGAGCCCCTGGGCATCCGCCACGCGACTTGGGAAACCGACGCCAGCGGCACGTTCGTGGGATCGTCCTATGCCTACCTCACGGCGCGGGACCTGGCGCGTGTCGGGTTGTTGATGCAACGGGACGGCCGCTGGGGCGAACGGCAACTGATCCCCAAGGATTGGGTCGCGTTCAGCCGCGAACCGTTCGTGCACTTCCAGGCCGGCCAGGACGAAGCCGTGCCGGGCGGGCACTGGTGGCTCAACCGCGGCGCCGATCCGACGCTCCACCCCTGGCCCGATGCGCCGCCGGATACTTTCGCCGCACTGGGCCATTGGGGCCAGGCGCTGTACGTCATCCCCAGCGCCAGACTGGTGATCGTGCGCTACGGCGACGACCGCGACGGGAGCTATCGCCATAACGAATTGCTCAAGCGCGTCATGGCGACGTTCGCCGGGAAGGTGCAGCCATGAGGCACAAAATCTTGCTGACCTTGCTGTCGGCGCTACTCATTGCCCTGTTCAGTTGGGTCTGGCTGGAGCGGGTGGCATTGCGGGCCTTCCCCGACATCATCAGTGCCTACACCGCCAAGGAATACTGCTCATGCCGCTATGTGATGCAGCAACCGGTCGAATATTGTCGAGGTTATGTGAAGCAGTCAGTGCCCACCCGCGATTTTCTCGAAACCCCTGAAGCCAAGCGCGTCACCGTCAGTGGATTGGGGCGCAGCCACAGTGCGCAATGGTTGGGGGAGCGGCAGGGGTGTCGGTTGGAGCCTTGAGATTGGCCTGCAACGACCGCTGTTGTGGCGAGCAGGTACAGTTGTTGAAACAGACTGTTTGCAAGCGCCCTCGGCCCGGTTAAGGTTCGCCACAGGTTTATCTGCCCCCCGAGTGTGTATGTTCAAGCGGTTTTTTCCTCACGCGGTCGCCAGCTTGCTGCTGGCCTGCGCAGCGCTGCCGGCCCAGGCCGACTGGTACCTGGACGGCGAGTCGTCGCGGTTGTCGTTTATCAGCAGCAAAAACGGCAACGTTTCCGAGGTCCAGCGTTTCCTGGTGCTGCACGGCCAAGTCCAGCCCGACGGCTTGGCGCGCCTGGAAGTGGAGCTGGAATCCATCAACAGCGGCATTCCCCTGCGGGACGAGCGCATGCGCGCCGAGTTGTTCCAGATCAAGCAATTCGCCGAAGCCGCCGTTACCGCCAAGATCGACCTGGCGCCGATCCAGGACCTGGCCAACGGCGCGCAGTTGGAGTTGCGCCTGCCGCTGACGGTGAACCTGCATGGCAAGCAGCATGAGTACCCTGTCGAACTGCTGGCGACGCGTCTGGATGAGCGCCGCTTCCAAGTGGTGACCTTGGAGCCGGTGGTGCTCAACGCGGCGGATTTCGATCTGGCGCCGGGCCTGGAAAAGCTGCGCCACCTGGCCGGGCTGTCGGCCATCAGTCTGTCGGTGCCGGTGAATGCGGTGCTGATCTTCACGGCGCGCTGACATGGGCGGCCCGGTCTTTCCCTGGCGTGAAGGCAATCGCTTCGAGCTGTTGATCGACGGCCCACAGTTCTTCCCACGCATGCTGGTGGAAATCGCCCGTGCCCAGGAGCAGGTCGAGCTGGAGCTGTATCTGGTGGAGGCGGGCGCCTGCGCTGAGGCAATGGTCCAGGCACTGGTGCAGGCCGCCGAGCGGGGCGTTCGCGTGCGCTGCCTGTTCGATGACTATGGCAGCCTGGCGTTTACCCTGGCCCTGCGTAAACGCCTGACCGAGGCCGGGGTGGAGTTGCGTTTCTACAATCGCCTGAGCTGGCGCCGCTGGGTGCGCAACCTTTATCGGGATCACCGCAAGCTGCTCTTGGTGGACCAACGCCTGGCCGTGGTCGGTGGCACCGGGGTGACCGATGAATTCTGGAACCCTCTCGACGACCACAGTGACTGGCATGAGGTGATGGTGGAAATCGTCGGCCCGCTGGTGCTCGACTGGCAGTTGCTGTTCGACCGCCAGTGGCTTGCCAACCGTCATCGGCGGGCGTGGAAGCCGGCCTCCAATTTCGGCTTGCCGCGCCTGCCCCGCGTCCCGCCGGTGGGCGAAGGCATGGGCCGGGTGGCGTATGCCGACGCCCGCCAGCACCGCGACATCCTCCAGTCGCTGTCCCGGGCATTGAACAGCGGCCAGAAGCGCATCTGGATGGCGACGCCGTATTTCCTGCCGACCTGGAACGTGCGCCGCTCCTTGCGCAAGGCCGCCGCCCGGGGCATCGACGTGCGCCTGCTGCTGACCGGCCCGCGCACGGATCACCCGTCCGTGCGCTACGCCGGGCACCGTTACTACCCGCGATTGCTCAGGGCCGGCGTGCAGATTTTCGAGTACCAGCCGTGTTTCCTGCACCTGAAGATGGTGTTGGTGGATGATTGGGTCAGCATCGGCTCCTGCAATTTCGATCACTGGAACCTGCGCTTCAACCTGGAAGCCAATCTGGAAGCCCTGGATTCCAGGCTCAGCAGCGCCGTGGCGGCCAGTTTCGAACGGGATTTCGCCCAGAGCCTGCAAGTCAGCCTCGACGCCTGGCAGCGCCGACCGCTGTGGAAGCGGTTCAAGCAGCGGGTGTGGGGGTTGGTGGATCGGGTGGTGGTGAATCTGTTGGATCGGCGGGGCTAGGCTCACTGCAAGCCCTTGTGGGAGCGAGCTTGCTCGCGATGGCGGTCTGACAGTCAACATCTCAGTTGAATGTTAAGCCGCTATCGCGAGCAAGCCCGCTCCCACATGGGTTTTGCGTGGCCTGAGAGTCAGAGCAACTCAAAACTCTGCTGCTTCACGTCCTGGGAATCCAGGCCGATCTGCACGTTGAACTTGCCCGGTTCAGCCCCGTACTTGAGTTGAGCGTTGTAGAACTTCAGGTCGTCTTCGGTGATGGTGAAGTGGATGACTTTCTTCTCGCCGGCCTTGAGCATCACCTTGCGGAAGTTCTTCAGCTCTTTCACCGGACGAATGATCGAACCGGTCACGTCCTGGATGTACAACTGCACCACGGTTTCGCCGTCACGCTTGCCGGTGTTTTCCAGGGTCACGCTGGCATCGAGCCTGCCAGTCTTGTTCAGCGTGGTCGATGACAGGGCCATGTCCGACAGGCTGAACTCGGTGTAGCTCAGGCCGTAGCCGAACGGATAGAGCGGGCCGGTGGTGTCATCGAAATACTGCGAGGTGTAGTTGCCCGGCTTGCCCGGCGTGAACGGCCGGCCAATGCTCAGGTGGTTGTAGTAGGTCGGAATCTGCCCCACCGAGCGTGGGAAGGTGATCGGCAGCTTGCCCGACGGGTTGTAGTCGCCGAACAGCACGTCCGCGATGGCGTTGCCACCTTCGGTGCCGCTGAACCAGGTTTCCAGGATCGCATCGGCCTGCTGCTTTTCTTCCAGCAACGACAGCGGACGGCCATTCATCAGCACCAGCACCAGCGGCTTGCCGGTGGCCTTCAGGGCCTTGATCAGCTCGCGTTGGCTGGCGGGGATGTTCAGTTCGGTACGGCTCGACGACTCATGGGACATGCCACGGGACTCACCCACGGCGGCCACCACCACATCGGCATCCTTGGCGGCTTGCACCGCTTCGTCGATCAGCACCTGGGCCGGGCGCGGGTCATCCACCACTTCCGGGGCATCGAAGTTGAGGAAGTTCAGGTAGTCGAGCACCTTCTTGTCGGCGGTGATGTTGGCCCCACGGGCGTAGATCAGCTTCGACTCGGCCCCCAGGGCGCGAGTCATGCCATCGAACAGGGTGACCGATTGCGCAGGGCGCCCGGCCGCGGCCCAACTGCCCATCATGTCGATCGGTGCCTTGGCCAGCGGGCCGACCAGGGCGATCTTCGCGGTCTTCTTCAGGGGCAGGGTCTGGTTGCGGTTTTCCAGCAGGACCAGGCTGCGGCGTGCCACGTCACGGGCATCGGCGCGGTGCAGGCGGCTTTCGGCGTAGGTGTCGGCCGGATCGTCCTCGGCCTTGCCGATGCGCAGGTACGGATCCTTGAACAGGCCCATGTCGTATTTGGCCGCGAGCACTTCGCGCACGGCGTTGTCGATGTCGCTCTGTTCGATCTCGCCGGCCTTGAGCAGCCCGGGCAGTTCCTTGCCGTAGAGCGAGTCGTTCATGCTCATGTCGATGCCGGCCTTGATCGCCAGCTTCGCCGCTTCGCGACCGTCCTTGGCGACGCCGTGCTTGATCAGTTCGAAGATGGCGCCGTGGTCGCTGACCGCCAGGCCCTTGAAGCCCCATTCCTTGCGCAGCAGGTCGTTCATCAGCCAGGTGTTGGCGGTGGCGGGCACGCCGTTGATGGAGTTCAGCGCGACCATCACCCCGCCGGCTCCGGCGTCGATGGCGGCGCGGTAGGGCGGCAGGTAGTCCTGGTACATTTTCAGCGGACTCATGTCCACGGTGTTGTAGTCCCGGCCGCCTTCCACTGCGCCGTAGAGGGCGAAGTGCTTGACGCTGGCCATGATGCTGTCGGCCGCGTTGGCGCCGTTGCCCTGGAATGCCTTGACCATCACCCCGGCGATGCGCGATACCAGGTAGGTGTCCTCGCCGAAACCTTCGGAGGTCCGGCCCCAACGTGGGTCGCGGGAAATGTCGACCATGGGCGCGAAGGTAATGTCCAGGCTGTCGGCCGCGGCTTCCTGGGCGGCGATGCGCCCGGAATGGTAGATGGCGTCCATGTCCCAGCTCGAGGCCAGGGCCAGGGGGATCGGGAAAATCGTGCGGTGGCCGTGGATCACGTCATAGGCGAAGAACATCGGGATCTTCAACCGGCTGCGCATGGCCGCGTCCTGCATCGGACGGTTTTCATCGCGGGTGATGGAGTTGAACGTGCCGCCGATGTTGCCGGCGGCGATTTCCTTGCGAATCATCTCCCGGGGCATTTCCGGGCCGATGCTGATCAGGCGCAATTGGCCGATCTTCTCTTCGAGGGTCATTTGCTTCATCAGGTTGCTGATGAACGCGTCCTTGTTCTCTATGGGGGCGGGCAGGTTGTCGGCTAATACGGATTGACTGGCCAGACTGACAAACAGGCCCAGCAAACACAGCTTCTTCATGAATAGTTTTCTCGCAAGCCTAAAGGGCGGTGATCAGGACACGCCGGTCAGCCAAAATGTGAGGAGCGGCTATTGTTGTTCGGCTAAATACAGCACACTTTCGAACCCATTGGGCTGAACTTAGTTTCACACTGCGCATCTTTTAGCCCATCGACCCGATTCAATCCAGCGCGGCGGCAGATTATGCCCTAGACGCCGGTGAGATAGGTGGCAGTGTTTTATCCCATGCATGCAACGGAGAGCGTCACCCGATGAATCTACGACTGAACCACCGCACCGGCCTGCGAATGCTGGCCCTGATGCTGTTCACTACGTTGCTGGCCGGTTGTGGTATCAACAACATCCCGACTCTGGACGAACAGGCCAAGGCCGCCTGGGGTCAGGTGCAGAACCAGTACCAGCGCCGTGCCGACCTGATTCCCAACCTGGTGGAAACCGTCAAGGGCTACGCCCAGCACGAGCAGGAAACCCTGACCGCGGTGATCGAGGCGCGGGCCAAGGCCACGTCGATCCAGGTGGACGCCAGCACCTTGGACAACCCGGAAAAACTCAAGCAGTTCCAACAGGCCCAGGACCAGTTGACCGGCGCGTTGAGCCGGCTGATGGTGGTGTCCGAGCGTTATCCGGACCTCAAGGCCAACCAGAATTTCCTGGCGCTGCAATCGCAGCTCGAAGGCACCGAGAACCGCATCGCCGTGGCACGCCGCGACTTCATCCTGGCGGTGCAGAAGTACAACACCGAGATCCGTACGTTCCCGGGCCGCCTGTGGCACAGCGTGATGTACAGCGACCTGCCGCTGCGCGAAACGTTCGAGGCCACCAGCTCCAATGCCGAAAAAGCCCCTGAAGTGAAGTTTTGATCAATCCGGCAGTTTGAAGCGTTGTGGGAGCGAGCTTGCTCGCGATGGCGGCGGCACATTCAGCATTGCTGCAAGCTGACCCACCGCTATCGCGAGCAAGCTCGCTCCCACACAGGAGTTCCAATGCGCGTGTTGAAAATTGGCCTGGTGCTGTTGCTCTGGGTGTTTGCAGTCACGGCACAGGCCGAATTGAAGTTTCCAGCGTTGACCGGGCGTGTGGTGGACACCGCCCAGATGCTCGACCCTTCGGTGCGCGCGCAACTGGAGACGCAGCTCAAGGCCCATGAGCAGGCGACCGGCGAACAGGTGGTGGTCGTGACCCTGGCCGACCTGCAGGGCAGCAGCATCGAAGATTTCGGCTATCAACTGGGACGCCACTGGGGCATCGGGCAGAAGGATAAAAACAACGGCGCGCTGCTGATCGTCGCCCGGGATGACCGTAAACTGCGCATCGAGGTGGGCTACGGCCTGGAGGATCGCCTGACCGATGCCCAGAGTTCGGTGATCATCAACCAGGTGATCACACCGGCCTTCAAGACTGGCAACTTCAACAAAGGCATCAGCGACGGCGTCGCGGCGATGCTGGTGGTGCTGGGCGGCAGCCCGCTGGACGAGCCGGCGCCGGCCTACAGTACGGATGGACAGCAGGAGCAGGGCGATTTTGTCGAGCGCCATGCCGGGTTGTTCATCTTTCTGGTGATCCTGTTTATTTTGACGATATCGGTCTGCCAGATGCTCGGTATCCTGCCGGCCGGGCGCGGTGGCTCCAGCGGTTCGGGCAGCGCCGGTGGGGGCGGCTTCAGCGGTGGAGGCGGCGGTGGTGGCTTCAGCGGTGGCGGTGGCAGTTTCGGGGGCGGCGGTTCGTCGGGCGGCTGGTGACAATAATAATGAGCAGGCACTTTTAACCATGGCATTACTGACTGAACACGAACAACGCAAGGTCGCCGAGGCCATCGCCCGGGTCGAGCAGCATACCGATGCCGAACTGGTCACGGTGCTGGCCGCCCGCGCCGACGACTACGCTTACATCCCACTGCTATGGGCGAGTCTGCTGGCGCTGGTGGTGCCCGGCGCGGTCCATTACCTCACCGGTTGGTTGGCCCTGCACAGCCTGTTGCTGGTGCAGTGGGTCAGTTTCATCGTGTTGTGCCTGGTGTTTCGCATCCCAAGGATCACCACTCACCTGATCCCCCGTTCCGTGCGTCACTGGCGGGCCTCCAACCTGGCACGCCGGCAATTTCTCGAGCAAAACCTGCACCACACCGTGGGCAGCACGGGTGTGCTGATCTTTGTCTGCGAGGCGGAGCGGTATGTGGAAATCCTCGTCGATGAGGGTATTTCCAAACACCTGGACAACACATGCTGGGACGCCATCGTCGCGACGTTCACCCAGCAGGTGCGCCAGGGCCAGACCTTGCAGGGTTTTGTGACGTGTATCCAAGCCTGTGGCGAATTACTCAAGGACCATGTGCCGGTGACTCATGAGCGCAATGAGCTGCCGAATCGGTTGGTGGTGCTGGGCTAGGGCACTCTCATGGCGAGAGCGCTTGTGTGGCGAGGGAGCTTGCTCCCGTTGGGCCGCGAAGCGGTCCCCATTGGTTCTCTGTCGGACATTAAACTTGCCAGGCGGCTGCATCGCAGCCGAGTGGGAGCAAGCTCCCTCGCCACATGAGCCCCGCTGCTTGTAAAACGTGGGTCGTCACGGAGGGGAGCGGAGCCTCAATTCGCACCGTTCGGGAAATTCCCCGTGCCGTCATCCCCCATCCCCCCTAAAATACCGCCATTCCCGATCCGCCCGCCCCGAGGCCGCTTGTCCATGTCCGCCACCGCAACTCCAGCCCGTCCCGCGCCGGATCACCACGCCCAGTTCATCGAACTGCTGCACACCAGCCTAGAACAAAACGCTTTCATCAAACTGGTGCTGGCCAAGTACGTCGGGGATGAGGCGGACCTCCAGCGGCTGATCATCAAGCAACTGACGGTCAAGGATCAGCCGTGCCTGTCCTTCGTCTACCGCTACAAGACTCGCGACATCACCAAGAATTTCCCGCTGGCCGAAGGCGTGGACACCATCGCCGCGTTGTTGCCTGCTTCGTTCAAGAATGCGCATTTGCTGGCGGTCACCGACGAGGCGCAACTGGAGTACAGCAAAAAGGGCAAGAGCTCGCTGTTCAAGAGCAAGCCCCAGCAACTGCGGGAAGTGCCGTCTGCCGAGCACAACCGCGAGAAGAACCGCTTCCTCGACCTGAGCCGGCCATTTTTGGCCGACCTGGGCGTGACCAACCACAAGCACGAGCTGATTCCGGCGATGTCGCGCAAGTGGAAGCAGATCAACAAGTTCATCGAGGTCTTCAGCCACGCGCTGACGTCTTCGCCGCTGGCCCTGGACAAACCGGTGCGGGTCTCGGATTTCGGTTCGGGCAAGGGCTACCTGACTTTCGCCATCCACGATTACCTGCGCAACACCTTGCAGGCCGAAGGCGTGGTGACCGGTGTCGAGCTGCGCGAAGACATGGTCAAGCTGTGCAACGAAGCCGCCGCGCGGCTGGAGCACCCGGGCCTGAGCTTCCAGCACGGCGACGTGCGCAGCGTGGCGCCGAGCGCGGTGGATGTGATGATTGCCTTGCATGCCTGCGACATCGCCACCGACTACGCGATCCACATGGGCATTCGCTCGGGTGCCTCGATCATCATGTGCTCGCCGTGCTGTCACAAGCAGATCCGCCTGCAGATTCAGAGCCCGGCCTTGCTCAAACCGATGCTGCAATACGGCCTGCACCTGGGCCAACAGGCGGAAATGGTCACCGACAGTTTGCGGGCGCTGTTCCTGGAAGCCTGCGGCTACGAGACCAAGGTCTTCGAGTTCATCTCCCTGGACCACACCAACAAGAACAAAATGATCCTGGCCGTCAAGCGCGCCGAACCTGTGGATCCCTCCGAGCTGCTGGCAAAAATCGAAGCACTCAAGACCTTCTACCACATCACCGAACATTGCCTCGAAACGCTGCTGCGGGCGGATGGTTATCTCTAGCACCGAGCCCCTGTGGGAGCGAGCTTGCTCGCGATGGAACGATGACGCGGTGTGCCTGAAAGGCCCCATCGCCTGAATCGCGAGCAAGCTCGCTCCCACAGACTGTCCTGCCACTTCATTTTTGTGCAGCCCGTCAGGTAATGACGGGTTATCGCTCATCCGACGACTTACCGGTCTACCTTTAATGCGTTAACCCCCCCGCGCATTTCCAAAGGAGCCCAACCCATGGCCGCCAAGAAAATCCTGATGCTGGTCGGCGATTACGTCGAAGATTATGAAGTCATGGTGCCATTCCAGGCGTTGCAGATGATCGGTCACACCGTGCACGCGGTGTGTCCGGACAAAACGGCCGGGCAGACCGTGCGCACGGCGATCCACGACTTTGAAGGCGACCAGACCTACAGCGAGAAACCGGGGCACCTGTTTGCCCTCAACCATGATTTCGCCGATGTCGAAGCCGCTGACTACGACGCGTTATTGGTGCCGGGCGGTCGTGCGCCGGAATACCTGCGCCTGAATGAAAAAGTCCTGCAACTGGTGCGTGATTTCGATCTGGCGGGCAAGCCGATTGCCGCGGTGTGCCACGGTGCGCAATTGCTGGCCGCGGCAGGCATTCTTGATGGACGCGAATGCAGCGCCTACCCGGCGTGTGCGCCGGAAGTACGCCTGGCGGGCGGGACCTACATCGACATTCCGGTGACTGAAGGCCATGTCCAGGGCAACCTGGCGACCGCACCGGCCTGGCCTGCGCACCCGAACTGGCTGGCGGGGTTCCTGACCTTGCTGGGCACGGCTATCACCCTGTAGCGCTGCGACATCGTTGGTGCCAGGGATAAGGCCTTGGCGCGCGTTGACGGCAAACCAACCGACGCAATGCTGCGATCCTGTGGCGAGGGGATTTATCCCCGCTGGGGTGCGCAGCAGCCCCTCGAACATGACAACTCGGTGTGCCAGACAGACCGAGTTTTTCGCTTTTTGGGGGGCTGCGCCCCCAGCGGGGATAAATCCCCTCGCCACAAGTCCAGCCTGTCTCTAATCCATAGAGTCGTGACCCCTACAGGCTTACGCTAAATCTCCACCGGCACCGACAATTTCGGATCGCCCAGCGGATGACTCTTGGCATCAAAAAAGCGCAATTCAATATCCAGCCCATGGAAGACCTTGGCGTAATGGCGCTTCTGGTGCTGGATGAACGCCTGGCTGCGGGGATAGATCGAAATCGCCACGGTTTTCGGTGCGGCCAGGCGCAGGGCATGGACAATGTGCCGGTCCTGCTCGCCCAGGGCATGGCCGAACAGGCACAGGTTATCGCCATGGCGCAGCAACTGGTCGTAGCAGAACGACAGGTAATCGCTGCTGCGGATGGTCTTGAGCTTGTCCGCGCTGGGGCCTTCATTGACGAACAGCGGCACGTCGTCGAGGGTCTTGATCGTGTTGTTGATGGCGAAACTGCCCAGCAAGGTGCCTTCGGTGGACGTGAGCTTGCGCGCCGTGCCGTCCTGGTTGCGCACCAGGTGCAGGCCGCCGTGCAGGTACAGCAAGCGCGGTTTGTCCGTGGTCACCTGGCTCAGGTCGAAACTGTGATCATCGCCGAGGAACAGGTCGCTGATGGTCTCGGCCCCATGCTGGATCGCCCAGTAGTTGAGCAGGTCGTAGTTGGTGGTGAACACCGTGCGGTAGCGGCTCAGCTCCTGGTTGAGCGTCGCCAGGGTCGACGGTTGCACCAGGCGCCACGGGATGTGCACGGCGTGTACGGTGTTGATCAGCGCTTCCTTGATCGCGTAATAGCGGTTACGCGGGGCGGCGGAGCTGACGGCCAGGGCCTTGTTGACCCGACTGGTGGTTTTCAGTGCCCCGAGCACCTGTTCGAAGCTGCGGGTCTGCATCGCGTCGAACACGCTCAGTTCCGACGGGCTCAAGGGTTTCTCCTCGACGGTGCGGGCGTTTTCGAACAGCGACTCATAGCCGAAATCGTCCCACACCGCGCGGCTGGCCCCATTGCCCACCAGTAGGCCGCTGAAGGCAGTATCGGCGCGCACGGCCTCCCAGTTTTCGAGCCGGGTGTCGTATTCCTGGAAATCGGTCATCGCAAGGATCATCTCAAAACGTGGTAAAGGCAGGCCGCGACTTTATCACGCCCCAGTCTTGAGCCAGATCAAGATGCGTCGTGACTACTGGGTCATGCTGTAGGTCCTGCCGATCCGGCCTCTACCAGGAGTGTGACCCCATGAGCAGTACTTTTTTCATTCCCGCCGTGAACATCATGGGGCTGGGTTGCCTGGATGAAGCGATGACCGCCATCCGCAACTACGGCTTTCGCAAAGCGCTGATCGTCACCGATGTGGGGCTGGCCAAGGCCGGCGTCGCCAGCAAGGTGGCCGAACTGCTGGCGCTGCAGGATATCGATTCGGTGATTTTCGACGGTGCCAAGCCCAACCCGAGCATTGCCAATGTCGAGCTCGGCCTGGGTTTGTTGACGGAAAGCCGGTGCGATTTCGTGGTGTCCCTGGGCGGCGGTTCCCCTCACGATTGCGCCAAGGGCATCGCCCTGTGCGCCACCAACGGCGGGCAAATCCGTGACTATGAAGGCGTCGACCGTTCGAGCAAGCCGCAATTGCCGCTGATCGCCATCAACACCACGGCCGGCACCGCCAGCGAAATGACCCGCTTTTGCATCATCACCGACGAGACACGCCACGTGAAAATGGCGATTGTCGACCGCAATGTGACCCCGCTGATGTCGGTGAACGATCCGACGCTGATGGTGGCGATGCCCAAGGGCCTGACGGCTGCCACCGGCATGGATGCGCTGACACATGCGATCGAGGCTTATGTGTCCACCGCCGCCAATCCGATTACCGATGCCTGCGCCCTGAAGGCCATTGCCCTGATCAGCGACAACCTGCGCCTGGCCGTGCGCGACGGCAACGATCTGGTGGCGCGGGAAAACATGGCCTACGCGCAGTTTCTCGCGGGAATGGCGTTCAACAATGCGTCGTTGGGTTTCGTGCACGCCATGGCCCATCAACTGGGTGGTTTTTACGACTTGCCTCACGGCGTGTGCAACGCGGTGTTGTTGCCCCATGTACAGCGCTTCAACGCCTCGGTGTGTGCCGCTCGCCTGAGCGACGTGGCCCATGCCATGGGCACCGATACACGTGGTCTCAGCTCGGAAGAGGGCGCACGGAGCGCTATTGCGACGATCCGCAGCCTGGCCCATGACGTGGACATTCCGGCCGGTTTGCGTGACTTGGGCGTGCGCCTCAACGACGTACCGTTGCTGGCCGCCAACGCCTTGAAAGACGCGTGCGGCCTGACCAACCCGCGGGCGGCGGACCAGCGGCAGATCGAGGAGATTTTCCGCAGCGCGTTCTAAGCGACCCGGGGCGGCACGAACCTCACACAGAGCATCGCCGCCGCCCCCAGCAGCGCGCACAACGCCGCCAACGGCCAGGCTTGTTGGCTCAACAACAGGCTGGCCATGGCGCCGATCACCGAGGCCATCAGTTGATGCAGGAACCCGCTCAACGCCATGGCATAAGCGCCGGCCACCGGTGAGCCTTCGTTGGCCAGGGACAGGCTGATGGGATAGATCAACGATTGGCCAAACACCGCGAAGCAATACGGCAGCCAGAAGAGCAGCGCGATGCCGCTCAGGGTGAGGCTGCCTGCCAGCATGGTCATGCTGCCGCCCAGCACCAGCGCGATGCCCCAGCCCATCATTCGCCGTTGACCGGTGCGCAGCACAAACGCGTTCACCGCCAGTGCCCCGAGCAGGTACGCGGCACTGATCGGCCAGCCCAGTAGGCCGTACTCGATGGCCGACCAGTGGAAGCTTTCCTGCAGGATCAGCGGCGCGGCGGTATTGAAGGCGACGATCACGCCGTACCCCAGCCCACCGGCCATGGCCGGCAGCAGGAACGCGCGTTGTCGGAATATCTGCCCGTAGATCCCCCATGCCGATTGTCCATTGCTGGCGTGCACCAACATCGGGAACCTGGCCCGGGACACCGCCGCTGCCATGGCCAGGCTGACGGCGCCCAAACCCTGGAAAATCGCCTCCCAGCCGAAAGCGGCCTGGATCAGCGAGCCCAGGTACTGGCCGATACCGAGGGCTATCACAAAGGCGATCGATATCCAGGACAAGGCCTTGGCCAGCAGGTCGCCGCTGAAACTGTCGCGAATCAAGACCCGCGCCATCACCGAAATACCGCTGGCACCGATGCCCTGAATCAACCTGAACGTCAGGAACGCCTCCACGGTTGTGCCCAGCGGCAGGGCCAGGTTGCCCAGGCCATACAACCCCAGTGCCGCCAGCAAGACCGGTTTGCGCCCCAAGCGTTGGCTCAGGCTGCCCCACAGCAACATGGGCAGCGCCATGCCGATCAGGTACACCGACAGGCCCCAGGAAACCAGCGACGCATCGGCACCCAGGTCCCGGGCGATGCCGGGTAGGGCCGGCAAGTAGATGCTCATGCCCAGTTGTGCCAGGAAAACGGTGGTGCAGGTAAGGATCAGGGTTGTACGGTTCTTCATCGAGCGTCTTGTCTCAAGGGCGGAGGTCACGTCCGTGGGTCAGCAGCAGTTCGGTGATCGTTTCACAAAACGAGCGAATCACGTCCGGCTCCATGTCGGCGCGCAGGGTAATGCGAATGGCAGCCTTGCCTTGCGGCACCACGGGAAAAAATACCGCCGAGGTGAAATATCCCCGTTCGGCCAGTTCGACCGCCAGGCTGTTGGCCTGGGCCGCTTCACCGCAAGGCACCATACGGATTGCCATGGGGGTGCCGCGCTGTCCGGTCCGCACGAGGCTGTCGAAGAGGCGGATATTAGCCTGCAAACGCTCCTGCAGGGCACTGAGTTCGCGGCTGCGGTGCAGGCGGATCGACGCCATGCCGGCACCAATGGCCGCCGCGTTCAGGCTCTGGGACCAATTGCTCGGCCCACCGTAGCGCTGCACCAGCGCCTTGTACCGTTCACAGCCAAACATGACCAGCCCGCCGCTGGCACCGAAGGACTTGGCCAGCGAGGCAACGATCAGGGTGCGCTCGTCCACCGCCGGGATGCGCGAACGGACCAGGCCGGCGCCGGATTCCCCGACGGTAGACAGGGCGTGGGAGTCGTCCAGGTAAAGAAACAAGCCATAGCGCTGCTTGAGATACATCAGGCTGTCCAGGTCCGCCATCCCGCCCATGCTGTAGGCGCCGTCGGCCACATACGCCACGTCGCGCTGGCGTTTGCACACGTCTTCGATGAAATCCATGTCGTTGTGCGGGCAGGTGATGACCTGGGTTTCATCGGCGCAGGCGGCCTTGCTGTGGTTCATCGAGTAATGGGCCTGTTTGTCGAACACCATGACGGGTGCGCGATGGTCGGTGAATGCGCCGCTGGCCAGCAACGGCAGGATCCCGGCGCTTGCCGCACTGCAGGACAGGGCACTGAGGCAACTGGCGCCGAACAGCTCAGACAATTGGCTTTCGTACTGGTCCAGGATCGCCAGCTTGCAGCGATTGCTTGAGTTGGCGACCCGCAGGGTCCCGGTTTCCCACAGGGCGGTCATGGCGCCGTCCAGCAGCGCGGGGTGATAGTCCAGGCCCAGGTAGGACGTAGTACAGAAGTGATGAAAGGTCCGACCGTATTGGTCGACCAGCACGTTGGGGGTCTTGACCTCGACATTCAGCCCTGAGATTTTTCCGGCCTCGGTGCCCTGCCAATCCTGGTCAGCGAGGGAAATGAGCTTGCGGTAGTTGGTGAAGTAATGAGGTGGTTGAGCAGTCTGGTCCATGGCGCGATTACATTCCTTGGTTGATGGTGCTGTCCGTGGGGTGTTGCGATAGTTGTGTGTTTCCAGACTTTACAGATTGTTGTGCAGGGCTTTGAATCGGCTGTTTCCGGCATGTTTGAGTGTCACTGGGGATTTCCACGTAGGACTTTGCCTAGGACCCTGGCCGGGGAATCCATCGGCACTGTCGGAGCTTGGGAGCACCACGGATCTGCCCCAAGCCCGCTGGGTTATCACGCTTTTCTGAAGGTTGCTTGCTGATGCTCTCAGGCCTCAATCATCTGACCCTTTCGGTCACCGATCTGGATCGCAGTGTGGTTTTTTATGGCGAACTCTTGCAGTTGCGTCTTGAGGCCAGGTGGAACAGCGGGGCGTATTTGTCGCTGCCGGGTTTGTGGTTATGCCTGTCTCTCGACCCGTTGCGCAGGCCCGAGCCGACCGCGGGCTACACCCATTACGCATTCAGCATCAGCGCCGAGCATTTTCCCGTGCTGGTGGCGCGGCTGAACGCGGCCCAAGTATCGTCGTGGCGAGACAACCGTAGCGAGGGTGATTCGTTCTACTTTCTCGACCCGGACGGGTACAAGCTGGAAGCCCATGTGGGCGACCTGGCGTCGCGACTCAAGGCCTGTCGACAGGCTCCGTATGCCGGCATGGTGTTCTTTACGGAGCCGTGATGGGCCGTGTCGAGTCGAGTGGCAGCGCCTGCCATGCGTTTCATCCCCTTGAGTCTGATCGCCTGCGCTATCCTCATCGGTATTGGGCGCGTCGGTCTCGCTCGTGTACAACGTCACGAACTGACCATCGCCCGCTTCGCTCACCGTTGCATTATCCGGATGACCTCCAGCCCCATGGACACTTCAAGTTCCGCGCCGTTGGCCAGCTACATCGACCTTCTGCTGGATGCCGTGTGTGCCGTCGACGGTCAAGGGCGTTTCGTGTTTGTCAGTGCCGCCTGCGAGCGCATTTTCGGCTACACCCCGCAGGAGCTGATCGGCCAGGCGATGATCGATCTGGTGCACCCTGCCGACCGCCAGCGGACCCTCGAGGCGGCGCGGGAGATCATGGAGGGCGAGCCCAAGCTCAATTTCGAGAATCGCTACCTGCGCAAGGACGGGCGGGTGGTACATATCCTGTGGTCGGCGCGCTGGTCGCCGGTGGACCAACTGCGCATCGCCGTGGCCCGGGACATCACTGAGCGCAAGCAGGCCGAGTCCCGGCAGGCGGCGTTGTATGCGATTTCCGAGGCGGCCCATGCCGCGGCTGACTTGCTGGCGCTGTTCAAGCGCATCCACCTGATTATTGGCGAGTGGCTGCCGGCGCTGAATTTCTCGGTGGCGCTGTATGACGAACAATGTTCGCAGCTGAACTTCCCCTATCACGTCGATGATCGGGAAGGGCAGCCTGAGTTGCCGGGCACGGTCACCGGGCGTTTGTGCGCCGAGGTGATTCGCAGCGGCCAGCCGATCCTGCTGACGCCCGGTGGCACCTCGCTGTCAGCGGGGTTCGACGACCTTGTGGCGCAGCCGGACGCGCCGTGTTGGCTGGGTGTGCCGCTGAATTCGCAGAACGGCACGATTGGCGCGTTGATCGTCAAGAGTGCGCCGGACAACGAGCGCTATACCGAACAGGATAAGGAACTGCTGCAATACGTCTGCGCACAGATCACCATTGCCATCGAACGCAAGCAGTTGCACGCCCGATTGCAGCACATGGCTCAGTATGATCAGTTGACCCAGGTGCCCAACCGCGAATTGCTCCGTGAACGTTTCAAGTGCGCACTGGCGACCGCCCGCGCCGCATCCGGGCGCATGGCTTTGCTGTATATCGACCTGGACCGTTTCAAACAGGTCAACGACACCTATGGCCACGGAGTGGGCGACATGCTGTTACAGGCGGTGGCCAATCGTATCAAGGGCTGTATCCGCGACACCGACACCGTGGCGCGCATCGGCGGAGACGAGTTCGTGGTGCTGCTGCACAGCATCCAGTCCTTGGAGGCTGCCCACAGCGTGCGGGAAAAAATCCACCATGCACTGGCCCAGCCGCTGCGTCTGGACGGGCACTGCCTGAGCATCGAGCCGAGCATCGGCGTGGCCTGTTTCCCCGACCATGGCACTGAAGATGTCGCGCTGTTCCGCCACGCCGACGAGGCGATGTACGCCGCCAAACGCCAAAATCACCAGACGTCCGGCATTTGATAGTGCGTCACCGTTCGTCGTGGCGCCAACACCTTTCTCAAACCTTCAGCCCGTATCCCATTCGAATACAAGACAGGGCCTGTGTGCCCGGTATTCACGAATAGGGAGGGCTGAACCTGCCTGGTTCAAGCAATGTTTATCCGACAAACATTACTCACGATCGAACGAAGGTGTCCGAAGCAGGTCGCAAAAGTGGGAGAACCACCATCACGACCGTCGATAGAAACCCGTCGAAAGCCGAAATTGGCCGAAAGCCGGGTCGGACGTCTCGCTGAACATTCATGGCTGGTTCTGATTCAACGGTGGATAACCCACCAGAACTTTTATCAGAGGAGGGCGCGACCATGAGCCGTATGGCCAGCTTTTTTCGCACCACCAGTCTCGTCGTGCTGATGGGCCTGGGTGCCAACAGTGCCTGGGCCCAATCGCCTGCCGAATTCATTGACGATGCTTCCGCCAAGGGCATGGCCGACATCGAGACAAGTCGCATGGCCCACGCAAAAGCCGAATCCAGGGAGGTCAAGGACTACACCATTATGGTGATCAACGACCGCACCACTGCCAATCAACATCTGGCGAAGATCGCTAAGAAGCTCGACTTGCCTGTCGCTCCCCGGGAAGAAGTGGCCGACAAGGCCAAGGCCTTGATGCCACAGGTCACGGAAGGCGAGTCGTTCGAAGCGGCGTATGCCGCCAGCCAGGTCAAGGCTACCGAGGAGGCCATCGCGCAGATTCAGCAGCAGGCCCAGACCACCGAAGTGCCAGAGATCAAGGCCTTCGCTGACGAAACCCTGCCCAAGTTGCAGACCCATCTCGAGATGGCCAAGGCACTGCAGGCCAGCCGTTGATCTGCCGCATTTGCTTTTACATTCAGGACCGGGGCGTCAGCGTCCCGGCTGATTTTGCCCGCCGAAAAGGAGAACCTCGATGTCCACACGCCGAGAACCCAACCAATACGCGATGCAGAACCCACTGACCCAGTATCCGCGCCCACCCTTTCCCGACCAGCCGCAGTCGCCGCCGGGTATTGACCAGGATATGGTGCCCAAGCCCGATCATGGTGAAAAAAGTTACCAGGGCTTCGGGCGCCTGGAAGGACGCAAGGCCCTGGTCACCGGCGGTGACTCAGGCATCGGTCGTGCCGCCGCCATCGCCTATGCCCGCGAGGGCGCGGATGTCGCGATCAACTACTTGCCCAGCGAAGAGCGGGATGCTCGACAAGTCATCGAATTGATCGAAGCCGAAGGCCGCAAGGCGATTGCGATTCCCGGCGACCTCAAGGACGAAACCTTTTGTGTGCAATTGGTGAGCAGTGCTCATGAGCAATTGGGCGGCCTGGATATTGTGGTGAACGTTGCCGGTAAGCAGGAAGCGCAAAAAGACATCGCCGACATCACCACTGCGCAATTCGACGACACCATGAAAACCAACATCTATGCGATGTTCTGGATCTGCAAGGCAGCGGTGCCGCTGATGCCGGCGGGGGCGACCATCATCAACACCGCATCGATCCAATCCTACGACCCGTCTGCGACCCTGTTGGATTACGCCACCACCAAAGCGGCAATCGTGGCGTTTACCAAGGCACTGGCCGGGCAGGTCATCAGCAAAGGTATCCGCGTCAATGCGGTGGCACCAGGGCCGATCTGGACCGTGCTGCAACCGAGCGGCGGTCAGCCTCGGGAAAAGATTCCTACCTTCGGCTCCCAGGTGCCGATGAAACGCCCAGGCCAACCGGCCGAATGCGCGCCGCTCTATGTATTGCTGGCATCCCAGGAGTCGAGCTACATCACTGGGGAAGTGTTTGGCGTGACGGGCGGTAATCCGCTGCCCTGATGATTTGCCGAACCGCGCGAGTGGGCATGTCACCCACTCGCACATCTCTCAGCACTGGTTCAGGTCGATTTTGCTTTTCGCTTCCAGGCCTTCAAGGCTTTTGACCTCGTCGTTGCCCATGGCTTGGTAGTGCTTCCTCAGCGCCTCCAGTTGCTTGAGGTCCAGCGATTCGAGTCCAAGCATCGCGTTCTGTGCCTCTTTGGTCGCTCGCAACAACTCATCGATTTTTAGATGCAGGATGTCCGTATCGCGGTTCTGCGTATTCTGGATCAGGAACACCATGAGGAAAGTGATGATGGTGGTCGAGGTGTTGATGATCAATTGCCAGGTGTCGTTGAAACCGAAGAAAGGTCCGCTGGCTGCCCACAGGGCCAACAACACGATGGCCCCCAGGAATGTCTTGGGGCTCCCCGCCCAGAGGGCCAGTTTTTGCGCGATTTTTGCGAACGTCATTGCCGTGTTTCCTTATTGGATGCATCTGTCTGGTGTGACAGCAACGAGGCGGTGAAAATTCTACTTACATTTCAGCCGCCAGCATCCGTCGACGTTCATCGTCCGGCACGATGACAGTCGCAACCATTGCCGTTCTCGCAGGTCACTGCTGAAAGCCCTCGGCATCGGAGTACATCATGAATATCGCCCGCACTTTTTGCCTTGCCTGCTGCTTGTTCGTCCTGCAAGGCTGTTTCGACAACTCGGATAACGAGACCAAGGACAACACCGACGGCACCAAGTCTTCGGTGCAGATGCAGGAGTCCGGGGCGGAGAAAAAATAGACGGTCCGCAGCCATCGCAGGGGTGACTGCCAAACCCCTGTGGGAGCGAGCTTGCTCGCGATGGCGCCCTGTCAGCCAACATGGATGCTGCTGATCTGACGCCATCGCGAGCAAGCTCGCTCCCACAAACGTTCACCGCCCTTGCTGCAATACCTTGAGAGCGGCAGAAGCGAGGAACCCTGACCGGCTCTTCTCTTCAGGATGGTGCAACACATATTCATCAATGCGATTGAGCAGATAACCGGGCAACGTGATGTTGAGCTTCTGCGCCTTGCCCAGGTACTTGGTGACATCAATGTCCACCAGCGCCCAGGTGCAGCCGGCATATTTTGGATTGGCCGCATGCAGGGTGACGGTGTTGGCCGGCGGAATCGCCGAACCGTCCTCGGCCAGAATCTCGAAGTGCCCCTCAATGGCCTCGCGTGCCATCGCCATGGCCTCGTCCAGGTCGTCGCCTGCGGAAAAACACCCTGGAATATCCGGCACTTCAACACCCCAGGCGTGTTTGTCATCGCCCATGGAAATCGCAATCGGGTAAAGCATATTCATCGTCCTCCGGGAACGCAGGGCAACGGGCCGGCTGGAGCAGCGCCTGTTGCAAGATACTGATGGCCGTTTCTTGAGCAGGTCCTTCTTCGGATGAGGAACCGTGACCAATCCCGGTTTGGTCGGGTGCTTGAAGTGATGGTGACTGCCCCGAACCCGCACCCGATACCAACCGTCCGCAATGAGCTGGCTTATCAAAAATCGGCTATTCACAACACCTCCGTGTGGTGTGCATGGTGGGTACTATACCTACTGAAATTTAATGATCAACACCATAACCACCGGGATGACACTAGCGGGTGGGTGAGCTGATTGCACCGAAGTGTAGAGGCCGCGCCCGGCAAGGACTGCGGGGAGACGTAGTGAGTTATTTCAGGATGTGATGAGGGTGGTGATGACTAAAACGAGCACATAAAAAACCGGTCACGATGGACCGGCTTGATAGGATTGGTCGATGCCGTCACGTATTAGGCAACGTCCGCCAAAAGGCTCTCGTAAGGGATTCGCAATCCATCGTGAAGGCGTTTAATCATCGCCAGACTCAGTTTGCGTTTGCGGTTCAGCACTTCAGATACACGCCCGCTCGAACCGAGGAACGGTTCCAAGTCGCGCGCGGTCAAGCCTTGCTGGTCCATCCGGAATTTGATGGCCTCAATTGGGTCGGAAGGCGGCATTGCATAGTGCTCGTCCTCATATTTTTCGATTAGCAAGGCAAGGATTTCCAGCTCATCACCTTCAGCCGAACCGACGTCAGCACCCCAGAGTTGCTCGATGCGCGCAAAGGCTGCATTCAAGTCGTCTTGGCTGCGAATGGGTTTGATGTTCATCATACGGTCTCCGCATTAATTTGGTCGTACTGGGCATGGGTTCCGACAAACCGGACAAAACCGAGCTGGCGCTGATAGTCGATCGCCAGAATGATTCGGTATTTGTTACCGCCAATGTTGAATACAACCCTGCTGCTTTTGAGAATGCTGGCTGTTCCGAGTTCTGCCTTAATCTCTTGAGGCGTGTGATAGGTTGCTTTCTCCATGTGTCGATACCATTCAACCAGTGGAATCTGAGAGTCGGCATAAGCCGGATTACTTTCCCAAAATTCCCGCAAGGTACCTCTCGCAATAATCCGCACCCATTATCTCCCGTTTTGGGAGGAGTCTAGTCTGAGCATCCCACCATTGCAAATGGTGCTTAATGGGAACGGAGTTGAGGGGGCTGAAAAGTCCGCTCGACCCCTAGCACCCCATGCTAGTGCGCTATTCCCGATGGTGAAGAAGTACATCAGAAGACGCCTGGTTCGATTTACTGACATTTGGAATGTGATGGCGACAGATGATGCCACGTGGCGAGGGAGCTTGCTCCCGCTGGGCTGCGTAGCAGCCCCCGGTTTGCTTCGCTCCAGATCCTGTCCGATCAGCTTATCCACAGGCATTAGGCCTGCTGCACAAACGTCAGCCGCACCGCAAACCCAATCAAAAGACTCCCAAACAACCACTGCTGCACGCGCTGGGCCGAAGGGGAGCGTTGAAGCCAGCGCCCAAGCGCGACACCTACCAGTGCATAGGCGCTATCAAACAACAAACCCACGCTGACCAACACCACGCCCAGGGTCGCAAACTGCCCCAGCACCGGTCCGCCCTGTGGATCAATAAACTGCGGCAACAACACCGAGCAAAACAACAATGCCTTCGGGTTGAGCAAATTGGTTAGCAGCCCACGCCGAATCGCCTGATACCAACGCCGCTTTCCAGCCTCGATACCGGCGCCTTCAAAATTCGGCAACAACGTGGTCCGCAGGCATTGAAAACCGATCCATAACAGATAGGCAGCCCCGGCCAGGCGCACCGCATCAAAGGTCCAGGGCGCAGTCTTGAACAATGCCGAAAGCCCCAATGCAGCCAGCGCGACATGACATCCCCGGGCGACGCCCAGGCCCACCGCCGTCGCCAGCGCCGCGCCCCTGCCCTGACGGGCACCGGTTTGCAGCAGCAGAATCATGTCCGGCCCAGGCAGCACATACACCACCATCAAGGCCATCAGGAACAACCAGAGCTCTGCCATGCCACATCCCCTTCATCGACGATTCGGTCGTATCAGTCTAGGGCCGAGGGGCAGGGCAGGTGGTTGCGAAGTCAGCTTCTAAAGCTCTGGAAATTGGCATAACCTGCCATGTACTCGTGTTATTCCATCGGAAAATGCCAATTCATGAAACTGGATGCCTTCGACCGCAAAATCCTCGCCGCGCTGCAACGTGACGGTCGGCTGAGTAATGTGCAGCTGGCCGAAGAAATTGGCCTGTCCCCCTCACCCTGCCTGCGCCGCGTGCGGATGCTCGAAGACGCCGGTGTGATTCGTGGTTATCAAGCCATTCTGGATCGCGACGAAGTGGGCCTCGGGCTGACGATCTTTGTCGGCGTCAAGGTCGAGCGGCACAACGACGAACAAGCCGAAGCGTTTCGCCAGGCGGTCACGGCATTGCCGGAGGTGATCTCGGCGTTCCTGGTCTCAGGCGAATCGGATTTCCTGTTGCAAGTGGTGGTGCCGGACCTGCGGGCCTACGACCGATTCCTCACCGGGCGGCTGCTGAAGTTGCCGGGGGTGAGTGACATCCGGAGCAACTTTGCGATTCATACGGTGAAGACGCCGGGAGCGTTGCCGCTGGGGCATTTGCCTGGGGGCTGAGCAACACAAGTAGGCAGCCAAGATACAAAAAAGCCCCGCTGCGAAAAACGCCGGGGCTTTTTGGTTTGTCGTTAGGTGGGAGTCTTGCGGCTCCCATTCTCAAACGTACGGTCTATCTATGTTTCTCGGCTTTTTTTCTAACTTCAACTTCCGATCTAGGCGCGATGACTTTCACAACGTCATCAATCACCGCCTTGCTCATCTCCAACAAAAAATGCGCAGCCCAGGCGTAGCGGTCGGTGCTCTTCTCAAACGCCGCGTCTTCGGCGAGTCGGTGAGCCAGATGCAAAAGGTCCGATGCCCGTTCCAATGCCTCTTGGATAGGGACGCCGCCGTTGACACGGAACAGTGCTCGATCAGCGGAATAGTTGAAGGGGGTGTAGCCGATGGTTTTGAGCGTCGTATCTTCGTTCATGGCCTGCCTCCGTTGATGACGAGGCAGTGAGGCCGAGAGTTGAACAAATGATTGAAAAGCGAGTTGCTGTGCATGTCTAGCTCCTTGACGTCTGGAGCTGCCACTTTCGTTCCAAGCGAATGGGTGGCAGCTGTGCGCAGGTTGGAAACCGGGAGTCAAGGAAACCGGCACGCCCAAAGGCGTCCCACGCACAGCCGCCAAAAACACAAGTTTACAGGCGTAAAACTACCTCTGCACTTGTGAAGGCGTGCGGTTTCGTGACTCACGGGTTTCCAAGCCCGATCGCTGATTTGCAGCGACGTCTGGAGAGTAGCCATCGAAGAACAAGGGCAACAAGGCGAAAACTCGCCGAAAAGCAAAGTAAGCGCACCCCCTACGCAGTTTTCGGATTCTGCCTACAAATCTTCCGGGCCATGCGATATGTGGCGAGGGAGCTTGCTCCCGCTGGGCTGCGCAGCAGCCCCCCTCTCGTGAGCGCTTCGCACTCAAGCGGGAGCAAGCTCCCTCGCCACGGGACTCATTTTTCTCATTACTATGTCCGTGGAAATGGGGACGTATTTATTTTTGACGTATGACGTAGACGGCAAGCCATCTATCTACGCTCGGAGATCACCTCACACTTTCCCGAATATCAGCCATAAAAAAACCGGCCACCATGGGCCGGTTTTTTAATCCCCCCGTCAAAAAACATACGACAGGGGGATCAGAATTCGATTGGAGCGGGTGAAGGGAATCGAACCCTCGTTATCAGCTTGGGAAGCTGGAGTAATGCCATTATACGACACCCGCTCAGAGCGGCTGACTTTGTACCAGATGTGGCCACGGATTTGAAGTTTTTCTTTATGTACGGCGAGGTCACTCGTCTACGCAAGGCTCAAACCAGAGCGGTCGTTCGCGGGCAAGCCCCCATTTGCCAAAAGCGCAGGGTGGGGCTTGCTCGCGAGGACTCGGTTTCAGATAGCCAGTGCATGGTAGCCCTGCACGTAGTTGTAGCGCGGTCGGCTTTCGTGGTGTTCCGGTGTGAGGAAACCCAGCAAGGCGTTGCGGCTGTCGCGGCAGGCGGCTTTGTGTTCCATGTCCAGGAAGTGCCCGGTGGCTTGCAATGTGCTGAAGCTGCTGTGCTGCACATGCTCGGCAAAAAGCTTAGCGTCAGCGGCTGCGGTGTACTCGTCCCATTCGCCGTTCAGGAACAGCACCGGCACGTTGATTTTTTTCGCCGCGTTCACGTAGCACAACCGGTCGCTGTGGAGCACATCGCTGATATGAAAATGCATCTGCCCGTACTCATGCTCGGCCAAGCTGCTGACGTGGCGATAGTTGAAGCGCTTGAACAACGGCGGCAAGTGCTTGCCGATGGTGCTGTTGACCAAATGCCCGACACGGTCGCCGTCCAGGCTGCCCAGATAATCCACACCGCGTTCCAGGTAGTCGCGCATCGGCGCATTGAGCACCGGTGAGAACGAGCTGATCACCGCTTTTTCGATGCGCCTTGGCCGATGGGCCAGGGCGCTCAACGTGGCGGCGCCGCCCCAGGAAAACGACAGCACGTGCTCGGCGGCGAAGTGGTCGATCAGCTCCAGGAGGATCTGCCCTTCGATCTCCTTCGTCAGCATTTTCTCGTGACGATTGTGAGCCTTGGACTTGCCCGCGTAGGGTTGGTCGTACAGCACGACATTGAATTGCGGGTAGAGGTTTTTGGCGGTCTGTGCAAACGACGCGGTGGTGGCCATCGATCCGTTGACCAGGATAATGGTCTTTTGTGCGGCGTCTGCGCGATAGAACTCCGTGTAAACCCGATACTGACCCTGTATATCCAGCACAGCGATTTCTGGCCTCATGTCATAAGACTCCTGGCAAGCGGGTATGCGCGCAATGAGATTGCACGGGCAATGTGACAGGTAGGCATACGCCTGGAAGATAAGGCCCATGTCGATCCAAGGAAGACGGTCGACGGGTGTTGTTATGGCGGGCAGTTTGCCGGGCGGATAAGGCGGAACCTGAGGGTTCCCGCCGGCAAAAAGTTTCTTGGAAGTATGTGGTGACTCATCGGTCACATTTCGGCCGACGGTTTGATTCAAGCAGGGGGGCGACCGTTGCGCAAGTACCTGTCGGAAAATTGTTCGACACTTCTGCCCGACGGTCATCGACTCAGATCAGGCTGACTTCCTCAGGCGTCAAGGCGCGGTACTGACCGGGCTCGAGGTTGGCGTCCAGCAGCAGTGGCCCCATGCATTCACGGTGCAGGCGCAGCACCTTGTTGTCGAAGTGGCCGAACATGCGTTTGACTTGGTGGTAGCGCCCTTCAACGATGCTCAAGCGCGCCGATTTTTCCCCCAGCAGCGTCAGTTCTGCCGGCTGGGTGGTGAGGTCTTCGAAGGCGAAATACAGGCCTTGGGCGAAGGTGTCGGCGTATTCGGCCGTGATGGCTCGCTCGGTTTCGACGTAGTAGACCTTGGGCAGCTTGGTCTGCGGTTGGGTCAGGCGCCGCGACCAGCTACCGTCATTGGTGATCAGCATTAGCCCGGTGGTGTTGAAATCCAGGCGCCCGGCGATGTGCAGGTCGTCCTTGTCCGGTTCGTCCAGCCAGTCGAGCACGGTGGGGTGTTGCGGGTCGCGAGTGGCACTGACGCAGCCGGCCGGCTTGTGCAGCATGAAGTAGCGCGCCGATCGGCCGGCTTGCAGCACTTCGTCGTCGACTTCGACGCGGCTGAACTCACGTACCGCTGCATGGGGATCGTTGACGGTCTGGCCGTCGATCCGCACCCGGCGTTCCACCAGCAACAGGCGCACTTGTTGGCGATTGAATCGCGGCAGATTGCTGAGGAAACGGTCGACGCGCATGGGCAGTTCAGGCAGGGCAGCGGAGGGTGGGCATCTTACGCGATCGGCTGGGGCTTGGCGCGCAACTGGGCTTGGACCTGGGCGCAGCGTGGGCACAGGCAGGACTGATCGCGCAGTTCGGTCGGCAATGCTTCAAGCACCGCCGGGTCGATGCTCACGCCATAACACCAGCAGGCCCGGTCGGCGGTTCGTGGGTCGGCCAGGGTGCAGTCGTTGATGCCGCCGCAGGCCGGGCAAAGGTCGGGTTTATTCATAACTGGAGTGAGGCATGTCCACGCAGGTTCGGTTGCGCCCGGTCTGCCGGGCGCGTTGCAACGCATGATCGGTCCGCGACAGCAAGCTGTGCAAGGTGTCTTTGTCCTGCAAGGTGGTGAGGCCGAGGCTGACGGTGACCAGCAATTGTTTACCACTGCAGAAATAGCGCTGCTTTTCGATGTGCTGACGAATTTTCTCCGCGATTTTCAGACCGGTCTGTCCGTCGGTGTCCTTGAGCAGGACGACAAAGGCTTCGGCGCTCCAGCGACAGACGATGTCCGAATGCCGCAGGCTCTCGGTCAGGCTGCGGGCGAACCCGGTCAACAGTTGATCGGTGGCGATATGACCGTGAGCGGTGTCCAGCCGCTTGAAGTCGTCCAATTCCACCAGCAGCGCCGTCAAGGGCCTGGGCTCGCGCTGGGCTTCGTGCAGGGCTTGCACGGCCAGCAGGTCGAAACCACGGCGGTTCGGCAGCTCGGTCAGGCTGTCGAGGGTGGCCTGGGCGTCGATGCGTTGCTGGTAGTTGTTGATCAGCCGATAAAGAATGGCCAGGACCGCCAGCGTCACGAGCAGGCCGACCAGCAGGTTCACGTACAGCGTCTTGAGAATGTGATCGCGTATCGAGGTATGGGCTGCGTAATAGCCCAACAATGAAATGATCAGGAAGCTTGTACCAAGCAACGCCACCACGACCAGCAGCGGCTTGCGCTGGGAATACAACGGCGAACGAAGCGACATGGCGATTCCCTTGGCTAGGACCCAATGGAGTCAGTTTAGTGGCCTTGTGGGAAAAGACAGTCGAATTTGCAGGTTTGTAGGACCGTGGCGAGGGAGCTTGCTCCCGCTGGGCCGAGAAGCGGCCCCAAAGCGTCTGCTTCGCAGCCGAACGGGAGCAAGCTCCCTCGCCACCCATCAGCGCTATTTCAGACTCTGTAAATAAGCCCGCCATCCCCCCAGATGACTGATGTCCCGTGCGCCTTCCAGGCCATACGACTCACAGATGAATCCGCTCTCCCAGCGCCCATCGGCCAGTTGCACCTTGCCCAGCCCCAACGGTGCGGGAATGCCCGTCAGGAACGAGCCCAGTTCACTGCTCGGCAGCTCCCAGACTTCGACCTCGATCGCCACGCCGCCTTCATGAACCCGAACCATGCCGGGTCGCAAGGGTGGGCCCCCGGCCAAGGCATGGAGGCGGTAGTCCGGCGAGCTTTGGGTGGCCTCGATCAGCCGGGCACCGCGTTGCTTGAGCTGCCAGTTCAGTGCCAACCCGTCCAGGTGTGCGCCGCACACGACCAGCCGCGCCCGGTCGTGGCGCGCCGGGTGGGCGGGCACGGGCAAGGTCTTGTCCTGTTGACGTTGCAAGGCATCGGCCAGGCTCAGGAGGTATTGATCGGTGAACGCTCGACCGAACAGCGTCACGCCCCAGGGCAAACCGTTGGCCATGAACGCGCTGGGCACGGCGACGGCGGCGTAGTCCAGCAGGTTCATGAAATTGGTGTAGTAACCCAGTTCCGAGTTGCGTAGCACCGGTTCGGCGGCCAGTTCGGCGAGGGTCACTGGCCGGCCGATGGTCGGTGTGAGTACGCAGTCAAGCGCGTCCATGTCCCGGTCGCATTGGGCTTTGAGCGCTTGCAAACGGTAGCGGGCGCGGAAGGTTTGTACGCCATCTACCGTAGGCGCTTTCGCCAGTACGGCACGGATGACGGGCAGCACGGCGTCGGGTTCGCGCTCTATCAATGGGCCGGCGACGCTGTAGCGTTCGGCCACCCACGGGCCTTCATAAAGCAGCCGTGCGGCCTCCAGGAACGGCGACAGGTCCAGCTCCACGGCTTCGCCGCCCAGACGTTCAAGTCGCTCGATGGCATTCAGAAACAGGTGCGGACCTTCAGAACAGCCGAAAAACGCCAGGTCCTGCTGGCGCGGTACGCCGAAGCGAAAGCGCCGAGGCGCGCCGAACGCAGAGCCGTCGTTCCACTGCGGGTTGTGGCGGCTGTAGTCGTCACGAGGGTCTGGACGGGCCGTCAGCGCCAATAGCTGGCTGGCTTCCTTGGCCGTCGCCGTGAAGGTCGTGACGCAGTCCAGTGTTCGACAAGCCGGGACCACGCCCGCCGTGGAGATCAACCCCAGGGTGGCTTTCAATCCCACCAGGTTGTTCAGCGCGGCTGGCACCCGGCCGGAGCCGGCGGTATCGGTGCCCAAGGCAAAACTTGCCACGCCCAGGGCCACGGCCAGCGACGAGCCGGCGCTCGAACCACCGGCCGGATAGTCGGGCAACACGCTGTTGCGGCAGGCGCCGTAGGGCGAGCGGGTGCCATTGAGCCCGGTGGCGAACTGGTCGAGGTTAGTCTTGCCCAGGGGGATCGCGCCCAGTGCCAGCAACTGCTCGACGATGGTCGCCGAGCGTGGCGGCACATAGGCAAACGCCGGGCAGGCTGCGGTGGTCGGAATGCCGGCCAGGTCGATGTTGTCCTTGATGGCAAAAGGTACGCCGTACAAGGGCAGGCTCTCCAGGTCGCGGCCTTCCAACGCGGCCAGGTAGGGCTCCAGTTCCTCGACTGTCAGCAGGTGGATGAACAGGTGATAGTCCGGGTTCAGCGCCGCGGCTTTTTCCCGCAGGTCCAACAGCAATTTGCGAGGCGTCAGTTCGCCGCTGCGGTAGGCATTGCGCAGGTCGTCCAAGCGAAGCGAAAGGTTCATGGTGTTAATCCTTTGATTGAGTTCAGTCACGTTCCAGCACCACGACGCGCTGTCCGGCGCGCACCGCCGAACCGGCCTGGACGCGCACCTCGCGCACCACGCCGGCCGAGGGCGCAAGCACCGGGATTTCCATCTTCATCGACTCCAGGATGACCAGCACATCACCGGCGGCCACCCGCGTGCCAACGTCGACCTGCACTTGCCAGAGGTTGCCAGCGATGTGGCTGTCGACGCTCAGTTGACCGTCAGTCAACTGCGCATCTTCGCTTGGCGCGATGGCCGGTTCTTCACTGTCGAAGTGCGCCTGGCCACTGGCGATCCAACGCTCGCGCTCGGCCTCGAAGGCGCCTTGTTGCTGTTGTCGGAACGCGGCGATGCTGTCGGCTTCCTGCACCAGGAAACGCTGATAGTCGGCGAGGTTGAGCTGGCTGTGCTCGATCTTCAGGTCGAAGCGGCCCAGGGGGAATTCGCGGCGGATGTGCAGCAACTCATCGGCGCTGACCGGGTAGAAGCGGATCTGATCGAAGAACCGCAGCAACCAGGGCTTGCCGTCGAATGCGGCGACATCCCGATAACGATTCCACATCTGCAACGTGCGCCCGACGAACTGATAGCCGCCAGGCCCTTCCATGCCGTACACGCACATGTAGGCACCGCCGATGCCCACCGAGTTTTCCGCGGTCCAGGTGCGGGCCGGGTTGTACTTGGTGGTCACCAGTCGATGCCGTGGATCAAGCGGTGTGGCGACCGGTGCGCCGAGGTAGACGTCCCCCAGGCCCATTACCAAGTAGCTGGCGTCAAACACCGTGCGTTGTACCGCGTCGAGGTTGGGCAGGTCGTTGATGCGTCGAATGAACTCCAGGTTGCTCGGGCACCAGGGCGCGTCCTTGCGCACGGTGGTCATGTATTTCTCGATGGCGAGTTGGCAAGCCGGATCGTCCCAGGACAGTGGCAGGTGGACGATGCGCGACGGCACTTGCAGGTCCTGCGCGGCGCACACGGCGTCCCACTCGCCGGCGACGATGCTCAGTAGATCGGCCAGGGGCAATTGTTCGGGTTGATAGTGCACTTGCAGCGAGCGAATGCCCGGCGTCAGGTCGATCACACCGTGCAATTGTTTGTGTTCCAAAGCCTGCATCAAGGCATGGGCGCGAAAGCGCAGCACCAGGTCCAGTTCGGGGGCGCCGATTTCCAGCAGCAGGTGGGTGTCGCCGGCTAATCTCGCCACCATCCGGGTGTCGTCCTGGCCGATATCCAATACCACAGGCGACACGATCCCCTGTGGGAGCGAGCTTGCTCGCGATAGCGGCGGGACATCCAGAATCGATGGGACTGACAGATCGCTATCGCGAGCAAGCTCGCTCCCACACTGATCCCATTTCAGGGCCAGTGAGCGGGCGGTCGATATATCCACCGGCACGAATCGCACCTTGTCCCCGGCCTTGAGTTGCCCCAACTGCCAGAGATCCGCTTCGATCACCGTCACCGGGCAGACGAAACCGCCCAGGCTCGGGCCGTCGGGGCCGAGGATGACGGGCATGTCGCCGGTGAAGTCCACGGCACCGATGGCGTAGGGGTTGTCATGGATGTTGGAAGGATGCAGCCCGGCCTCGCCACCGTCGGCGCGTACCCATTCAGGTTTTGGCCCGATCAGTCGGACGCCGGTGCGGCTGGAGTTGAAGTGCACTTCCCAGGCGGTGTCGAAGAACGTCTGGATGTAGCGCTCGGTGAAATATTCGGGCGCACCGTGGGGGCCGTAGATCACACGGATCTGGCGCACGCTTGGCAATTCGAGGATCGGCGCGCTGGTTGGCGGCATTGTCGTGTGCTTATCCAGCGGCGCCAGATGCAACACATCGCCGGTACACAACGCCCGTCCGCCATGGCCGCCGAACTGACCGAGGGTGAAGGTGCTTTTGCTACCCAGGTAATCCGGCACTTGTACGCCACCCTGCAAGCACAGGTAGCTGCGCGCCCCGGCACCGGAAATGTTGCCGATGGCGAGGGTGGCACCGGCAGCGATCGACAATGGGGTGTTCATCGGGACGGCTTCACCGTCGAGCGCGAGGGCAATCACCGCACCGGTCACCGCCACCCGGGCATCGCAGTTGAAACGCAGCAGCGGCCCGTTCATGGTGATTTCCAATGCCGCCGCACCTTCTTCATTGCCCAGCAGGCGATTGCCCAGGCGCAACGAACGGCTGTCCATCGGTCCTGACGGCGGCACCCCCACCGCCCAATAACCCAGGCGGCCGGGATAGTCCTGGACGCTGGTCTGGGTGCCGGGGCTGAGCACTTCAACGGTGTGGGCACGGTAGACCAACGCGTCCAGGCAGCGGGTCCAGGGCTGGCCGTTGGCAAACGGTGCATCGAGGAGAATCTGTTGCAGGTAGTCGCGATTGGTTTCGACGCCGTACAGCAGGCTTTCGTCCAGCGCTTGGTGCAAGCCCAGTCGGGCCTGTCCGCGGGTTGGCGCCCAGCGGATGACCTTGGCGATCATCGGGTCGAAATAGGGCGGGATCTGGCAACCGGCCTCGACCCAGGTGTCGATGCGCAACTGTTTGCCGTCGGCCTCGGGGAATTTCACGGCGGTCAAAAGCCCAGGGCTTGGCTGGAAGTCCCGGCCTGGATCCTCGGCATACAAGCGGGCCTGGATCGCATGGCCCTCGGCTTTTAAACCCACGCTCAACTCGTTCAGTGGCGGGAGGTCTCCGGCCGCCAGTTGCACCATCCAGCGCACCAGGTCCACGCCCCACACCTGTTCGGTGACACCGTGCTCCACTTGCAGGCGGGTGTTCACTTCCAGAAAGTAAAAGCGCCCGGCGTCGCTGTCGAACACGAATTCCACGGTGCCAGCGCTGCGGTAATTCACGGCCTGGGCCAGTTGGATCGCCGCTGCGCAGAGTTCGTCAGCCATGCCGTCGGGCAGGTTGGGGGCCGGGGTTTCCTCGAGGACTTTCTGGTTGCGCCGCTGCACCGAACAGTCGCGCACGCCCAGGGCGATCACCTGGCCCTGGCCGTCGCCGAACACCTGTACTTCCAGATGCCGCGCACGTTCGATGTACTTCTCGATGAACACCCCGGCGTCGCTGAAGTTGTTCTGGCCCAGGCGCTTGACCGCTTCGAAGGATTCGCTCAGCTCGGCGGCGCTGCGGCACACGCGCATGCCGATGCCGCCACCGCCGGCGGTACTTTTGAGCATCACCGGATAACCGATCCGGGTGCCGGCCAACAGTGCGGCGTCGAGGCTGTCCAGCAGTTCGGTGCCTTCGAGCAGGGGCACGCCGTGCTGCCGCGCCAGGTCGCGGGCGGTGTGCTTGAGACCGAACACGCGCAGTTGTTGTGGCGTCGGACCAATGAAGGCGACACCGGCCGCTTCGCAGGCTTCGGCGAAGGATGCGTTTTCCGAGAGAAAACCGTAGCCGGGATGAATCGCCGTCGCGCCGCTGCTTTTGGCGATCGCCAGGAGCTTGTCCACCGCCAGATACGTATTGGCCGCCGCGCCTTCGCCCAGGCTGTAGGCTTCGTCGGCTTGCAAGATATGCAGGCTGGCGGCGTCGGCTTGGGAATACACCGCGACGCCTTGGACCTTCAGTTCGCCCAGGGTCCGCAGGATGCGGCAAGCGATGGCGCCACGGTTGGCGATGAGGATTTTTTCGAACATGGCATTGCCCCCTCAGGCATGAGTGCTGCCTGAACTGGGATGCGGGCCGTCCCGCAGTTGTCGATGGCCGCCGGGGTCGTCCCAGGTGGCGAAATAATCAAGTTCAAAGCACCATTGATACCTGTGGGAGCGGGCTTGCTCGCGAAGACATCGGCACATCCGACATCGCCGCCAACTGACCCACCGCTTTCGCGAGCAAGCCCGCTCCCACAGGGCATTTAGGGTGTTCATGAATCTGTGTTTATTTGATGCACTGCCCCGACCGGCTCTGGCACAGCATGAACAGCCAGCGACGCAGGCGGGTGAGTTTCAGTTCCATATCAAAAGCTCCGCAGGCGTGGGGTTGTAGGCGTTGCACGGGTTATTCAGTTGCGGGCAGTTGGAGATCAACACGATCACATCCATCTCGGCTCGCAGGTCGACGTATTTGCCTGGCGCCGAGATCCCGTCTTCGAAGGTCAGGCCACCGTCGGCGGTGACCGGCACGTTCATGAAGAAGTTGATGTTCGGCCCGATATCGCCTTTGCCCAGGCGACCGTCGTGGGCGCAGGCTCGCAGGTAATTGTCACGGCAGCTGTGCATGTAGCGTTTTTCCAGGGCGTAGCGCACGGTGTTGCTTTCCTGGGCGCAGGCGCCGCCGAGGGTGTCGTGGCGTCCACAGGTGTCTTCGACGATGGTCAGCATCGGGTGGCCGAGGTTGGAATACAGCACGCTGCCGGTGCTCAGGTAAACGCTGTTTTGCCGGCGCAGGGTGCGCTGCACGTCGTAGCGTTCCTTGGGGTTGGCCAGGCTGTAGAACAGCGTATCGACCGCCTGGTTGCCTTCCAGGTCGAGGATGCGCAGGGTCTGGCCGGCCTTGACCTCCACCAGCCAGGGTTCCCCGGCGGGAATCGTGGCACGGTAGACGGCGGTATCGGGTTGCTTGTGTGCGGTGGCGATGGCGAGTGACATGGCAGCGATCCTCAGGCGAACAGGCGGTCGGTGTTGATGAAGCCGCGCTGGTTTTCCGGGCGCGAAAGGCGGCAGCGCTCGGCGACGCTGGCGTCGGCATTCATCCAGCTGAGCTTGATCGGTTGCGGGGCGTATTGCGGGTTAGGGTCCATCGGGTGTTGCAGCGCGGTCAGCACCACCAGGGTGTCCATCGGCGCGTACAGCTCGATGTAGTCGCCGGTCAGGGAGTTGCCCTCGACGAAGTGAAAATTTCCCGCCTCATCGACATCGACCCGGCTGAACAGGTTGAGGGTCATCAGCAGGTCGGACAGCCCCAGGCCCCATTTGCCCAGCTCCACCAACAGGTTGTCGGTGCCGTTGCGAAAGAAGCCGTTGCGCAGTTCCTGGTAGCGGCCCTGACCATATTTTTGCGCGACTTCCTCGGCGCAGAGCACGCCGCCCAGGCTGTCGCTCCAGCCGCAGGTGTCGGCGGTGATGGCCGCCAGCACCCGGCCCATGTCCGAGTAGAGGCAGTGGCCGGCGGTGAGCTTGGCGGTGTGTTGGCATTTGAGGCTGTCGGGCAGGTTCAAGCGTTCGGTTTTCTCGTTGGCATTGAGTAGCGTCAGGCTCACGTTGGCCCCGCCGCGCAGATCGGTCAGGCGCAGCAGCTGGCCGCGCTTGAGTACGAACGAACGGTGGCCGCCGCCGGGCAACAGTTCTTCGGCGAAGGGTGTAAACAAGCGGGTCGAGTCGGGCATGGAAAAACTCCTTTCAAGCGATACGCAAGGTGCCGGCCAGTTCGGCGGGCAGGGCGTCGACGGCGGCACGGGCGGTGCGGCGGTCGCTGTTCAATGGAATGTCGTAGGTGATGCGTGCGCCATAGGCGCCAGGGGCGTGGGGATCGACACGGACTTTGTCGAATACCAGCAGGCGGGTGCCGAGGCTGAAACCTTCGGACAGGTCATGGGTGACCATGAACACGGTCAGTCGGGTTTCGCGCCACAGCTCCAGCAACAAGGTGTGCATGTCCTTGCGAATGCCCGGGTCGAGGGCACCGAAGGGTTCGTCCAGCAACAGGACACGTGGCTTCATGATCAGTGCCTGGGCGATGGCCAGTCGCTGTTGCATGCCCCCGGACAGTTGCGCCGGGTATTTATCCTGCCCATGGCCGAGTCCGACCTTGTCCAGCAAGTGTGCGGCCTCTTCCCGGGCCTGACGCTTGGCGCTGCCGAACAGACGGCCCAGCAGCGGCGAGCGCGGCAGTTCCAGGCCCAGGGCCACATTGTCCAGCACGGTCAGGTGCGGGAACACCGAGTAACGCTGGAACACCACGCCCCGGCTGGCATCCGGCTCGCCGGCCAAGGGTTCGCCATCCAGGAGAATCTGTCCGCGACTGGCGCGTTCCTGGCCCAGCAGCAAGCGCAGGAAGGTCGACTTGCCGCAACCCGACGCCCCCACCAAGGTGCAGAACTCACCCTCGGCGACGCTCAGGTTCAAGCGCTCGAGCACCACCTGGTCGCCGTACTGTTGCCAGACGTTGTTCACGTTTATGAAACTCATACCTTCGCCCCCTCATACCAGGGGAACGCTTGGCGGGTCAGGCGCTTGAGGCCCCAGTCCATCAGCCAGGCGAGCAGGGTGATCCACACCACGTAGGGCAGAATCACGTCCATCGCCAGGTAACGGCGCACGAGGAAAATCCGATAGCCCAGCCCGTCGGTGGAGGCGATGGCTTCGGCGGCGATCAGAAACAGCCAGGCCGAACCGAGCATCAGTCGCAGGGAAATCAACAGGCGCGGCAGTAATTGCGGCAGCACCACCCGCAGCATCAGGGTCCAGGTCGAAGCGCCGAGGGTCTGGGCCTTGATCAGCAGCTCGGTGGGAATTTCCCGGGCGCGCTGTTCCAGGTCCCGGGCCAGGCACGGTGTGATGCCAATCACGATCAGCATCACTTTCGACAACTCTCCCAGGCCGAAGACGATGAACAGGATCGGCAGGATAGCCAGCGGCGGCACCATCGACACCACGGTGAGCAGCGGCGATAACGGCGCGCCCAATAGCGGCAACGTGCCGGCGGCAATGCCCAGGCACAGCCCGGCCAGGGCACTGATGCCCAAGCCGATGACCAACCGGCGCAGGCTTGAGGCGGTGTCTTGCCAGAGCAGGTATTCGCCGCTGCGGGCGTCAGCGGTAAAGGCCAGGCGCTTGACCGCATCGGCCATTTGCACGGCGCTGGGCAGCAGTTTATCGTTGGGGTTGTCCGTCAACCGTTCGGCAGAGCCCGTGAAGTAGGCGAACAACACCAGCGCGAAGGGCAGGATCACCAGCAACAAGCGGCTGGGACGATCCGGGTAGCGGTTGATCAGGCGCATGCCAGGTCCTCCGGTTTACAGCTTGGCGTCGGCGGCCAGCTGTACGTAGGTCGGGTCAAAGCGCAGCTTGAGGTTGGCCTTGTCGCCGCGGGTCACGCCATTGGCGAACGCCATGCCGACCGCGTTCGTGTCCTTGGCGCCTTCGCCCAGCAAGCCGTGCTGGAACGAGAATTCGGCCACCTTGCCCATGGTGGCGGGCAGTTGTTCGCTGGTGGCGAAACCGAGGGCTTCTTTGGGCGTGGCGAACAGCTTGGTGGTGTCCAGTTGCGCCTGGAAACCTTTGAGGTCGGTGCCCGAGGCTTTGGCCATGTGTTCCAACGCGGCCTGGCTGGCTGCGTTTTTCGCATTCATCAGCGCCACCACTTCGAACCAGGCGCCGGTCAAGGCTTTGCCCAGGGCCGGGTTGTCCTGCAGGGTCTGGGTGTTGACCACCATCATGTCCATGATCTCGCCGGGAACCTGGCTGGAATTGAACACTTCGCTCACGCCTGGCTGGGCCTTGATGTCCGAGAGCATCGGGTTCCAGGTGGTGACGGCCTTGACCTGATCGGTGTTGAACGCGGCGGAGATGTCGGCGTCGGAGGTGTTGACGACTTTCAGGTCTTTTTCGGCGAGACCCACGGAATCCAGGGCGCGGGCCAGCAGGTAATGGGACACCGACAGTTCCACCAGGTTGACGTCCATGCCCTTGAGGTCGGCCACTTTCTTGCCTTCGCCCTTGAGGACGATGCCGTCGTTGCCGTTGGAGAAATCGCTGACGATCAGCGCGGTGCTGTCCACGCCACCGGCGGCGGGAATGGTCAGGGCGTCCATGTTGGTCATGGTGCAGCCGTCGAACTGACCGGCGGTGTACTGGTTGATGGATTCGACGTAATCGTTGAGCTGCACGACATCGATCTTGATGCCGTATTTTTTCGCCCATTTGTCGACGATGCCCTGGCTGCCGGCGTATTCCCAGGGCATCCAGCCGGCGTAAATGGTCCAGCAGACGCTGAAGTGGTCTTTTTGTGCGGCGGCGGATGAAAAGCTCACGAGGGCCGAGAGGGCGGCGAGGAGCAGGGCGGACAGACGAAGCTTGAGCATGGTGGTTCTCCAGTTGATCAAGGGCGGACAGGAGCAACGCGGCACCGCGAACGGTGGCTTGTCTCCCGGGCTTTTGTCCCGCCGTGTAACCTCAACTGGAGGTCGCCAACTCTCGGACCAGCCACTCGCCAGTAGCGAGCCGGAACCCTAGTCAGCCATTGCAAATTGTGGTGCCGCGAACCTGTGATGACTCCTGCACGGAGTTTGTTAAAGCGAGAGCCGTGCCAATTCCGGCAAACGCCCGGGCCAGAGACGGCAGGTGTTGGGGAAGGAGGGCGAGAGCGGATTTGTGCTTGCTTGTGGTGCTTTCGCGCACCGGAAGAGGGCGACGAGGGACATGTTTCTAGTTGTTGCCAGGTCGCACCAGACTCCGATTTTGCTGTCTGAATATGTGTCAGTCACACAAAGTTGGCTGCCGCCCATCAGCGTCGCTGATGTGGCCCATCCGCGGTCCAGGAGGCCGCCATGTATCGACGACTGCTCCTCATTGCGTTTCTCGGTTTGACTCTTTCGGCCTGCGTGCCTTACTACGACGGAGATTCGAGCTACTACCGTTCCGAGGTCTACACCTCACCGGCGCCGGTCTATTACGGTGGCGGGAGTTATTATTCGGTTCCGCGTGGCTATTACGCCCCGCGGTATTACCAACCGGCGCCGCGCTATTACTCGCCGCCGCGTTACTACCAACAAGGCCCACGCTACTACTCGCCACCGCGAGCGGCGTACCGGTCTTATCCGAATCGGGGCGGCTGGGACGGCCGTGACCGGGGCGGTTGGAATGACGACCGAGGCGGGCGAGGCGGGCGTGATCATCGGGGACGCGGTGGTCATGACGGAAGGGGCGGTCACCGCTGATCCCGGGCTAACAGAAAGCGGCGCATATAGCGCCGCTTTTTTGTACCCGTCATAAAACCGATGGGATAGCTTTTGTGAGAGCGAGCTTGCTCGCGATGGCGTCAGGTCAGCAGCATTGATGTGTCTGATATACCGCCATCGCGAGCAAGCTCGCTCCCACAGGGAGTTGTTCCTGGCTCGTTACTCGTTGGACAAATCCGCCAGCGGATGCCGCCCTTCCCACGCCTTGTGAAAGTGTGCCTCGACCGCCGCTTCGGGCACGTGATTGATGTCCGGCCAGTGCCAGCGCGGCTTGTGGTCCTTGTCGATCAATCGCGCCCGCACGCCTTCGCTGAATTCGGGATGACGGCAGCAGTTGAGGCTCAAGGTGTATTCCATCCGGAACACACCGGCCAGGGACAAATGCCGAGCCCGGGTGATCTGCTCCCAGACCAGATGAGCGGTCAACGGCGAGCCTTCGGTCATGGTCTTGGCGGCCCGGGCGATCAGTGGATCAGGGTGGTCCACCAACAGGCTGAGGGCTTTCCAGGCGCAACGCACATCGCTGACATCCAGCCACTCGTCGATTTTCGGCCGCCGCGGCAGCCATTGGGCTTCGGGCAGTTGGGCGATAGCTTCCTGCTGCAAGGCCTTGAGCAAACTGTTGAGCTGCATCTCGGTCTGCTCTTGCCAGTTGAGTTGCAGCAGGCCTTCGATCAGGTCGTCCTGTTGTTCATCCAGCAAGAAGCGGTCGGCCAAGCCCAGGTCGATGGCGTCCCGGGCATTCAGGTGGGCGCCGGTCAGGCCGAGAAACAGCCCGAGCTTGCCGGGCAGGCGTGACAAGAACCAACTGGCGCCGACATCCGGGTACAGGCCGATGCTGATTTCCGGCATGGCCAGGCGGCTGCTTGGCGTGACGATGCGGGTACTGGCGCCTTGCAGCAGCCCCATGCCACCGCCCAGTACATAACCGTGGCCCCAGCACAGCAAGGGTTTGGGGTAGGTGTGCAGGTTGAAGTCCAAGCGGTATTCCGCCGCGAAGAATTGTGCCGCCAACGGCGGTACTTCGCCGGGATGAGCGCGGCAGGCCTCCACCAGGCTGCGCACTTCACCGCCGGCGCAGAAGGCCTTGGCGCCATTGCCCCGCAACAGCACACAAACGACCTGCGGTTCCCGGGCCCAGGCATCGAGGCGATCGCGCAAGGCGTTGATCATCGGCAGGGACAGGGCGTTCAGGGATTTTTCGGCATCCAGGGTGGCGATGCCGATGCGGGCACCGTCGATGCCGGTGAGCTCTTCGAAGTGCAGATTCATCGTGACCTCGATCAGAAATTTGAATGTTCAGTATGACCGCTATGTAGGAAAGTGCCGGTTCTGCGTCAGATCAATTGACAAGCCCTGTAGGCTTTCCTAGGGTGCGCCCATTGTTTTTTACCGGATGCAACCATGACTGCTGACGACCGTATCAAACTCGAACCGAGCTGGAAGCAGGCACTGCGTGCCGAGTTCGACCAGCCCTACATGGCGGAGTTGCGTGAGTTCCTACGCAGTGAATACGCTGCTGGCAAGGAGATCTATCCACCGGCTCCACTGATTTTCAACGCCCTCAATTCCACGCCGCTGGATAAGGTCAAGGTGGTGATTCTCGGCCAGGACCCTTACCACGGTCCAGGGCAGGCCCATGGCTTGTGCTTCTCGGTACAGCCGGGCGTGCCGACACCGCCGTCCCTGGTGAACATCTACAAGGAATTGAAGCGCGACCTGAACATCGACATCCCCAATCACGGCTACCTGCAAAGCTGGGCCGACCAGGGCGTGTTGCTACTCAACACGACCCTGACCGTGGAGCGCGCCAATGCCAACGCCCACGCCAAAAAAGGCTGGCAGCACTTTACCGACAGGATCATTGAAGTCGTCAGTGAACACCAGCCGCACTTGGTGTTCCTGTTGTGGGGCGCCCATGCCCAAAGCAAGCAGAGGCTGATCGATGCGACCAAGCATTTGGTGCTGACTTCGGTCCACCCGTCACCGCTGTCGGCCCACCGAGGTTTCATCGGCTGCGGGCACTTCAGCCGGACCAACAAGTTTCTCCAGCAGCATGGCGAGACGCCGATCGATTGGCGGTTGCCGCCGCTTTAAGGGGGCGGCAGTCAGGGGGCCATCGCGAGCAAGCTCGCTCCCACAGGGATTGTGTTGCCCTGAACCTGTGGGAGCGAGCTTGCTCGCGATGAAGGCGCCCCGGACGATCAGGGCGAACTTGGCTGGCGCATCCAATACCTGAACAACGGCTCCGCCAGAAACAGCACGAACAGCAACCGCATCACCTGCAACGCCGTCACCAATGGCACCGACAGTTGCAGCGTCTCCGCCGTCAGGCTCATTTCCGCGATGCCGCCGGGCATCATGCCCAGCGTCAACGAACGCAAATCCAGATGGGTCAAGGTGCTCAAGCCTAGGGCTGCAAGCGTGGCGATCAGCATCGTCAACACCGTGCCAACCAATGTGCGGCCCATGAACGACGGTGCCCGACGAAAGAACTGCCGGTTGAAATGACAACCCAACCCGCTGCCGATCAGCCACTGGCCGATCTGGCTGGCGCCGTTGGGCAGGCCGATGTGCAGGTCCCAACCGATGCTCACCGCCGCGCTCACCAGCAACGGCCCGAACAACCAGGGATTGGGTTGGCGCAAGCGCTCCCAGACCCAGGCGAGCAGGGCGCCCGCTGGAAACAGGAGCGCCAGCCACAGCCAGTCCACCGTCGTGGCATGTTGCACCGGCGCACCTTCGCCCAACAGGTACTTGAAGGCCGCCGGCACGCACAGCACCACCACCAGCACCCGCAAGCTCTGGCCTGCTGCGACACGGCTCAGGTCCGCGCCGTTGCGGGCGCCGAGGTTGACCATTTCGCCGGAGCCGCCGGGCATGCTCGAGAAAAACGCGGTAGCACGGTCCTCGCCGGTGCGACGCATCAGCCAGACACTTACCACGCTGGACACGCTGGTGATCAGCGCGCCGAAAAAGATCAGGCCGAAGTGGCTCAGGACCTGTTCCATCACCACCGGGGTGAAATGCAGGCCGATGCCGATGCCCACCACCCATTGGCCGCATTTGCGGCCGCCGGGGATTTCCGCCAATTGCCACGGCGTCAGGCAGCGCACCAGGATGATCGCCAGCAACGAGCCGACCATCCAGGGCAAAGGCCAGCCGATCAGGCTGGCCAGGTAACCGCCGGCCAGGCCGACCAGCGGTGTTCCCCACCATTGTCTGAAAGTCGCCTCAGACATTGGCCAGGGCGCGACGTTGGGCGGCGCGGCGACGCCAGATCCGTAGCAATGGCAACAACAGCATGACCGTCGTCAGCGCCCAGCAACCCAAGGTGATCGGGCTCGACCAGAGGATGTCCAGCGCACCGTTGGAAATCGACAGCGCACGACGCAGGTTCTGCTCCATCAGGCCGCCAAGGATGAAACCCAGCAGGATCGGCGACAACGGGAAGTCGAGCTTGCGCAGGATGTAGCCGAAGATGCCGATGCCGACCATCAGGAACAGGTCGAACGTGGTGGCGTGCACGGCGAAGACACCGATCCCGGTAATGATGGCGATGAAAGGCACCAGCGCCCAGTTTGGCACCGACAGGATGCGGGTGAAAATGCGGATCATCGGGATGTTGAGGATCACCAGCATGATGTTGGCGATGAACAACGAGGCGATCAGGCCCCAGACGATGTCCGGCTGTTGCTGGAACAGCAACGGACCCGGGGTGATGTTGTACAGCGACAATGCGCCGATCATCACCGCCGTGGTGCCCGAGCCGGGAACCCCGAGCGTCAGCATCGGCACCAGCGCGCCGCAGGCTTCGCCACCGATGGCGGTTTCCGGGGCGGCAAGGCCGCGCTTGTCGCCCTGGCCGAACGTGCCACTGGCACCGGCAATGCGTTTTTCAGTCATGTAGGCCACGGCACTGGCCAGGGTCGCGCCGGCACCCGGCAACACGCCCATGAAGAACCCGAGCACGCCGCACCGCAGGTTGACGGCAAACACGGATGCCGCCTCCTTGAAGTTGAACATCATCCGCCCGGTGGCTTTCACCGCTTCCTGGCCGCGGTGGGTCTTCTCCAACAGCAACAGGATTTCGCTGACGGAAAACAGGCCCAGCACCAGTACGACGAATTGAATACCGTCAGCCAGATGGACGTTATCGCCAGTAAAACGGTACACACCACTGTTGGCGTCGATCCCGACGGCGGACAGGAACAATCCGATCAATGCCGCGATGAACGTCTTGAGCGGTCGATCGCCGGCCATGCCACCGAGGCAGACAATGGCGAACACCATCAGTCCGAAGTATTCCGCCGGCCCGAAGGCTACCGCCCATTTGGCTAGAATCGGGGCAAAAAGCACCATGCCACAGGTGGCGATGAACGCGCCGATGAACGAGCTCCATGCCGACAGCGACAGCGCCACCCCGGCCAGGCCCTGACGGGCCATGGGGTAACCGTCGAGGGCGGTCATCACTGTGGAGGCTTCGCCCGGAATATTGAGCAGGATCGAACTGATGCGTCCGCCGTATTCGCAACCCAGATACACCGCCGCCAGCAGGATCAGTGCGGATTCCGGCGGCAAGCCCAGGGCGAACGCAATCGGGATCAGCAATGCGACTCCGTTGATTGGCCCCAGGCCCGGGAGCAGGCCAACGACGGTGCCAATCAAGGTGCCGCACAGTGCGGTGAACAGGTTGTAGGGGGTCAGTGCAACGCCGAAACCCTGGCTGAGGTAACTTAGGGTATCCATATCAATTCTCCAGGATGCCGAGCAGGCCCAGGGGCAGTGGCACGTCCATCACTTTGTCGAACAACAGATAAAGACCGATGGCCATCAGGGTGCTGACCACGATGCTGGGCACCCAGCGGCCGCCATACAGACGTGCCATCGGCACGCCGATCAGCGTGCCGGCGAGAATGAATCCCAGGGGCTCGAAGGTGCCGGCAAATACCAGCAACAGCCCCACGCAGATGGCGATTTTCTGCAGCGTTGCGCGGTCCAGTTGCGGCTCGTCGTCGCTGTGTACGATCGGCGTGGGACGCAGCAGCATGTATAGCAGCGCCAGGCCCATCAGTCCCAGGATCAGCAGGGGAAAGGCGCGCGGGCCGACTGGCTCGTAGGAAAAAGCTGCCTGATACGGCCAGGCCATCAGCGCGAGGCCGATGCAAACCAGCAGCAGCACCGCAGCAAAAATACGTTGGATGGTGAGCATGACTAACTCCTGGGCGGCGCCGGTGATGCCAGCGCCGCCACGCGAACAGAGACGGTTACTGGATCAGGCCGAACTCTTTGGCCAGCACCTTGTAATCAGCCACTTGTTTCTTCACGTAGGTGTCCAGCTCCGGGCCGGTCATGGCAAATGGGAACAGCTCGCGCTGGTCACGCAGTTTGGCGAACTCCTCCGAAGCCAGCAGCTTGTCGAACGCGTCTTTCCACCAGGCGTAGTCTTCATCGCTGACTTTTGGCCCGAGGTAGAAGCCGCGGACCACCGGCCAGACGATGTCATAGCCTTGCTCGCGGGCGGTGGGGATGTTTTTCATCTCCGGCTCGTCGATGCGCTTCTCGGCAAACACCGCCAACAGGCGCATGTCACCGCTCTGGATGTGGGGCATGGAGTCGGAAATGTCGGTACTGCCGACCTGAATGTGGCCGCCGAGCAGCGCCGTGGCGATCTCGCCGCCGCCTTCGAGGGCTACGTAACGCAGGTCGCGGGGGTTGATGCCGGCGGCCTTGGCGATCAGGGCGGTCTGCATCCAGTCCTGGCTGCCGACGGTGCCGCCGGAACCGATCACCACCGAGCCCGGATCTTTCTTCAGGGCCTGTACGAGATCGTCGAGGTTCTTGTAGGGCGAATCGCTTTTCACCGCGATGGCGCCATAGCTGGTGCCAACGGCGGCCAGCCAGCGCACGGCGCTTTCATCGAAACGACCGAACTTGCCCTGGGCCAGGTTCAGCAACGAGCCGCTGGACCAGGCCACCAGCGTGCCGGCGTCGGCCGGGCGCTGGGCGACCACTGCGTTATAAGCCACCGCGCCGACACCACCGGGCATGTAGGTGACGCGCATCGGCTTGCTCAACAGCTTCTGGTTGACCAGCGCGCTTTGCACCAGCTTGCACGTCAGGTCGAAGCCGCCGCCAGGGGAAGCCGGGGCGATGCATTCGGGGCGCTTGGGTTCTTTGGCCGGATCAGCGGCGAGCAACTGCCCGGCGAACATCAGGCATCCGGCGGCCAAGGCTACTTTACGCAGTGATAGGTTCATCGTTATCTCCACAGGAGTTGTTGTTGTGTGTGGTGTAGATTCGGTGTTGCTGGCCCCTGGCCGTCGCGTCGCGGAGGGCGGGCGCAGGTCGTTGCCGAACGTATCGGGATTGAAGGCGCGGAAGGGCCTCAGACCGAGGCGTGATGGCGCTGGCCAGGGTGGTCTGATTGATGCGGGAAAGGCGGGCAGGCATTGGGGCCTGGAGCTGTAGAGACAGCATGTGATAACTCCGCTTTTATTGTTTTTATTCGGCGAAAACGCTTCGAGGCGTTTTTCGTTCGCGATGTGCGTCGCGGCGGGCAGTCGAAACCGTCCGTGGGAGGACTCTAACGGCCCAACCTTTCGCTAACCTTTCAAAAGCTTTCAACGTGTTTTTGGCTTCACAGTGGCGGATGCGGCTGTAAACTCCGCGCCAAAGAATGGCGTCGACCATCCCTGAATCGAGGAATAACCCATGCGTGTTCTGCTCGTCGAAGACCATCTGCAGCTCGCCGAAAGCGTTGCCCAGGCGCTCAAGAGCACCGGTTTGACCGTGGATGTGCTGCACGACGGTGTCGCGGCCGACCTGGCCTTGAGCAGCGAGGAATACGCCGTGGCGGTGCTTGATGTCGGGCTGCCGCGCATGGACGGTTTCGAGGTGCTGGCGCGCCTGCGGGCTCGCGGCAAGACTTTGCCAGTGCTGATGTTGACCGCCCGCAGCGACGTCAAGGACCGCGTCCATGGCCTCAACCTCGGTGCCGACGACTACCTGGCCAAGCCATTCGAGCTCACTGAACTGGAGGCCCGGGTCAAGGCCCTGTTGCGCCGCAGCGTACTGGGCGGCGAACGCCAGCAGCGCTGTGGCGGGCTGGTCTACGACCTGGATACCCGGCGTTTCACCCTCGACGATGAATTGCTGACCCTGACCTCCCGCGAGCAGGCCGTGCTGGAAGCGTTGATTGCCCGGCCAGGGCGGGTGATGAGCAAGGAGCAACTGGCGGCCCAGGTGTTCGGGCTGGACGAAGAAGCCAGCCCGGACGCCATCGAAATCTACGTCCATCGCCTGCGCAAGAAGCTCGACGGCCATGCGGTCGCGATCGTGACGTTCCGCGGCTTGGGCTACCTGCTGGAAAATCGCAATGCATAAGCCCGACAGCCTGCGTTGGCGGCTGCTCTGGAACCTGGCGTTGCTGCTGGTGGTGCTGATGCTCGCCAGCGGCCTGAGCGCCTATTGGAACGGCCGCGAAGCGGCGGACACCGCCTATGACCGGACCCTGCTGGCCTCGGCCCGGACCATCGCCGCGGGCCTGTCCCAGCGCGACGGCAGCCTCAGCGCGGATGTGCCCTACGTGGCCCTGGACACCTTTGCCTACGACAGTGCCGGACGCATTTATTACCAAGTCAATGACATCGACAAGAAGTTGATTTCCGGTTACGAAAACCTTCCCGGCCCGCCGCCCGGGACGCCTCGCACGGACGATTACCCGGCCCTGGCGCGCTTCTATAACGCCCAATACCAGGGGCAGAGCGTGCGGGTGGTGAGCCTGCTCAAGGCGGTGAGCGAGCCGAACATGAATGGCATGGCGGAAATTCGCGTGGCCGAGACCGAAGAGGCGCGGGTCAGCATGGCCCGTGGCCTGATGGCCGACACCCTGTTGCGCCTGGGCATGCTGGCCGTGGGCGCGCTGCTGTTGGTGTGGTTTGCGGTCAGTGCGGCGTTGCGCCCGTTGGAGCGCTTGCGCACGGCGGTGGAGGAGCGCCAGCCGGACGATCTGCGGCCGTTGCCGCTGGTGGAGGTGCAGCACGAATTATGGCCGCTGGTGCGGGCCCTCAACCATTTCACCGAGCGCCTGCGCGGGCAATTCGAGCGGCAGGCTCAGTTCATCGCCGATGCCGCCCATGAACTGCGTACGCCGCTGGCCGCGCTCAAGGCGCGCCTGGAGCTGGGTTTGCGCGCCAGCGAGCCGGCGACCTGGCGTGACACCCTGGAGACCGCGGCTCAGGGGACCGATCGACTGACTCACCTGGCCAACCAGTTGCTGTCCCTGGCGCGGGTGGAAAATGGCGCCCGGGCCATTGCCGAAGGCGGCGCTCAGTTGCTCGATCTCAGCCAGTTGGCCCGTGAGCTGGGCATGGCCATGGCCCCGCTGGCCCATGCCCGAGGCGTGGCGCTGGCCCTGGAAGCCGACGAGCCGGTATGGCTGCGGGGCGAGCCGACCTTGTTGAACGAGCTGTTGAGCAACCTGGTGGACAACGCCCTGGCCCACACGCCGTCCGGCGGCAACGTGATCCTGCGGGTCATCGCACCGGCGGTCCTGGAAGTCGAGGACGACGGGCCAGGCATTCCGCTGCATGAGCGGGAGCGGGTGTTCGAGCGCTTCTATCGACGCAACCAGCAAGTGGCCGGTTCCGGATTGGGGTTGGCGATCGTCGGCGAAATCTGCCGCGCGCACCTGGCGCAGATCACCTTGCATGACGGGCAGGAACGCGGGCTGAAGGTGCGGGTGAGCTTTATTCCAGGTTCAGATTAAGTCAGGGGCGGGTGCTGTTGTGGCGAGGGGATTTATCCCCGCTGGGGCGCGAAGCGCCCCTCGCAGTCTGTTTGAATAGGCTGCAATCGCCAGTTGGGGCCGCTTCGCCGCCCAGCGGGGATAAATCCCCTCGCCACAGGTCAGCGCTTGATCCAGGTTTCGTGGCTGTCAGCCTGGAACTCAATAAAACATCGACCGCGCTTCTTCGATATCCGCACACCGGGCCTTGTTCTCCGGGTCGATGCCCAGTTTCTTGAAGGCTGGGACGCCAAATACATCAATCTTGCTCAGGGGATGGTCGGTGTCCTTGTAGCAATACAGCGCAGCGACCTGCACCAGGTCGATATAATCGAGTTGCTTGGAGTCGCGGTTGAAGTCCAGATACAGCCCCGGCAGTTTCACCAAGCGCTCCGGAAATTCCCAGACGCTGAGCAATTTATCCCCTAGCACCGGGTGAATCGTCTCGATGACATGGTTGAGGCTGACCGGGTCCGACAGCAGTTCGTTATTGTCCTGTGCGTACGTAAGGATCGGCAGCACGCCGATCTGATGCACCAGCCCACCCAACGCGGCCTGGTCCGGCTTGAGTTGGGTGTAGCTGCGACACAACGCATAGCTGACGCCGGCGATCTCCAGGCTTTTGCGCCAGACTTCGCGCATCTTCAGTTCCACCACCTCGGAGCGGGCATGGAAAATCTGCTCCATCACCAGGCCAATGGCCAAGTTGCTGCTGTAGTTGACGCCCAGTCGAGTGATGGCCGTGTGCAGGTCAGTGACTTCCTGGGTGGCCCGCAACAGCGGGCTGTTGACCACTTTTATCAGGCGTGCCGAGAGGGCCGTATCGCGGCCGATCACTTTGCTCAGGTTGCTGACGCTGATTTCCGGGTCTTCGGCGGCCCGGCGAATCTGCATGGCCACTTCCGGTAATGTTGGCAGAACCAGGTCATCGTTATCGATGGCCTGCACCAAATCCCGTTGGACCTTATCCGCCAAATCGCTCATTTCGGTTCTCTAGGGTATTGCGACAAATGCTGCGATCAGCGCTGGATTTCGCGGTCGCGGTCCAGTTCGTAAGGCAGGTCCAACAATTGAAGGCGAGGGCCTTCCAAGGCACCGAGGTGCAGATTGTCATCTTCTGCAGCTTCGGCCTGTAATACCGCCAGCAGTTCAATGTTTCCTTCGCCGCGGGCGGCAATCACCACTTCGCCGATGGAACTGCCGTGAGTGGGAGAGAACAGCGCCGTGCCGGGTTCCGGCAGTTCACTGGCGTCCAGTTGCAGGCGATACAGGCGCCGCTTGAGCTTGCCCAGGTATTGCATGCGGGCGACGATTTCCTGGCCGGTGTAGCAGCCTTTCTTGAAGCTGACGCCGCCGACGGCTTGCAGGTTGAGCATCTGTGGGATGAACAGTTCTCGGGTGGTCGGCATGACTTGGCCGATCCCGGCACGGACCTGGCCCAGCAGCCAGGGGTTCAGGTCCGCCTCGGCCAGTTCTGCGCCCAGGCGGGTTCGCAGTGCCTGTGCCTGTTCGGCGGGTGCCCACAACTCGGCGCGGCCGGGAGACACGCGGATGGCGATCAGGGCTTCATGGCGCGCCACGCTGTCGGTGTCGCTCGGCAGTTCGAGGCCCAGCCCAGCCAGTGCATCGTCGGCATTTTCCAGGCCGAAGCGAATCCAGGCGGCGCTTTCGTCGGTGAGCTTGGATTTGGAGAACACGGCGTATTTTTTCAGGTCCGCCAATTGCGGTTCGAGCAGTTCGGTGGCCATGGCCATCAACACACCGTCGCCTTCGAGCAGGATGCGGAAGCTCGATTGCATCCGGCCTTTCTGCGTGCAGCGGGCGCCGAGGCTGGCCCGGTTGTCGCTCAGGTAGTCGAGGTTGCAGGTCAATTGGCCTTGCAGGAATTTGCTGGCATCCACGCCGCGGACCGCAAGGACGCCTTCGTGGGACAGGGTGCAGAAAAAAGCGAAATCAGCCATGGGTCATCGCAGGGTAAAAAGTCTGGTAGACATCATAAGGGGACGCCCTTGAAATGGGTAGTTCACAAAGGATCGGTGGTGCCTGACCAAAGCCGTCTGTTGCGCTGTGGCGAGGCCTGTATACTTGCGCTCTATTTGAGGAGCGCTCCATGGTCGAAGATGTTGAACTGAATCGCCTCTACTGGCACAGCCGCCGCGGCATGCTTGAGCTGGACGTGTTGCTGGTGCCGTTCGTGAAAGAGGTTTACCCCCATCTCAATGAAGTGGACCGTGCGTGCTACGTCCGCCTGCTCGAATGCGAGGATCAGGACATGTTCGGCTGGTTCATGGAGCGCAGCGAATCCGAAGACCCCGAGCTGCAGCGCATGGTCCGGATGATCCTGGACCGTGTCCAACCCAAGTAATCGCTTCGAATGCCGCTGGCAGGCCTCTGGGCAACTGCTGGCGGCCTATCTGCTGGCCCAGGTGTTCGCCCTGGGTTCGTTGTTTCTGTTGTCCATCGCGTCCTGGTGCGCCGCGCTTGGCGTTATCGTGTGCCTGGCCCATGGTGCCTGGGTGATCCCCCGACATGTGGTGTTGACCCATCGCCGGGCCTTTTGCGGGTTGCGTCGCAATGCCGCTGGCTGGCAGCTCTGGAGCCGGGCCGATGGCTGGCGGGCTGTGCAGTTGCGCCCCGATAGCCTGGCGCTGCCGCTGATCATCGTGCTGCGTTTCCGATTGCAGGGCGAGCGGCGGGTCCGATCACTGTGCGTGCTCCGCGACGCGCTGGCGCCGGATGTCCACCGGCGCCTGCGGGTGCGGCTCAGGTTCAGTCGGCGTAGGTGGGCGGCACCAGGATAGTGTCCAGTGCCTCGGGCAGCAGGTTCGGGTAGTCGAGGGTGTAGTGCAGCCCCCGGCTTTCCTTGCGTTCCATGGCCGAGCGAATCATCAGTTCCGCCACCTGGGCCAGGTTGCGCAGTTCGATCAGGTCGCGGCTGACTTTGTAGTTGCTGTAGAACTCGTCGATCTCATCCAGCAGCAAGCGCACCCGGTGCTGTGCCCGTTGCAGGCGCTTGTTGGTGCGCACGATGCCCACGTAGTCCCACATGAAGCGCCGCAGTTCATCCCAGTTGTGGGCAATGATCACGTCTTCGTCCGAGTCGGTGACCTGGCTGGCGTCCCACGAGGGCAGGGCGACCGGAATGGCGATCCGCGGCAATTGCTCGAGAATGTCCGCCGCCGCCGAGCGGGCGTAGACGAAACATTCCAGCAGCGAATTGCTGGCCATGCGATTGGCGCCGTGCAGGCCGGTGAAGCTGGTTTCGCCAATGGCATACAGGCCAGGCACGTCGGTGCGGCCGTGTTGGTCGACCATCACGCCACCGCAGGTATAGTGCGCCGCCGGCACCACCGGGATCGGTTGTTTGGTGATGTCGATGGAAAACTCCAGGCAGCGCTCATACACCGTCGGGAAGTGGCTCTTGATGAACGCTTCGGGCTTGTGGCTGATGTCCAGGTAGACGCAATCGATACCCAGGCGCTTCATCTCGTGGTCGATGGCCCGGGCGACGATGTCACGCGGCGCCAGTTCGGCGCGCGGATCGAAGCGTTGCATGAAGCGTTCGCCGTTGGGGAGCTTCAAATGGGCCCCTTCGCCACGCAGGGCCTCGGTCACCAGAAAGCTCTTGGCCAGCGGGTGATAGAGGCAGGTGGGGTGGAACTGGTTGAACTCCAGGTTCGCCACCCGGCAACCCGAACGCCAGGCCATGGCGATGCCGTCGCCGCAAGCGCCGTCGGGGTTGCTGGTATACAGGTAGACTTTCGCCGCGCCACCGGACGCCAGGACGACGAAGCGCGCGCCGTAGGTGTCGACTTCGCCGGTGCCGCGATTGAGCACGTAGGCGCCGAGGCAGCGGTCACCGTCCAGGCCCAGGCGTTTTTGGGTGATCAGGTCGACCGCGACGCGCTGTTCCAGCAATTCGATGTTCGGCCGTAATCGCGCCTGGGCGAGCAGGGTCTTGAAGATCGCCGCGCCCGTGGCGTCGGCCGCGTGGATGATGCGCCGATGGCTATGGCCGCCTTCGCGGGTCAGATGGAACTCGAAACCGCCGTCTTCGGTGCCCGATTGTTCGTCACGGGTAAACGGCACGCCCTGGTCGATCAGCCATTGGATGGCTTCCCGGCTGTGTTCGACGGTGAAACGCACCGCTTGCGGATCGCAAAGGCCACCGCCGGCGTTGAGGGTGTCGTCGACATGGGATTCAATAGTGTCGGTATCGTCCAGCACGGCGGCGACACCGCCCTGGGCCCAGAAGGTCGAACCGTTGGCCAGGTCGCCCTTGCTCAGCACTGCGATGCGCAAATGCGCAGGCAAGGTCAGCGCCAGGCTCAATCCGGCGGCTCCGCTGCCGATTACCAGAACATCGTGTTGAAACTGTTGGCTCATTCGAATGGTTTCCGCTCAAGGCGACCCGGGTCGGGGTTGGCGCCAGACACCGCTTCAACGGGTCGGGCAGCCACGCAGCCCACTAGTATATAGAGGGGGGGATCGGCACAATAGCCGGGCATTCATGGCAATGTGAAACCAGCGTGACAGAAAAGCGACACGCTTCGTCGGATCATCCGCTTGGCTTTGAGTCGACAAAGGCGGCCGTTTCGAGGATAGAACGCTGTTTATCACGTCATGGGGGCCTGATATTCAATACATGGTGATGTAAATAGCGGGAACTTTTGCCAAGCGCCTACGTTCAATAGACGGTTGTCTGCAAAAGGGAGCAGCGTCGGGTTGGTGCAAGATTTCGATTGGAATCTCTGCCGACAGACCCGATGACAGATTATTCGCGCAGCCGGGGAATCTCCTGCTGCGTTTTTCGTGCGTGCCGAGATCAGAGCGCGCCGGAAACTTGCTTGGAAGGGGGAGAACTTTTGCGAAAAGCCCGAGTCTATGTTTGCAAGCCCGGTCAATTAGTAATGCAAGCCTCCTTCGAGCTTATCGAGGAGTGTTCATGCTAACCCAGGAAGAGGATCAGCAGCTGGTCGAGCGGGTCCAACGCGGCGACAAGCGAGCTTTCGATCTGCTAGTGCTGAAATACCAGCACAAAATTCTCGGGTTGATCGTGCGTTTCGTGCACGACACCCATGAAGCGCAGGATGTCGCTCAGGAAGCCTTCATCAAGGCCTACCGCGCACTTGGTAATTTCCGCGGGGACAGCGCGTTTTATACGTGGCTTTACCGCATCGCCATTAACACGGCGAAAAACTATCTGGTTTCACGCGGCCGCCGGATAGTGACGTAAGTTCTGAAGATGCCGAGTTCTATGATGGCGATCATGGCCTCAAGGATCTCGAATCACCGGAACGTGCGTTGCTGCGGGATGAGATTGAAGGCACCGTCCATCGAACCATCCAGCAACTGCCTGAAGATTTGCGTACAGCTTTAACTTTACGTGAATTCGACGGTCTGAGTTACGAAGACATTGCGAGCGTCATGCAATGTCCTGTGGGCACCGTGCGCTCCCGGATTTTCCGCGCTCGGGAGGCCATCGATAAAGCCCTGCAACCTTTGTTGCAGGAAAACTAGAGACAGCGGCGACAGCCAAGAGAGGAACGCCATGAGTCGTGAAGCCCTGCAGGAATCGCTGTCCGCAGTTATGGACAACGAAGCGGACGAACTTGAATTACGTCGGGTACTGAATGCCTTTGACGATGTTGAAACACGTGAGACCTGGGCTCGTTACCAGATCGCCCGGGCTGTCATGCACAAGGATTTGCTGCTTCCACGCCTGGACATCGCCGCGGCCGTTTCTGCTGCATTGGCTGACGAAGCCGTACCGGCAAAAGCTTCACGCGGACCATGGCGCAGCCTGGGTCGTCTGGCGGTAGCCGCGTCGGTCACCGTTGCCGTATTGGCCGGTGTGCGCCTGTACAACCAGGATGAGATTGCCGGCGTGCAAATGGCGCAGCAGTCCAACCAGCCTGGCTTGGCCGCTCCGCAGGTCAAGGGTCCGGCGGTATTGGCCGGTTACAGCGAAGGTTCGGAAACCGCAGGCCCGATGGTCAACGGTGTTCTGCAAGGCCAGCCCGGCTGGCATGATCAGCGTCTGCCCAACTACCTGCGTCAGCATGCCCAGCAAGCTGCACTGAAAGGTACCGAAAGCGCGCTGCCTTACGCCCGTGCCGCCAGCCTGGAAAACCGTTAATAAGGAAAACCATTGCGCGCCATACCTCTATTCACGCTTCTGCTTGGTGGCTGGTGTGCGATTCCAGCCCATGCCGATGAGGCTCAGGACTGGTTGAGCCGCCTGAGTCAAGCCGAGCAAAAGCAGAGCTTCCAGGGCACTTTCGTTTACGAGCGCAACGGTAGTTTTTCTACGCATAACATCTGGCATCGCGTCCAGGATGGCAAGGTCCGCGAGCGGTTACTCCAGCTCGACGGCTCGGCACAGGAAGTCGTGCGCATTGATGGGCATACTCAATGCGTCAGCGGCTCCTTGATCGCGGGGCTGGGCAATACGCCGGACAGCTCTTCACGTGCGCTCGATCCGCAAAAACTCAAGAATTGGTATGACCTTGCGGTCATAGGCAAGTCGCGCGTGGCCGGGCGTCAAGCGGTCATCGTGGCGTTGACGCCCAAGGACCAGCATCGTTATGGCTTCGAGCTGCACCTGGACAAAGAGACCGGCCTGCCGCTCAAGTCCTTGTTGCTCAATGACAAGGGCCAGTTGCTCGAACGTTTCCAGTTCACCCGCTTGAACGTCGCCGCGCCCACGGACGGTGACCTGCAAGCCAGCGCCGAATGCAAGGCTGTCGCGCAGGATCCCGCCAAGGCCGTTGCGGTGAAAGCCGCCTGGCACTCGGACTGGTTGCCGCCCGGCTTTGAACTGACCAGCAGTGCCATGCGCAAGGACCCGGACACCCAGGTCCAGGTCAGCAGTTTGATGTACGACGATGGCCTGGCGCGCTTCTCGGTGTTCCTGGAGCCGTTGAACGGTGCCAACGCCACCGATACCCGTACTCAACTCGGTCCGACGGCTGCCGTCTCCCGCAGGCTCACGACACCCCAGGGCGAAATGATGGTCACGGTGGTCGGTGAGATTCCTATCGGTACGGCGGAACGGATCGCGCTTTCCATGCGCTCCGACGTCACCGCGACTCAATAGTCGGTTGACGGCGCGGGTGGTTCGATTGCGCGAGAGGCTGATGACGCCAGGGCTTGATCGAAATGCCGAAACTTCCTGTCAGCATTTTCATTTGCAAAAAAACAGCTTTTTTTCTATAGGTCAGAGCCGCTCGGCTCTGGCCTTGTCTGTTCCCGGAACAAAAATACCGGCGTATCTTTCCCTGGTATTCCTTGCTCCATATCGCTTAACCATGCTCGTCGTAACGGGAGCCGTATGTCGATACCACGCTTGAAAACCTATCTCTCCATTTTTGCCACCGTGCTTGTGCTCGGTCAGGCCGTTCCTGCCGTGGCGGTCGAATTGCCTGATTTCACGCAACTGGTCGAGCAGGCTTCACCCGCCGTGGTGAACATCAGCACGACCCAGAAGCTGCCGGATCGCCGTGTATCGGACCAGCAGATGCCGGACCTGGAAGGCTTGCCGCCGATGCTGCGGGAGTTCTTCGAGCGTGGCATGCCACAACAACCCCGTTCGCCCGGCGGTGGCCGTCAGCGCGAAGCCCAATCCCTTGGGTCGGGCTTCATCATTTCGTCTGACGGCTACATCCTGACCAACAACCATGTGATCGCCGATGCCGACGAAATCCTGGTTCGCCTGGCCGACCGCAGCGAGCTCAAGGCCAAGCTGATCGGCACCGACCCACGTTCCGACGTGGCGCTGTTGAAAATCGAGGCCAAGGACCTGCCGGTGCTCAAACTGGGCAAATCCCAGGACCTGAAAGCCGGCCAATGGGTCGTTGCCATCGGTTCGCCGTTCGGCTTCGACCACACCGTGACCCAAGGTATTGTCAGCGCCATCGGTCGCAGCCTGCCGAACGAAAACTATGTACCGTTTATCCAGACCGACGTACCGATCAACCCGGGTAACTCCGGTGGCCCGCTATTCAACCTCAACGGTGAAGTGGTCGGCATCAATTCCCAGATTTACACCCGTTCGGGCGGATTCATGGGCGTGTCGTTCGCGATTCCGATCGACGTTGCCCTGGACGTGTCCAACCAACTGAAGAGCGAAGGCAAGGTCAGCCGTGGCTGGTTGGGTGTGGTGATCCAGGAAGTGAACAAGGACCTGGCCGAGTCGTTCGGGCTGGATAAACCTGCCGGTGCGCTGGTGGCGCAGATCCAGGAAGGTGGCCCGGCTGCCAAGGGCGGTCTGCAAGTGGGTGACGTGATTCTGAGCATGAATGGTCAGCCGATCGTCATGTCCGCCGACCTGCCGCACCTGGTGGGGGCCCTCAAGGCTGGCGCCAAGGCCAATCTGGAAGTGATCCGCGAGGGCAAGCGCAAGAACGTCGAGTTGACCGTCGGGGCCATTCCTGAAGAGGGCAAGGAACTGGATTCGCTGGCCAAGTCCGGCGTCGAGCGCAGCAGCAATCGCCTGGGCGTGGCCGTGGCCGAGCTGACCGAAGAGCAGAAGCGCACCCTGGAGCTCCAGGGCGGCGTGGTGATCAAGGAAGTGCAGGACGGTCCTGCCGCGTTGATCGGTCTCCAGCCGGGCGACATCATCACGCACCTGAACAACCAGGCCATCGGTTCGGCCAAGGAATTCACCGACATTGCCAAGGCATTGCCGAAGAATCGTTCGGTGTCGATGCGGGTCCTGCGTCAGGGGCGTGCGAGCTTCATCACCTTCAAGCTGGCCGAATGATCGGTTAGCCGCTGAAAAAAAACCGCCTCGAAAGAGGCGGTTTTTTTATGCCTGGCGAATGCTCAGCCCATCATGTCCTTGACCATGCGTTCCTGCTCCATGAGTTCCCGCTGGCGGGCATCGATGCGCGACGACAGGGGGAAATTGGTGCCGGCGCGCCGTTTGGCGAAGTCCAGTTGCTGAATGGCCTGACGGTAGTCGCCCACCAGGGCGAAATACTCGGCACGGGCCTGGTGCAGGCCAATGATGTTGCCTGACAGCCCGCGGGTCTCGGCCACCATGTACCAGATGTCCGGATCGTCCGGGCGCGACTTGAGCAAGGTTTCCAGGGCTTTCTCGGCATCGGCGGGACGGTTCTGCTTGAGCAGCAGGTCGACGCGGACCTGGTTCAGCGGATAGTTGCCCGGGTACTGGCTCAGCATCCGGTCGACGCGGGATTGAGCGTCGGCCAGTTTGTTGCTGGTGATGTCCAGGTCTACCTGGGCGAGGTTGTAGATGATCTCGTTGGGCGATTTGGCCAGCAGCGGCTTGAGATTCTCCCGGGCGTCATTCAACTGGCCGCCCTTGATCTGCGCGATCGCCAGGCCATAGCGGGCCACGTCGTTATTCGGGTTCTCATCCAGCTGTGCCCGGAAGCGCTTGGCGCCCAGGCCCGGGGTTTCTTCGTAGGTCAGCTGGACCCGCGCGCGAATCAGTTGATAGCGCACACTGTCTTCGATGCCGCCCGGCTTCGCCTGCTCTGCGCGGTTGCGGGTGTCGGCGATCCGCGATTCGGTCACCGGGTGAGTCAGCAGGAATTCCGGAGGCCTGGCGTCGAACCGGTATTGGCGCATCAGGCGCTCGAACATGGTCGGCATGGACCGCGGGTCGTAGCCGGCTTTCTCCAGGTTCAGGATGCCGATGCGGTCGGCTTCCTGTTCGTTCTGGCGCGAGAAGCGCCGTTGTTCCTGGATGGCGGCGGCCTGGGTCCCGGCGATGGCCGCGATCCCGGCGTCACCGCCACCGGCGGCGGCAATCACGATGCCAGCCAGCAGCGCCGCCATCATCGGCACCTGCATGCGTTGCTGGGCTTCGACGCCGCGGGCGAAGTGGCGTTGTGACAAGTGCGCCAGTTCGTGGGCCATGACCGAGGCGTATTCGCCTTCGGTCTGTGCGTTGAGGAACAGGCCGCCGTTGACCCCGACGATGCCGCCCGGTGCGGCGAAGGCGTTGAGCTGCGGGCTGTTGATCAAGATGAACTCCAGGCGCCGGTCGTTGACCTGGCTGGTTTCCACCAGCTTGTACACGCTGGTTTCGACGTAGTCCTTGAGCTGTGGATCGTTGAGCTGTGAAACCTGGCTGCGCAGCAGGGCCAGCCAGGCGCGGCCCAGTTGGTGCTCCTGTTCTGGCGAGACGATGGCAGAACTGGCATCGCCAAGTGACGGCAAGTCGTCGGCGAAGCCCGGTGAGGCAAGCAGGCAAGCGAGCGTCAGCAGGGTGGGGCGCAGAAATGTCATGCACGAAGCCTTAGTTGACAAAGACCCTACTGTAGCCGGACACCGGGCCCGGGACCAGATATTCTAGGCCGCTCAACGACCTGCCGCGGAGCGAGCCCATGACTGATGCTGTAGCCCACGATGCCGAACTGGACGCCAGCGGCCTGAATTGTCCGTTGCCGTTGCTCAAGGCCAAGCTGGAACTCAACCGCCTGGCCAGCGGCAGTGTGCTCAAGGTGATCGCCACGGATGCGGGCTCGCAACGTGACTTTCGCACCTTCGCCCGATTGGCCGGTCATACGCTGCTGCGTGAAGAAGACGAAAACGGCGTCTACCGTTACTGGCTGAAAAAGGCCTGAAAAAAACCGATAGCGCCTCTTAAGGATTTTTAATGTTCAAAGTGTTACGCGATTGGATTCAGCGCTACTTCTCCGATGAAGAGGCGGTGGTTCTGGCAGTGCTGCTGTTCCTGGCGTTTACCGCCGTGCTGACCCTGGGCGGCATGCTGGCACCGGTGCTGGCGGGAATGGTGCTGGCGTATCTCATGCAGGGGCTGGTCACGACGCTGGAGCGTTTGCGGCTGCCCGGCACTGTGGCAGTCGGGCTGGTGTTTGCCCTGTTCATGGGCGTGCTGGTGGTGTTTGTCGTGGTGATCGTGCCGTTGCTCTGGCACCAGTTGGTGACCTTGTTCAACGAGTTGCCGGGGATGCTCGCCAAGTGGCAATCCCTGCTATTGCTGCTGCCTGAGCGTTATCCGCACCTGGTGTCCGATGAGCAGGTGTTGCAGACCATCGAAGTGGTGCGCGGCGAGATCGGCAAGTTCGGCCAATGGGCGCTGACGTTCTCGCTGTCCAGCCTGCCACTTCTGGTCAACATCATGATCTACCTGGTGCTGGTACCGATCCTGGTGTTCTTCTTCCTCAAGGACCGGGAAATGATCGGGCGTTGGGTGCGTGGCTACCTGCCTCGTGAGCGGGCGCTGATCACCCGAGTGGCCCAGGAGATGAATCGGCAGATCGCCAATTACATTCGCGGAAAAGTCATCGAGATTTTCATCTGCGGCGGCGTGACCTATATCGGTTTCGTGACCATGGGGCTCAATTACGCCGCCCTGCTGGCGCTGCTGGTGGGCATTTCAGTGGTGGTGCCTTACGTCGGCACCGTGGTGGTGACCGTGCCGGTGGCCTTGATTGCGCTGTTCCAGTGGGGCTGGAGCGATCAGTTCATCTACCTGATGGCGGTCTACGGGATCATCCAGACCCTGGACGGTAATGTGCTGGTCCCGCTGCTGTTCTCCGAGGCGGTGAACCTGCATCCGGTAGCGATCATCTGTGCGGTGCTGCTGTTTGGCGGGCTGTGGGGATTCTGGGGGGTGTTCTTTGCGATTCCCCTGGCGACACTGTTCAAGGCAGTGCTGGATGCGTGGCCGAGCAAGGAGCCGGTTGTAGCGCCGTTGTTGTAGCTTTGACCGATGGGGTGAGGCGGATGGCCTCATCGCGAGCAAGCTCGCTCACACACTGGATTGAGTAACACCACTTATCCCGTGTGGGAGCGAGCTTGCTCGCGATAGCGCCAGTACAGGCAGCGAAAGTTTCAGCCCTTGTCGAGGGCCTGGGCCGCCGCCAACACCGCATCTACATGCCCCGGCACCTTCACGCCACGCCATTCCTGGCGCAGCACGCCGTTCTTGTCGATCAGGGAGGTGCTGCGGTCAACGCCCAGGTATTCCTTGCCGTAGAGCTTTTTCAGCTTGATCACGTCGAACAGCTGGCAGACCGCCTCGTCCTTGTCGCTGATCAGTTCGAACGGGAACTCCTGCTTGCACTTGAAGTTCTCGTGGGACTTGAGGCTGTCCCGGGAGACGCCGAACACTTCGGTGTTGGCGGCCTGGAATTGCGCGTACTGATCGCGAAAGCCCTGGCCTTCGGTGGTGCAGCCGGGGGTGCTGTCCTTGGGGTAGAAATAGATCACCACCTGCCTGCCCTTGAGGGCGGCGAGGCTGATGGTCTGCCCGCTGGTGGCGGGCGCCTGGAAATCGGTAACCGGCTGGTCGACGGCAACGGCCATGAACGCTTCCTTACATTGGGTTTTGTGGGCGCCACGGTTCGATCAGGGCATCCAGGTTCATCGCATCGGCGAAGTCCAGGAACTGATCGCGCAGCCAGCTGATCTGGGTGCCGGCGGGCAGGGTCACGGTGAACGTGGCGTTGAGCATGGTGCCGCCGGTCTGTGGGGCCTGATAGGTGTCGCAGGTCAGGTTCTCCAGCTCGACGTGGTGGTCCATGAAGAACTGACACAGCTCATTGATGATGTCCGGACGGTAGGCCGAGCTCACGTAGGCCACATAAGGCAGGGCCTGGGGACGGTTCTCCAGGGCGGCGCTGCGCACGACGTTGACGGTAAAGGCATGCTTCTTGGCCAGCACCGGCAGGCTGCCTTCCAGGCGCGCCAGGGCGTCCCAGCTGCCGGAGATCTCGAGCACGAGTGCACTGCATTCGCCATGGCGGGTCAGGCGTGAGGTCACGACGGCGCAGCGATTTTCATGGCTGGCGCGGCACAGGACGTTAGTCAGCTCCATGGGGTTGGCGCCAAGGGCACTGATAACAAGGAATTGTTCGCGGACTGTGGGGGTGGACATGCAGCATTCCTAAAGCGATGAGCGGTCGGTACCTTTGCCGCTCGACACGGCGCCCGGCCCGGGAAAACGAACGGCTCAAGCCTTGTGCCCGGGGTTGCGCTGCATTCCGCGACAGCGGGAATGCACCAGGACAAACCCGGGATTGGGGCTCGTGGCGTCGAAAACGGAGGCTGGAAACCGGCGTATGAGCTTGTCGGTACCGATCAAAGCCTGAAGGGTAGCGAAAACCATCGCCCAGGGGAATGGTAGTTCGCTTGTACAAGCATCTTGGCGCCAGTACCATTACCGCTCTCTTTTTCCGGCAGGAGCGGTTTCATGATTGCGGGCAGTATGGTGGCACTGGTCACACCCATGGATGCACAAGGGCATCTTGACTGGGCCAGCCTCAGCAAACTCGTGGACTTCCACCTTGAGAACGGCACCCATGCCATTGTCGCCGTCGGTACCACCGGCGAGTCGGCAACCCTCGACGTCAATGAACACATCGAAGTCATCCGTGCCGTGGTCAAGCAGGTCAACGGTCGCATCCCCGTCATCGCCGGTACTGGCGCCAACTCGACTCGCGAAGCCGTCGAGCTGACCCGCAACGCCAAGGAGGCCGGTGCCGACGCCTGCCTGCTGGTCGTCCCGTACTACAACAAGCCGACCCAGGAAGGCTTGTACCAGCACTTCAAGCACGTCGCCGAAGCCGTCGACATCCCGCAGATTCTCTATAACGTTCCTGGCCGCACCTCCTGCGACATGCAGGCCGAGACCGTGATCCGCCTGTCCACCGTGCCGAACATCATCGGCATCAAGGAAGCCACCGGCGACATGAAGCGCGCCAAGGCCATCCTCGATAGCGTGAGCAAGGACTTCATCGTGCTGTCCGGGGATGATCCGACAGCGGTCGAGCTGATCCTGCTGGGCGGCAAGGGCAACATCTCCGTCACCGCCAACGTTGCCCCGCGCGAAATGGCCGACCTGTGCGAGGCCGCGCTCAAGGGCGACGCCGAGACCGCTCGGGCCATCAACGAAAAACTGATGCCGCTGCACAAGGACCTGTTCATCGAGGCCAACCCGATTCCGGTGAAATGGGCCTTGGTCGAAATGGGCCTGATGCACGAAGGTATCCGCCTGCCACTGACCTGGCTGAGCACTCCCTGTCACGAACCGCTGCGGCAGGCCCTGCGCCAGTCCGGCGTCCTGGTTTAATTGAGGAAGTACAACGCATGAAGCGAATGGCCGGACTTTCCGCACTTGCCTTGATTATCTCCAGCACCAGCGGCTGCGGATGGATCTGGGGGCCGGAAGGTTACTTCCGCGACCGTGGTAGCGATTACCTGCAAGCGCAACAGACTGCACCGATGCAACTGCCGCAAGACGTCCACGTCGCCAAGCGCCTGGATCCGCTGCTGCCGATTCCGCGCAACGTCGCGGACGACAGCGTCAAGGGCGAATACGTCGTCCCTCGTCCACAGCCGCTGTCGGCCGTGGCCGACGCCAGCGACTACACCCTGCAGAAGAGTGGCGATTCCAGCTGGGTCATGGGCCAGCATCCGCCAGCCGAAGTCTGGCCGGTGGCGATCCAGTTCTTCCAGGACAACGGTTTCCGCCTGGACGAACAGCGCCCGCAGACCGGCGAGTTCACCACCACCTGGCAGCGTTCCGATGAACTGTCTGCCGCCATGGCCAAGCGCTTGAGCGCCGCCGGTGTCGCGGCTGACAGCGAAACCCGCGTGCGGGTGCGTATCGAGCCGGGCGTGCAGCGCAACACCAGTGAAATCTACGTGGTCAGCGCCGAGCGTCCTGCCGGCAGCACCGCCGACGTGGCCTTCACCAACCGTTCGGTCAACACCGGCCTCGACGCTGCGCTGGTGGACGACATGCTCGCCAGCATGAGCCGTACGGCAGAGCAGGGTGGTTCGGTCTCGATGCTGGCGTCCAAGGAATTCGATGCGCCGAGCCGCGTCAGCCTGAGCGAAGACGGCAGCGGCAACCCGGTGCTCAACGTCGGCTCCGACCTGGACCGTGCCTGGTCGAGCGTTGGCCGTGCGTTGGAACAGGGTGAGTGGCGCGTTGAGGACATCAACCGCAGCCTGGGCCTGTATTACATCAACCTCGCCGAGAAGGCCGAGAAGAAAGACGACAAGCCTGGCTTCTTCAGTGGCTTGTTCGGCAGCAAGCCGGACAAGGAAGAGATCGAAGCCCGCGCCGAGCGTTATCAGGTTCGCCTGAGCAAGGTCGGCGAAAGCGTCCAGGTCACTGTCGAGAAGAACATCAACACCGTGGCGCCGGCCGATGTGGCCCGCAAGGTATTGAGCTTGATTCAGGATAACCTGGGCTGATCCGATGCGTTTTGCCGTTCTCGGCAGCGGTAGCCAGGGCAACGGCACGCTGGTCGCCAGTGCTGGCACGTACGTGTTGGTCGATTGTGGTTTCTCCCTGCGGGAAACCGAGAAACGCCTGTTGCGCCTGGGTGTGCACCCGGCGCAACTGAGCGCGATACTCGTGACCCACGAACATGCCGACCACGTGCATGGCGTGGGTTTGCTGTCTCGGCGCTACAATCTGCCGGTGTACCTGAGCCGTGGGACACTGGCAGGCCTGCGCAAGCCCATCGAGCCAGCCGGCTTCGTGGTCGGTGGCGAGCAACTGCGTATCGGTAGCCTGGACATCAGCGTGGTCAGCGTGGCGCACGATGCCCGGGAACCGACGCAATATGTGTTCAGCGACGGCGAGCGGCGCTTCGGACTGCTCACCGACCTGGGGTCGTATTGCGACAGGGTAATGGACAGTTACCGGGACCTCGATGCGTTGATGATCGAGTCCAACCACTGCCGTGACATGCTGGCCCGTGGTTACTACCCGTACTTCCTCAAGCAACGGGTAGGCGGGGAGCACGGACATTTGAACAACCACCAGGCCGCGTTCCTGGTGGCCGAGTTGGGCTGGCAAGGCTTGCAACACCTGGTCCTGGCCCATCTGAGCAGCAAGAACAACCTGCCGCAGCTGGCCCGGCAATGTTTCGTCGACACCCTCGGGTGCGACCCGGACTGGCTGCAACTGGCCGATCAAGATTCAGGGCTCGACTGGCGACATATCGCCTAGCCCACTACTTAGCAAGCGGAGCCCATCATGGAAAAACGTGAAGAACTCTACCGCGGCAAAGCCAAGTCGGTTTACAAGACCGACGACGCTGACCGCTTGATCCTGCTGTTTCGCAACGACACCTCGGCGTTCGACGGCAAGCGCATCGAACAGCTGGACCGCAAGGGCATGGTGAACAACAAGTTCAACGCCTTCATCATGCAAAAACTCGAAGCCGCCGGCGTGCCGACCCAGTTCGACAAGCTGCTGGGCGACAACGAATGCCTGGTCAAGAAGCTGGACATGATCCCGGTCGAATGCGTCGTGCGTAACTATGCCGCCGGCAGCCTGGTCAAGCGCCTGGGCGTGGAAGAGGGCATGAAGCTCAACCCTTACACTTTCGAGCTGTTCCTGAAGGACGACGCCAAGGGCGACCCGTTCATCAACGAATCCCACGTCGTGGCATTCGGTTGGGGCACCGCCGAGCAACTGACCCGCATGAAGGAATTGTCCCTCAAGGTCAATGACGTGCTGACCAAGCTGTTCGACGACGCCGGCTTGCTGTTGGTGGACTTCAAGCTTGAGTTCGGCGTGTTCAGCGACGGTTCCATCGTCCTGGGTGACGAATTCAGCCCGGACGGCTGCCGTCTGTGGGACAAGGACACCAAGAAGAAGATGGACAAGGACCGCTTCCGCCAGGGCCTCGGTGACGTCATCGAAGCCTACGAAGAGGTCGCCCAGCGCCTGGGTGTACCGCTGTAATCGACGCAAGCATCTGATAGCACGGAAAAAATTTCGCTCGGGGGTTCGCTTCCGGCGAATGTGCTGGTATGATGCGCGCCACTGGAGAGATGCCGGAGTGGCCGAACGGGACGGATTCGAAATCCGTTGTACTGGCGACAGTACCTAGGGTTCAAATCCCTATCTCTCCGCCATTATTGAATACGACTAAGCCCCTGAAATGGTTGAACATTTCAGGGGCTTTTTCGTTTCTGGTGTTTTGTCGCGTATGGCGAACGCGGCGACATGAATTGTGCGGCAGTACCGCGAGCGTGAACGTCGGGGCGCGGATCGCCTGACCTGTGATTTGCGCCGCGATTAAAGACTGGGACAGGCCACAGGTTTGAGTTCACTCATCATCAGATCGTGATCTGTTCCCATTTCTTCCCCTCCGTCCCGGATTGAGAATACGGAGGGATGATCGGCATCAGCATCTTGACTGCTAGTATCCAACTGGATACGGTTTGCCCATGAATTATCTCATTCAGCAAACGCAGACGTTTACTGCTTGGCATTCATCGGTTCGTGATCTGCGAGCAAAAATCGCTATCGCCCGCCCGTGCCGCAGCAGGTAACCTGGGCGATGTGAAACCTGTCGGTGATGGTGTTTCAGAGTTGCGTGTGGATGTAGGCGCTGGCTACCGGGTCTATTCATAATGCGCGGTGGAGTGGTCATCGTGCTACTGGCTGGGGGCGACAAGTCTTCACAGAGTGCTGATATCCGGCGAGCGAAGAAATTGGCAAAGGAGATTTGAGCATCAGCCAACACCTGACGAAATTTGACATGGCGGCACTACTCGATAGCGACGAAGCGATCAGTGAATACCTTTCCCAGGTGTTGGCTGATGGTGACAGCGAGGAGTTTCTCCGAGCGATCGGCTATGTAGCCAAGGCTCGAGGCATGGCGCAGATCGCTAAAGACTCCGGCATGGGACGAGAAAGCTTGTACAAGGCGTTCGCCCCCGGATCAAAACCGAGATTCGATACCGTACTCAAGGTCATTCATGCGCTAGGCATCGATCTTCATGCGCAGCCTGGGCATGTGGCTAATCATTCACCTGTCTGAAGAGTGGATTAGAGCGGAGACTGGGAACAGGCCACGATCGTGTGTTTATCTGTAATCAGCCTGCCTCTAATCGTGGTCTGTCCCCGCTTTCTTGCCGCTTTCCTCAGTGGGTTACCAAGCCCTGTCGCTGAATGTTCAGCAACATTCAGAACGTAACTCGACAGAAAATCTCCGGCGAGAGGCTTAGGGCCAGAATAGTTCTTTTGGTGCGGGTTGCAGAAGTTTCTACGTGAGGACTGAATGGTCGGATAGGGTATGGCATCGGAACGCTCAGCGTTGCCTGGGTTTAATCCTTGCCTGGCTCTCCTTATTAATTTCAAACTGTTTGGGTATCCAGCATGGACGAAAATCCAGTATCGAGACAACCTAACAAGTAGTAGCGTTAAGCCTCTATTGGCCCATTCGGGAAAATGGCTACGGAGCTAGGAAATGGAATTTATAGAACGCTTGAACGCAATGTCGGCGAAGGTGAATCAGTTAGCATCAACAATCCAAACCGAGGAAGCAACTAAGACTGCTTTTGTAATGCCATTCATTCACACCGTGCTTGGCTATGACGTTTTCGACCCATCCGAAGTCGTGCCCGAATATATATGTGATATTGGTACAAAAAAAGGCGAAAAAATTGACTACGCGATCCTGAAAAACGGCCAGATTCAGATTCTTATTGAGACTAAAAAAATTGGCGAATCGCTAAATATAAATCATGCGAGCCAGTTATTCAGATATTTCCACGTCACTACCGCAAGAATATCAATCTTAACAAACGGCAGGTTCTACAGATTCTTCACCGATTTAGACGCTCCAAACAAAATGGATGAAAAGCCATTTTTGGAGATAGACCTTTTAGATATCGACGAACACGTGATACCTGAGCTGCAAAAGCTTACAAAGTCAGCATTTGACGTTGAATCAATCATTAACGCGGCAGGTGAATTAAAGTACGTAGGACAGATAAAAAGGGAAATGGCTTCCCAGTTTACCCAGCCCGACGATGATTTTGTGCGGTTCTTTGCTTCTCGAATCTATGAAGGTGTGATCACTCAAAAAGTAAGAGAGCAGTTCGCGCTTCTCACCAAAAAAGCTGCATCTCAGTTCCTAAACGACCAAATTAACGATCGCCTGAAGTCCGCAATCAGCGGCGTTCCGCTGCTGACTCCAGCGGAACGGGTTGTATCCGAGAGCCAGCCCGAAACAAATGATGCGCCTGAGGATCGAGTCCTTACTACGATGGAGGAGTTGGAGGGTTTTCATATCATAAAAGCGATAGTGCGCACAGTAATCGACTCGAAACGGATCGCACACAGAGACACTCAGAGCTACTTTGGGATCTTATTGGACGATAACAATCGAAAGCCAATCGCCAGACTCCACTTCAATAGAAGCCAAAAATATTTAGGTGTTTTTGATAGGGACAAAAATGAAACTCGACATCCTATTGCTTCACTCGATCAAATTTATGACTTTTCGGACTCCTTAAAAGAGACGATTACTTATTATCACGGGCAGGCTTGAGGTAATAAATTCCAGTCTTTTGCCTAAAGCCAAGGACTGGAATATACGATTTACGCCGATGACTGTTTGAGGAACAGGCACATAGCTGTGGTCGGTCCCCGTTTTCCATTTTTTCAAAAAAAGCAGAAGTTTTTACGGGTGGTAACCAGGCCTTTGTATAGGAAGCTTGCCAGTGATTACAAATTTATTGAACACTTGTTGACCATCATGTGCAGCTTGTCGAACGTCAAGAAATGTCAGCTCATCGTGAGTGACTTTCTTGTGTGGTTTATCGACTTTTTTGTGGTAGCCATCGGGGCCTCCGAGGTGTGTGTATTCATGCTGATCATGCTTATGTGATTAATCGAGTCCGGGCAAACCGGAGGGGTTTGGTGCCATCGAACCATGCTCGTCTCGACGAATGGGCCTCGTGAGAGGCCCTTTGAACTAGACCGGCTCCGCATCCAAGCGCCGAGCTATGACATCGAGTACGTCGCAGCCATCCCTCAAAGGAATGCAGCACAGCTGTGCAAAATCCTGGAGGACCACTGAGTCACTCGGAATGTCCCCTCGCATGGCGAGGTTCTCTAAAAGCTGGGTGACCGCGCGAATTCTATAACCCGCCGTGTCGAGCAGGATGTGCAAAGGCGCAGAGGTATCGACGAAGAGGGGTTGATCGTCGGCATTGCTGGTAAGAGCCATGTATCTATTCATTTCAAACTCCGCTTGATTGAGGGCTTTCTTACCATTTGTCATTGAGTCGCCAAACCCAAGCCGCTCTTACGAACGACGCTTGGACTATAGAGCCCTTCCGGAGAAATCATCAATCAGATGATGAGTCAGAAAACTCCCTAAATTATGTGGGCGGAAAATGTCAGAAAACTCCCCGCAGCTATTGCCTCCCCCCGCCTTTTTTATCCCGCCCGCCCCTCTGCGCAACCTGCATGATCACAGCCCAAGGCTTTGTAACAATTGGACTAATGGTCTATAGCTCAAGGCATGGCTGCCGATAGGTAAGTTAATCCCCATGAAAGGAGTGACACCCCATGCTGCGGTTTTTTGCCGATCTGGGCTTTCGCTGGAAAATCACTCTGCCCATTGCGTTCCTGGCGCTGTTGTTGGTGCTGATGGGGTGGACGGGCATGCGTGGCATCGGTCAGGTGACTGAGTCCAGCACGCAATTGACCAAACGTAATCTGCCGGCCATCAGCCTGTTGCTCAATGCCGATCGCGATCTTTATCAGGCTTTCGTCGCCGAGCGCAGCCTGCTGGATGGTCATGCGAATGAGCATATTCAAGCGCTGAGCACCAGTCACAGCGAGAATGCGAAGCAGGCTTATGACCGCGTGCAGCAATATGCCGCGATGCAGCCCGGTGCCGAGGCGCAGGCGTTGGTCAGTCAGTTCAATGACAGCTTCGGGAAATGGATGCAGGTTTCGCGGCGGGTCCTCGAGCAGTCTGTAAGCGATCCGCAGGGCGCCAGCGCCCTGAGCTTCGGTGACAGTGAACGCCTGTTCGAAACCATGCGGGACTCCATCGACAAGCTGGGTGACCTTGAAGATGCGGCGTCGCATCGCGAAGGCGACGCAGCGATTGAAAACGGCGAGGCCGTCGGTGTGCAACAGGGTGTGATTCTGTTGATCGGCCTGCTCTGTTGCGTCCTTGTGCTTATTGTCTTGCCGTTGGTGGTGCTGAGCCCTATGCGTCGATTGCTGCACCGCGTCGAGCAGATTGCCGAGGGCGGCGGCGATTTGAAAGGGCGTCTCGAAGTACGCTCCGCTGACGAGTTGGGCCAATTGGGCGGTGCCTTCAATCGTTTTCTCGACAAATTGCAGCCGTTGATTGCCGAGGTTGGACGGGTGACCGGGGAGGTGGACTCCGCGGCGCGCGCCATGGCCGATATGGCCGCGACGAATGACCGCTTGATCAGCAGCGAACATGCGGCGCTCGATCAGGTCAGTACCGCCGCCACCCAGATGAGCGCGGCGGTGCATGAAGTTGCGCATAACGCGGTGAGCGCCTCGGATGCCGCGCAACAGGCGAGCAGTCAGTCTCGGGACGGTGCCGAGGTGGTCAGCAGCACCATCGAGTCGATTCGCCAGTTGGCCCAGGAGGTCGAAACCGCCTCGGGTACGATTGAGGCATTGGCCCAGGAAACGTCCAGCATCGGTGCGGTGCTCGAGGTGATTCGGGGGATCGCCGAACAAACCAACCTGCTCGCGCTGAACGCGGCCATCGAGGCGGCACGGGCGGGTGAGCAAGGCCGTGGTTTCGCTGTCGTGGCCGACGAAGTCAGGGCCCTGGCGGCCCGCACCCAGGACTCGACCAAGGACATTCAGGTGCGCATCGAGCGCTTGCAAAGCGGGGTCGCCAAGGCTGTACAAGCCATGCATGTGGGCAGCAGCAAAGCCCGGGACAGCGTCGAGCGCGCCGCGGGGGTCGATGAGGTGCTCAGCGGTACCAGCGGCTCTATCCAGCGAATCAATGACATGGCTGCACAGATCGCCAACGCGTGTGAAGAGCAGAGCAGCGTCACCGAAGAGATTGCCCGCAACATCTCCGACATTCGCGACTTGTCCAACGAAGCGGCATCCAATTCCGCCCAGAGCATGCAGGCCAGTCAGCAGCTTTCGAGCCTGTCGAGAAACCTGGCGGAACTGACCGGCCGCTTCCGTACCTGAAGTCGGTGGTGTCGTGTCTACTGACGACCTTCTGAGAGCCCTGCATCAGCAGGGCTTTGTCCTGATGCCCGGTGTATTGAATGCCGGGCAGATCGCCAACCTGCGCCATGCCATCGACCAGTTGAAGCCCCGGCATTGGGACTACAGCGGCGTGATCGATCATTACAAATGTGTGTTCAATCGCGACCCGTTCTGGCTGCCGTTCCTGGATGTGGCCGGTGTGATCGAGCTGGCCGAGGCTGCCCTGGGCGATGACTGTCATGTCATTGGCCAGACGGCCTGGCGTTGCCATCCGGGCTTTAAGGGGGCGCCGTTGCACCTGGATTACCTGGTGATGGCGTTGCCGCCAGACCTGTTGGCCGATCCGGCCTTTGACCTGCCGATGCAGGTGTTCACCGCGCAGTTTTACCTGGATGACCTCGATGCCGACTTGAGCCCGACCCAGGTGATTCCTGGCAGCCACAAGGCCGGTCGGGCGCCAGTAGCGGGCGAAACGCAATGGCAAGGGCGCCCCGCGCAGCCAATACTGTGCAGGGCGGGCGATGTGCTGATTCTGCGCAGCGAACTATGGCACGCCGGCAGTGACAACCGGACCGCCGACCGCACGCGGTACATGCTCCAGGTGCACTATGGCCGGCGCATGGTTGCACAGAAGTTCTCACCCTATCTGCACTGGCAGTTCAATCCTGAGGTCCTGTCGGCTGCGACACCTCGCCAGCGGCGGTTGCTGGGCGACCACCAGGAAGCCGAATACGATTGAGCCTGGCTCAGTCAGATCCAGACATCGTTGACCGCCGTTCGCTCATTGGTTTCTTCGCCGGTATTGATCACGCCGCGAGGCTCGATCAACAGCAGTTTCACTTCCCGGGCGGCGCTGGGCTTATGCTCCACACCTTTTTTGACCACGTACATCTCGCCCGGGCCAATCGTCACTGCGCCGTCGCGAAAGTCGATACGCAGCTCGCCCTCCAGCACGATGAAGGTTTCATCCGTATCGGCGTGGGCATGCCAGATGAAGTCGCCTTCGAGCCGGGCGAGCTTGAATTGGTAGTCGTTCATTTCGGCCACGACTTTCGGCGTCCACTGTTCCTGGAACAGGGTGTATTTCTGGGCGAAGTTGATGGGGGCGTAACGGGTCATCGAGGCATCTCCTTGGTGGGGTGGTGCGTCCTACTTTATTGTTCGAGCCAGCGTGCGTATTGGATGATCGTGCAGCTTTTTGCGCTGCCAAGTCGCTGCCTTAGCGCAGCATGTTCAGCCAGCGTGCCGGTGAAATACCGAAGGCCTGGGTATGCAACCGGGTCATGTGGCTCTGATCGAAAAAACCACAGGCCAGGGCCACTTCGCTCAATGGCGTACCGTGGAAGGCCAGGCGCCGGGCTTCGCTCAAGCGGCGCTGGGTGATGTAGCGATAGGGGCTGGTGCCGTACAGCGCCCGGAAATCCCGGGACAGACCCCATCGGTCCCTGCCGCTTGCCTGCACCAGATCGTCCAGGGTAATCACCTGGTCGAGGGTATCGTGGATGAACAGACGGGCACGCTCTGCAGCGGGGTAGTCGATCAGCCGCCGTCCACGCCTGTTGCCCGCCGCAATGTCGAGGGCCTGGGCCACATCGTAGATGGCATCCTCTTCCTCCAGCGGGTCAAGGGGATGGTCCAGGCTGTTCAACAATCGACGGGTCGCGATGTTGAGGCGGGGATCGCTGGACAATCCACCTTCGATGAAAGGCAGCGGCTTGCCCCCCAACACCTGCTGGATCACCGACGGTTCTATGTAGAACATCCGGTAGCGAAAGCCATCGCGGGTCCCTGCTTCGCCATCGTGCAGTTCGTCCGGGTGCAGGACGATGGTGCCGCCGGGTTGGCTATGACGCTTGCTGTGGCGATAGTTGAAGCTCTGGACGCCGGCAAGCGTGATGCCGATGGCGTAGGTGTCATGGCGATGAGTGGTGTAGCCGTGCCCACTGAAGTAAGCCTCGATGCGTTCCATTTTCCTCGATTCGGGAGCCCGCACCAGCCAGTCGCGGTTGTGGGTGGATCGAGTCATTTGCGCCGGCCTCCTGCTTTTGTCCGTATACCCTACCTGCCTGGAGACCATCGTCACAGAAAAAAGCAGAACCGGTGTAGGCGCTGTCGAGTGCAACGAGACTGCGATCTTTCTCCAGACACTTGAGTCTCAAGCGAAAGATCAGGATCAACAGATCGCAGGCCTCGCCAGCTCCTACGGACCCCGCCTGGCGCTGTTCAGATTTCTTTTACGGGCGTCTCGTCATGGACGTTCTTGATCAATCTGACGGCGTGAAGGCAATCACTCTTGTTCACATACGATTCGCCACTGGCGATCGTTTCGTGGTTGCCGGCTCTCAAGCGCCAGCGCCATTGGCCTTTTCCGCTGCTCGGGGTGCCTCGGGTCTGTCGATAGATTTCAAAATACATCGGTTCGCTCCCTGCGATTCATTCACTCAAGACATGCGTTGAACATGTGGCTGCAAGCCTAGCCGAGTGGTCGGTTTTGGCTATGGGAAATTCGTTTCCATTGGTTATCAGATATTGCTTGCGTTCGCTATGTTCATCGTGTTGCGGACCCTGATTTCCTATGCCTCGCTGGTGGTCGCGGTCACGTTCCTGGGCGGACTGCAACTGATCGGTATCGGCGTACTGGGGGAATACCTGGGCCGCACCTATATCGAATCCAAGCGTCGGCCGGTTTTCCTGGTGTGGCGCATCTATGACCCCAAGGACTGACCATGGAGTAGGAACTGTCGAGTGCAACGAGGCTGCGATCTTTCCCAAGACGCTTGAGTCTCAAGCAAAAGATCGCAGCCTTGCAGTTCCTACAGCCCCGCGTGGAATCAAGGACCAATTCTTTGGCTGGTATTGCGCAGGTGTTTCGCCTTTTTGCGCATAGACGCACAGCCCCCGGCGTTTCTACACTGCATCCAGTCGAGGAATCGGGGGGGGCAGGGGATGAACCGCAACGAATTGCGCAAGACCGACATCAACCTGATGGTGGTTTTCGAAACGTTGATGCTTGAGCGCAACGTGACGCGGGTGGCGGAAAAACTGTTCCTGGGCCAGCCGACCATCAGCTCGGCCCTCAATCGCTTGCGCAAGATGTTCAACGACCCGCTGTTCATTCGCGTCGGCCACCGCATGGAGCCGACGGCCCGGGCCGAGGAAATCATCCAGCATCTCTCGCCGGCGCTCGATTCGCTGTCGGTGGCTTTGAGCCTGACCCACGATTTCGATCCCGCCAACAGCACCATGACGTTTCGCATCGGCCTGTCGGACGACGTCGAGTTCGGCCTGTTGCCACCGCTGTTGAGCAGCCTGCGGCAAGAGGCGCCGCAAATCGTGTTCGTGGTCCAGCATGTCGATTACTGGCGCATCCCTGATTTGCTGGCGTCAGGCGACATCACCGTGGGCATCAGCCAGACGCGCGGCCTGCCGGCCAACGCCAAGCGCAAACTGTTGCGACACATTCAACCGCGCGTATTGCGTGCCGATGCATCGGACACGCCGCTGACCCTGGACGAGTACTGCTCGCGACCTCATGTGCTGGTGTCCCATACCGCCAACGTCGCCGGGTTCGCTGATGAATGGCTGGCCGAGATCGGACGCACGCGCAAGGTCGTGCTGTCGGTGCCGCAATACAGCGCATTGCCGGCGTTGCTGGCCGGCACCGACTTGATCGCCAGCCTGCCGGACTATACCGCCGTCGCCATGGCCGCTTCGGGGCACCTGTTCAACGAACCCTTTCCCTTCAAGACCCCGAACCTGGATTTGTCCATGGTCTGGCTGAGCCATGTCGACAGTGACCCGGCCGAGCGCTGGTTGCGGTCGCGGCTGGAGGCCTTCATGGGCGAACGCGTGCCCCTGACAGAGCCCTGACACCGGCCTGGGGCGAAACAAAACCTGCCTGAACGAATAAAGTCGAGGTAAGGTTATGACGGCTGAAACCCCCTCGTCATATTTTCGAATCGGAGTCGAACACATGCCTCACCTGCACATGGAGTACACCGCCAACCTGCCCGAGCTGAAAGCCGAGGTCGCACTGCTGCGAATGAACAATGCACTGGTGGCCTCCGGTCAATTTTCCGCCGAGCACGACATCAAGAGCCGGGCCGTGAAGCTCGAGACTTTTCGAGTGGGCACAGGGATCGGCGAGCAGGGTTTCGTGCACGTGAAACTGGCCTTGATCAGCGGACGCTCGCCGGAAATCAAGAAACAATTGTCCGATAGCCTGCTGGCGGTGGTCCAGGACCTGGGGCCATGGCCGGCCGGGGTCAGCGTGCAGCTGTGCGTGGAGATCCTCGACATCGATCGGGAGTCGTATGCCAAGTCCTTGATCGGTCAATGACGATCAGGCATCGTTTGGGCGCAGGCCTTGACGATCTGTTCGCGTAGCCAGGCGTTGGCACTGTCCTGATCGAGGGCCAGGCTCCACTGCATGTTCAAGGTAAACCCTGGCAGCCCCCTGGGCGCTTCGTGGTGATTGAAAATCGCCTCGTTGGCCAGCAGTTTCTGGATGCGGCGGGGCAGGGTCAGGATGAAGTCGGTGCCTGTGATCATCTTCAGTGCGGCACTGTAGCTGTTGGCGCGAGCGGCGATTTGCCGGTGATGCGCCTGCTGCGACAGCCAGCCATCCACCATGTTGGTCGCTGACGCCCAGGGCGTCGGAAACACGTGTCGGCGCTGTACGAACGATTGAAGGCTCAGTTGCGTCTCAAGCGGCGTCGCCCGTTTATCCACGACGCAGACCAGGTCCTCCTGCAACAGCTGCCGGGATTTGAAATCGGTATGGTTGCTGTGGAAGTTCGGGCCGAAGCAGATCACCAGGTCCAGGCTGCCGTCGCGTAGCTCTTCGGCGGGAATGTCGGCTTCGAGCTTGTGCACGTTTACCACTACCGGCAGATTGGCGTAATCGAAGTCTTGCAGCAGTTGCGGCAGGATCAGGTGTTCGAAATATTCCGGTGCGCAGATATTGAAGGTAATGGCTTGCCGGGTCGGATCAAAGGTTGGCCTGCCGGCATGGCACAGGTTGATGCTTTGCAAAATGCCGCGCACATGATCGTACATGCCCTCGGCCTTGTAGGTGGGGCGCATGCCGGTGCGGGTGTTGATAAACAGTTCATCTTCGAAGCAGGTTCGCAGTTTCTTGAGGCAATAACTGACGGTTGACTGGCTGACACACAATGCCTCGGACACGCCGGTGACACTGCTTTGCTCGTACACGGCGCTAAACACCATGAGGTCCTGCATGTCGAGCTTTCTGAGGGCGTTACTGTTCAGCATCCGTTCTGTCTCTCGCTGTGCTCCTTGCGCGGATCTTGCGCAAACCAGGCTGACGATCCTAACGGAACGATGGTGCCAAGAGAATGCTAGGCAGGCGCTTTCATGGTCGGGAACGGGACAGATAATGTAGGGAACACGACGTGCCGATCAACGACCGATTCGTTTGCCTATGTTTAGTTTGCGCCGATCCAAGCTCCATCAAATCCAGGTTTAACCCTCCAGGGTGCCGTGGGACGCTTGCCCGATGTGTTTCCTGTGATGCGCTCATGGACGGTTCGCCCCTGGCATTCCAATACCCTTCATACGCCGCGGTCGATCCGGTCGGCCGGTTCGCGCCTGCCATGGCCCCGGCCCTTGGTGCGTTGCCTTCCGAGCTGGCCTTTTGGGCACTCTGGCATTGTCGTCATGCGCGCCCTCCAGATACTCGTATTTCCTGTTGATCACTGATCGTGCTCGCACAACGCCGAGCACGCATTGACGGTGCTTTGTCGCCCGTCCGACATGGAAATACGAGCCTTCTCATGAGCCTTGCGAAAACTTCTTTTGCACCCGTGCAAGACGCCCTGGCGTTCCTTGCACAGAATCCCGATATCGAGCTGTTCGAGTTGTTCATCCTCGATAACAACGGCGTGCCTCGGGGCAAGTTGTTGCATCGGGACGAGTTGCTGGCGGTCTACGAAAGTGGCCGGCCACTGCCCAGTACGATTCTCGGGCTGACCATCAATGGCGACGATGTGGAAAACTCCGGGCTGGTGTGGGACGTCGGAGACATCGATTGCCGCGCCTATCCCATCAGTGGCAGCTTGCAACGCATGCCGTGGCGGTTGATTCCCACGGCTGCGGTGCAGGTCAGCATGCATCCCCAGGAAGGTGGACCGGCGACCATCGCCGATCCGCGTTATTTGCTCAGCCAGGTGATCGAGGCCCTGCAGGCCGACGGTTATTACCCGGTGATGGCGGCGGAACTGGAGTTTTATCTGCTGGATGCGCAACGCGACGACCAAGGCCGGCCGCAGCCAGCGCGGGACGCCGACGGTGGACGACCGCATGCCACACAGGTCTATGGTTTGCGCGAACTGGAGCAGATCGAGCCGTTCCTGGCCGACCTGTACGCCGCCTGCAAACTGCAAGGCATCCCGGCCCGGACCGCCATTTCCGAATACGCACCAGGGCAAGTGGAAATCACCCTCGAACATCGCAGCGATGCCTTGCAAGCCATGGATGAAGCGGTGCGCTACAAACGACTGGTCAAGGGCGTGGCCCACAAGCACGGCATACAGGCGTGTTTCATGGCCAAGCCGTTCGATCACTTGGCGGGCTCCGGCATGCACATGCATGTCAGTCTGGCGGACCGCGAGGGCCACAACCTGTTTGCCAGTGAAGCCGGCGACGGCACGCCGCTGCTGCGCCATGCGGTGGGCGGGATGCTCGACACCTTGCTCGATTCGCTGTTGATGTTCTGCCCGAACGCCAATTCCTACCGGCGATTCCAAAGCAACAGCTACGCGCCGCTGGCGGCGACCTGGGGCGTGGACAACCGCACCGTGAGCCTGAGGGTGCCGGGTGGCCCGGCATTCTCGCGGCACATCGAGCATCGTATCTGCGGCGCCGATGCCAACCCTTACCTGGCTGCGGCGGCGATATTGGGCGGTATCCATCACGGGATCCGTGAACAGTGCGATCCCGGGAAACCTGTGGAAGGCAACGGCTATGCCCAGGTGATCGAACCGCTGCCCACCGACTGGCTCACCACCCTGCGTGCGCTCGAGGCTTCGGCCTGGGCACGGCAAGCGTTTGGCGAGGCGTTCCTGGGTGTTTATCTGGCGGTCAAGCGCGCCGAATACCGTCAGTTCATGGGCGAAGTCGGAGAACAGGATTGGCGCTGGTATCTGCATCAGGCCTGAAACAGGTGCCTGGCGGGTTCCTTAAATAATTATTTAATAGCAACTTTTTCACGAAAAATTGATGGTGGGCTACCTAAAGTTTGTGTTGCCGTAGAAAACGATTTTTTCATGTTTGCTGCGGCACTTCTTTTTCAAAGAGCAACTTCAGGAAGCCGTCAACCATCATGCTGACCATTAAAGCCGTGCGCCCCGAGTGGGTGACGCTGGCCGCCAGTGCCTTTTTGTTAGTGGGCTTCAACATCGTGCTCTGGCAACACTTGCTGGCGATCACCACGGCTGACGCTCGGGGCATGCTGATGTGCGCGGCGTTTGGCGTGATGATTTTCTGCGCGTTCAACCTGGTGTTGACACTCGTGGCCTTCCGTCCGCTGCTCAAGCCCGTGCTGATGCTGCTATTCCTGATCAGCGCTGGCGTGGCATATTTCATGGCCCAATACGGCGTACTGATCGACGCCGGCATGTTGCGCAACTTCGCCGAAACCAATGCCACGGAAGTCCGTGATCTGTTGTCGCTGAAGTTGTTTGCCTATATCGGCTTATTGGGTGCCTTGCCAGGCTGGTTGTTGTTCAAGACCCCGATCAACTACCGTAGTTGGCCCAGAGAATTATTAAGTAAGTTGCTGGTTGGCGTGGCCTCGGCCGCCGTGATCGGCCTGGTCGCCCTGGCCAACTACCAAGGCCTGTCTTCGCTGTTTCGTAACCACCACGAACTGCGCTTGATGGTCGTACCGAGCAACTACATCGGTGCTTCATTCGGGTACTTGCGTGAGCAGGTCGCGTCGGCCAAGCAGCCGTTCATCACCGTGGGCGAAGATGCGAGCCGCAACCCGGCCTGGCAAACCCACGGCCGCAAATCCCTGACTGTCCTGGTGGTGGGCGAGAGTGCCCGGGCCGAGAACTTCGGCATCCTCGGTTATAACCGCGACACCACGCCGACACTGGACAAAGAGGCCGGCCTGATCGCCTTCACCGACGTGCATTCCTGCGGCACCGAAACCGCCGTGTCGGTGCCCTGCATGTTTTCCAACATGGGACGCAAAAACTACGACGCCAGCAAGGCCAGGAATGAAGAGGGCTTGCTGGATGTGCTCAAGCGCGCCGGGCTGGAGGTGATCTGGCGGGACAACCAGTCCGGCTGCAAGGGCACCTGCGATCGGGTCACGCTGCAGGATGTCAGCAATCTCAAGGACCCGGCCCTGTGCGCCAACAGTGAGTGCCGCGACGAGATCCTGCTCCAAGGCCTGCAGCACTTCATCGACACGCTCGACAAGGACACGGTACTGGTGCTGCACCAGATGGGCAGTCACGGACCGGAGTACTTCAAGCGCTATCCCAAGGAGTACGAGCATTTCACCCCGGTGTGCGAAAGCAACGCGCTGAACAATTGCAGCCGCGAGAGCATCGTCAATGGCTACGACAACACGCTGGTGTACACCGATCACGTGCTGTCGACCCTGATCGACCTGCTGCGGGCCAACCAGGACAAGGTCGACACGGCCATGCTGTACCTGTCGGACCATGGCGAGTCCCTGGGTGAATACAACCTGTTTCTCCATGGCACGCCCTACATGCTCGCCCCGGAGCAACAGAAACACGTGGCGATGCTGGCCTGGTTCTCCGACAGCTATCAGAAGTCTTTTTCGGTCGATACCCATTGCCTGCAACTGAGCCGGGAAAAGCCCTTGAGCCAAGACAACCTGTTTCACTCGATGCTCGGGCTGCTGGAAGTCAACAGCCAGGTCTACAACCGGGACCTGGACCTGTTCGCCAACTGCCGCGGCGCGGTCATCGACGGAGTGCTCGCCCGGGAATGATCGCCTCCACCTTTTTTTCACGCCGGGTTGTTTAACCTGTCCCCATTCATTCCCCAAGAGCCGTTTGTATGTCCGGGCAGCCCCCTTCCACCGTCGAGCTTGAGTTCGCCAGGCAACACGACCGGGAACACGCGCAAATGTGCTGCCAGCCGGCGCCTCGGCGCTTGCGCCTGGCGTTCTGGCGTAACGAGCACATGGTGCGCAATGCCCTGAAGGTGGCGGGTGAGCCGGGACTGGTGCTGGATGTGGCCTGTGGGGCGGGGCGGTTCTGGCCGGTACTGGCCGAGCACGCCAACCGGGTGATTCTGGCGGCGGACCCGTCGCCGGACATGCTCGAACATGCGCTCACCCACCATGGCGGCGCGTTGCTCCAGCGGGTCAAGACCTTCCCGAGTTCGGCCTTCACCCTCGGGCTGTCGGCCAACGCGGTGGACTGTATTCTCTGTCTGCAGCTGTTTCGCCACGTCAGTGCCAGCGAGCATCGCCTGGCGCTGTTGCGCGAGTTTCATCGGGTCAGTCGCGACACGGTGATCGTTTCGGTGCAAATCGAAGGACGCCTCAAGATCGGCCAGGCCCCGCAACGGAGCCTGGCCGACAAGGCTGATGTCGAAGCCGAGTTCCGCCAGGCCGGTTTCAGCGTGCTTTGGTACCAGGATTTCCTGCCCGGTTTCGCGTTGACGCGAGTTTATGTGTTGCGTAAGACCGGTTAATTCTTGATGTAGGACTATTCTTGCTTTTTCGCAGGCGATTTCTCTCAGGCGGCCGCTCTATGGATGCTCGCAATCGCCAGCGGCGATATATACTGCGCGCCATTCTTCAAGGGAGAGCCGTGTGGCCATCGATATTCACTGGATTCGCGACAACGATAGCCTCGGTCAGTTTTGCGCCGAGTGGCAGCAATTGCCATTCGTCGCCCTCGACACCGAATTCATGCGGGTCGACACCTTTTATCCCATTGCCGGTTTGCTGCAGATCGGCGACGGCAAGCGTGCCTACCTGATCGACCCCTTGACCATCGACAATTGGCAGCCCTTGGCCGCCCTGCTGGAAAACCCGGCGGTGCTCAAGGTGCTGCACGCCTGTAGCGAAGACCTTGAAGTGCTGCTGCGCCTCACTGGCAGCCTGCCCGCGCCGCTGTTCGATACTCAACTGGCCGCCGCCTACCTGAACCTGGGTTTCTCCATGGGCTATTCGCGGCTGGTGCAGGAAGTGCTGGGCATCGAGTTGCCCAAGGGCGAGACGCGTTCCGACTGGTTGCAACGGCCCCTGTCCGAGACGCAGATCAGCTACGCGGCAGAGGATGCCGTGCATCTGGCAGAGGTTTTCGTACAACTGCGCCCGAAGCTTTCCGACGAAAAATACCGCTGGGTCCTGGAGGATGGCGCCGAACTGGTGGCCAACCTGCGTCGCGAAGTCGACCCGTACGAGGTCTACCGCGAGGCCAAGCTGGCCTGGAAACTGTCCCGCGCTCAATTGGCCGTGCTGCGCGAGTTGTGCGCCTGGCGCGAACGCGAGGCGCGGGCCCGTGACCTGCCGCGTAACCGCATCATCCGCGAGCATTCGCTGTGGCCCCTGGCCCGCACCCAGCCGGATAACCTCGGCGCACTGGCGAAGATCGAAGACATGCACCCGCGTACCGTGCGCCAGGATGGCCAGTTTCTGCTGGACTTGATCCAGCGCGCCGCCAGCATTCCGCCCGAGCAATGGCCGCCGGCCGTGGCCGAGCCGTTGCCCATCGAGGCCTCGGCCCTGGTCAAGCGCCTGCGGGCGTTGGGACAGGCTGAAGCCGAGCGCCTGGAGATTGCTCCGGAGCTGATGCTGCGCAAGAAAACCCTCGAAGCGCTGATCAAGAGCGGCTTTCCCGAGGGCCCTTATCAATTGCCCGATTCGCTGCGTGGCTGGCGTCGCGAATTGATGGGCCAGGCGCTGCTCGACAGCCTGGCCACTGCCGGAGAACAGCCTTGAAACGTATCTGCTCCATCTACCGCAGCTCGAAGAAAAACGAGATGTACCTGTATGTGCTCAAGAGCGATGCCTTGAAGCGTGTTCCCGAGCCGTTGATGGCCGCCTTTGGCAAGGCGATCCATGCCTTCGACCTGGTGCTGAGTCCCGAGCGGGAGCTGTCCCGGGAAGACATCGGCAAGGTGTTGGAAAACCTCGACACCCAGGGCTATCACTTGCAGATGCCGCCGGCCGAAGATGAGTACATCGAGCATTTGCCCGAAGAGTTGTTGCGCCGCAACGACCCGGTCTGACGGCAGTGGGGGCATCTGTCCTGGGTGCCTTTTGTAATACTGGAATGGTTTATTGACGACGATCGCAGGGATGGAGCGACACTCTGCCGGCGCTCGTCTGCACTGTTTTTGAAAGGTTTGATTCATGCGCGTTCTGATTGCCGAACACGATCACTCGGTGTATGCCCAGCTTCTGCGCCAGGCTGCACCCGATATTGAAGTCCTGACCAGCGGCGATTCCGCCGAACTGTCGCGACTGGCCGCCGATTGTCCGGTCTGGCTCGGCCAGCCTGATCTGCTGGCCACCCTGTTGCGTCAGGGCCACCAGCCCCGTTGGCTGCAATCGACCTGGGCGGGCATCACGCCGTTGCTGGCCGATGGCTTGAGCCGCGATTACCGCCTGACGCGTGCGGTGGGCATTTTTGGCCAGGTGATGGCCGAGTACGTGCTCACCTACATGCTCGGCCATGAGCGCGAGGTGCTGGCCCGGTTGGTCAGCCAGGTCGAGCGCAAGTGGGACAACCGCCAGGGGCAAGGCCTGGCCGGGCGCAAGGTGTTGATCGTCGGCACGGGGGACATCGGCCAGCGTGTGGCGCAGTTCCTGGTACCGTTCGGCGTGCAGCTGTATGGCATCGCCAGCGAAGCCAGGACGTTGGCACCGTTTATCGAAGTCGGGGCGTTGAAGGACTTGCCTCGTCTGGTGGGCGAAATGGATTACGTGATCAATTTGCTGCCCAATACGCCGGATACCCATGACATCTACGACGCGGCGCTGTTCAAGCAATTCAAGCCGAGCGGGTTGTTCATCAACGTCGGTCGCGGCGTGGCGGTGGTGGATGCGGACTTGGTGCAAGCCCTGAAGGACGGGCACCTGGCCGGTGCGGTGATCGATGTCTGCCGCCAGGAGCCATTGCCACAGCGCCATCCGTTCTGGACTGCCTGGGGGCTGCTGCTGACCGGCCACAGCTCGGCACCGACCTCGCCACCGATGATGGTGCAATTGTTCCTGGAAAACCTGCGGGCCTACCAGGCGGACGAAGCGCTGCGCGGGGAAGTGGATTTCAGCCGGGGTTACTGAAGCCCATTTTCAGTGCTCACAAAAAATGAGTTCGCCACAGAGCAAAATGTGGGAGCGAGCTTGCTCGCGATAGCGGTGTTTCAGTCAACATCAAAGTGGCT